>JAJDXX010000236.1 GCA_022823055.1 Candidatus Binatia bacterium | reverse complement strand
AATCTCGTCGACTACCGCGTGCCCAAGTTCCAGGACCTTCCGGCCGAGTATCACACGTACTTGGTGGAGAACCGCGACGGCATCGGCCCCTACGGCAGCCGCGGCATGGGCGAAGGCGGCATCTTCTCCGTGGCGCCGTCCGTGGTCAGCGCCCTGGCCCGCGCCACCGGCGTGCGCATCCGCGACCTGCCGCTGACTCCGGAGCGGGTGTGGCGGGCGCTCAGAGATGGGGGGTGAAGGGCCGGACCTTCTTTTCAAGCCACGAGTGTAACTCGGTGAAACGGAAGGAGCCGGTCTCGAACAGCCCCATGAAGAAAGCGTAGGCCTCTTCGTTGTCACAGTCGATGAGTCGACCGTTCATGCGCAGGAAGGTGTCGGTGACGAAGAACGCTACCCGCTTGTTGCCGTCAACGAAGGGGTGGTTGTTGGCAAGGCTCTCCATGAGAGCGGCGGCCTCCTGGAGGAGACTATCGTAGTAGCCGAGTTGCGGTCGCATGAGCGCGGCCGCCAAGGCGCCTTCATCGCGTAGGCCTGTCGTTCCGCCGAAGGTGCGGATCAGGGCATCATGCATCGCGAAGACTTCCTGAATGGTAGGGAAGTCATGAGTCATTTGGCCAGCAACTCACCCAAACGACGGTTCTTCTCAGCGCTGGCCTGGAAATGTGCCATCACCGAGGCGCGCGGCCTTTCTTGGGAGCGGTTCGCGATGTATTCACGCAGTGCGTCTTCCAGCACGGTCTGGAAATGACGGCCGTCCTTGCGGGCGATGTCGCGTATCGCAGCCAGCAGCTCCGGTGAGGCCTGGCTGGAGAATTTCTCTCGCGGAACGGGCATGTCCCTCCCCTGATTACCTGCCAATATGCTGCAGAAACCGCATGGTGTCAAGAAACACCTTGATAAAGCTGGGTGTGAGATCTGTGAGCGGCTAGGAGCAGCTAAGAACTAGCCGTCCGCGCGGGCTCGGATCCAGGCGCGGACGCGGTCGGGGCTGAGGGGGAGGTCCTTGACTTCGATGCCGAGGGCGTTGCTGACGGCGTTGCCGAGGGCGCCGGCGGTGCCGACGATGCCGCCTTCGCCGGCGCCCTTGACGCCGAGGGGGTTGTAGGGCGAAGGGGCTTCCTCCAGCACGAGGTCGTCGATGGGCGGAACGTCGGTGCTGGTGGGTAGCAGGTAGTCCAGGAACGTGGTGGTGAGGAGCTGGCCGCTCTCGCCGTAGACCAGCTCTTCCAGCACCACGCCGCCGATGCCCTGCACCGCGGCGCCGACGGTCTGGCCGCGTACCATGAGCGGGTTGACCACCCGGCCCACGTCCTCCACCACCAGGTACTTGAGGACCTCCAGCACGCCCGTCTCGGGGTCCACGGCCACGTGGGCCAGGTGCACGCCGTAGGTGTGGGTGATGTTGTTGGAGTTGTAGTAGGCGGTGGCCTCCAGCTCGGGCACGCCCTGCTCGGGCGTGATGGACTCGCGCATGTGCGCTACTAGCTCGCCCAGCGGCAGGGCCGGGGCCTCGGTGCCCGGCTGGACGATGTTGCCGTCCTCCAGCGTCAGGCTGGCGGCGTCCGCGTCCAGGTGGCGGGCGGCGGCCTGCAGGATCTTGTCCTTGAGTTGCAGCGCGGTGAGGTGCACGGCGTTGCCCGCCATGACCGTGCCGCGGCTGGCGAAGGTGCCCCAGCCGAACGGCGAGAGGTCGGTGTTGCCGTGGAACACCGAGATGCTGTCCATGGTGACGCCCAAGGCGTCGGCGCAGATCTGCGCCATGGCGGTCTCGTGCCCCTGGCCGAGCTGGGCGATGCTCAGGAACACGCTGACGCCGCCGCCCTCGCCCACCACCATGCGCGCGCCTTCGTAGGGTTCGAGCCCGCCGGTGTTCTTGACGAAGTACGACAGGCCGATGCCGTGGTAGCGGCCGTCTGCCTGGAGTCCCCGGATGCCCTTCATCTCGTCGTACTCGAAGCGCTCCAGGGCCTGTCGCAGGGCGCTGGGGTAGTCGCCGCTGTCGAGGATCGTGGGGTGGGCGCTGGGACGGGTGAAGCCGATCTCGTAGGGGATCTCCGCGGGCGTGACCAGGTTCTTGCGCCGCAGCTCCACCGGATCCAGGTCCAGGTCCCGCGCCATCATGTCGAGCATGCGCTCGCGGTAGAAGCACGACTCCACCCGGCCGGGGGCGCGTAGCGTGCCGAGACCGGTCTTGTTGGTCATGACGCAGTGGATCTTGGCCTCGTAGTTGGGGATGCGGTAGGGGCCGGTCAGCAGGGCGCCGGTGGAGCAGGGCACCAGGCCGCCGTGGGTGCGCACGTAGGCGCCCATGTCGCCGTAGATATGCGCCCGGATGGCCAGCAGCGTGCCGTCCTTGCGCGCCGCGATCTCCAGCTCGCAGGTCACCTGGCGCGAGTGGTTGGCCGCCAGCAGGTGCTCGCGCCGGTCCTCGATCCATGTGACCGGCAAGCCGAGACGCACGGAGGCGAAGGGGATCAGAAAGTCCTCGGGGTACAGCTCGCCGCGGATGCCGAAGCCGCCGCCCACGTCGTTCTCCTCGAAGTGGCACTTGTGCTCGGGCAGTTGCAGAAACGCGGCGATGGTCTGGCGGTTCAGGTGCGGCAGCTTGGTGGCGCCGTAGACCCGCAGCTCGCCCTTGCCGCGGTCGAAGTGGGCGACGATGCCGCGGGTCTCCATGGGGTTGCCGGTGAAGCGGTGCACCCGGAACTCTTCCAGGCGGGTGTAGTCGGCCTCCGCAAAGGCCTTGTCGACATCCCCGATGTTGACGTGGTGGACCCCTGCGAGGTTGGTACCGTTGTGCTCGTGCACCAGCACCTTGTCCTCCATGGCCTCGCGCACGTCCATGACTTCCTGGAGCACCTCGTAGTCGACGTCGATGGCGTCCAGCGCGTCCTCGGCCAGGTAGCGGCTCTCGGCTACGGCCACGGCCACGGGCTCGCCCACGTAGCGCACCACGTCCCGCGCCAGCGACGGCTGCAGGTACTTGTCCAGCCCCGGGATCTTGTACATGCGGATGGGGACGGTGGCGTCCAGCTCGCCGATGTCCTTCAGCGTGAACACCGATATCACCCCGGGCATGGCTTCGGCCCGGCTGGTGTCGATGTCGCGGATGCGCGCGTGGGCGTGGGGGCTGCGCAGGATGGCGGCATGGACCATGTGGGGCAGCTTGATGTCGTCCACGTAGGTGCCAGTGCCGGTGATGAACCGGACGTCCTCGCGCCGCTTGATGGGAGCGCCGATGTATGTTTCCGCCATGTCAGGAAGCCTCTCGTTCAGGGGGAATGTCTAACGTCATTCGTCTCCGTGCCCCTATCGTCATTCCCGTCCCCGGGTCGTCATTCCCGCGAAAGCTTGCCCTCGACCCCGATCGGGGGCGGAAATCCAGGCGGGGTGGGGCCGGGCAATGGAGTCGCTGCACCCCTCCACCCCTGGATTCCCGCTTCCGCGGGAATGACGACTCGTGGGTTGGTGCCATTTCGTGTCCGAGCGAAGTTTTGACACCGTCTGTTCCGCGGGAATGACGATCCGGGGACGGGAATGACGGTTGCGGGTGGCGGCGCCATTTCGCCTCACTCGCGGGGTTTGCCGCCCACCTCCGGGGCTGCCTGTCCGATGGCTTCGATGATGGGCTGGTAGCCGGTGCAGCGGCAGATGTTTCCCGAGATGGCTTCGCGGATCTCGGCGTCCGTGGGTTGGGGGTTCTCTTTCAGGAACGCGGTGGCGGTCATCAGGAACCCGGGTGTGCAGAAGCCGCACTGGAGCGCGTGCCGGTCCTGGAACGCCGCCTGCAAGGGGTGCAGCCGGTCGCCGTCCGCCAGCCCCTCGACGGTCTCCAGGGTCGCCCCTTCCGCCTGCACCGCCAGCAACAGGCAGGAGCGTACCGCCTCGCCGTTCATGATCACCGTGCAGGCGCCGCACACGCCGTGCTCGCAGCCCAGGTGGGTGCCGGTGAGGTCCAGCTCGTTGCGCAGGAAGTCTGCCAGCGTCATGCGCACTTCCACGAGCTTCTCGTAGGCCTTGCCGTTCACCGTCAGGTTGAGGATGCTCTTGGTGCTCATGCGCCGCCCTCCGTGGCTCGTTCCGCGGCCGCGCGCAACGCGCGCCGGGTGAGCACGCCGCCCACCTCCCTGCGGTAGAGCGCCGATGCGTGGATGTCGGAGTCCGGCTCCAGCTCCTCGAAGACGATGCGCTCGACTTCCTTGAGGGTGGCGTCGTCCAGGGCCGCGCCGTGGAGCCGCTGCTCGGCCTTCTCCACCCGGACGGGCCGGCCGCCGACGCCGAACAGGGTGATGCGGGAGTCGGTGCAGGTGGAGCCGTCCATGTCCGCCCACAGGGCCACGCCCACCATGGCGAAGTCGCCCTTGCGCCGGGACACCTCGTCGATGGCCCACAGGCGTCCCGTCTTCCACGCCGGCACGCGGATCTCGGTCAGCACCTCGTTGGCCTCGCAGGCCGTGGCCATGTAGCCCAGGTAGAATTCGTCTGCGCTCACCACCCTTTCGCCGCCGGCGCTGGCGAGGACGAAATCGGCGCCCAGGGCCACGGTCACCGCCGGCAGTTCCGCCGCCGGATCGGCATGCACCAGGCTGCCGCCCACCGTACCGCGGTTGCGGATCTGGAAGTGGCCGATCAGCGGCACCGCGGCCGCCAGGAGAGGGTTCCGCGCGGGCAAGCCGGCGTCCCGCTCCAGCGCGCGCTGGCGTGTGAGCGCTCCGATGTGAAGGCCGCCGTCGCCATTGGCGCCGATGCCGTCGAGGCCGGATACCCGGTTGAGGTCCACGATCACGGAAGGGCGCGCCAGCCGCAGGCTCATGAGCGGCATGAGGCTCTGGCCGCCCGCCAGGACCTTGCCGTCGTCGCCGTGCTGTTCGAGCAGGCCGGCCGCCTCGTCCAGGGTTTCCGGACAATAATAGTCGAAGGGTGCGGGTTTCATACGTTTGAAGGGATGGTTTGAATGGATGCTTTCCGAATGCGCGGACAACGTTCTTTGGGCTGCCTAGACGATTACCCCAGGGTTGTCAAGAATGCACCCGCCCGTCTCACCGCGCCGTAACCCGCTCGTGGATCGCATTCACCGCCAAGTGCGCCGCGAGCACGGCGCCTTCCTGCCATCCCGGCAGACCGGTGACCTGGTCGCCGGCGAAGTGGATGGCCCCGTCGGGTTTCTGAAGGGCCTCGGGCGACGCGTGGCGGTCCCCCGGCCAGCCGCCTTTCTGGAACGGCGCGTTGAGCCAGGCCCGGCTGACCCCGGTCTCCATCTCGGCCGTATACCCGGGGTGGATGCGTTCGCCCTCGGCGGCGGCGGCGCGCAGACGCTCCGCCGGAGTCATGGCGCTGAAGCGCAATCCAGGCTCTTCGTCCCAGATGTAGGCGCCGACGAGGATCCCCTTGTCCCGATGATAGCCGTAGGGCGGATACCAGATCTGGGTGATGTCCTGGTCGGTCCACGAGATCCCGCCGTAGATGGCGTGGTCCTCCTCCCAGAAGCGGCGGCTCTGGAAAGCCACCTTCACCGCGGACACGAACTTGATCGATTCGATCACCGCCCGGGTCTCCGGCGAGAAATCGTTGGGGATGTCCTTCAGCACGGGCGCGGGGATGGTGCAGACGGCGAAGTCGGCGTCGACGGCTTCCCGTCCGGTCACCACGCGGACCCCCGCGGAGGTCTTGCGGATCTCCTTGACCGGGCTGTTGTACCGGATGAGCGGACGGACGCGCTGCTCGAAGGCCCTGACGACGGCGTCCATGCCGCCGGTGGGCTGGAACAGCGTCGGGTTCTGATTGAGGAACTGGCTGAAGTGGAGCTTGTACTGCCAGAAGTCCGCCTTGAGGAGCTCGCTCAGGTCCAGCGGGGAGTTCACCTCACCGGCCTTGAGGCCCGCGTGGATCCGTTCGCCGCGATAGCCGCCCCGGCTCGATCCCTTGTAGAGCCGGTCCGGATCGAGGCCGCCGTATCGGACCAGCATTTCCAGGATGCGCTCCTTGTCCTCTCCCGTCAGCTCGCTGTCCAGGGCGCCCGCGTTCACCGCCTTGGCGAGCAGTTCGGCGATGTAGCCGCGGGTGTCGGTCGTGACTTGGCGGGCCGTCAGGGGCTTGCCGCCGAAGCGCTCCCGGTTGTGGAAGAGGGCCGCGCGGTTGTCGTTGGTGAAGACCTCCAGCTCGACGCCGAACTCCTTGCAGTAACCGAGGAGCGCTCGATGGTGATAGGGAATGCGCGCCGGGCCGAGGTTCACGTACAGGTGGTCGCCGCGGTCGAAGTCCACCCGTTGGCGGCCGCCGGTCTCCTCGATCACGTCGCCGCCGCGCACCGTAAGGTTGCGCCCGCCGGCGCGGCCGGTGGCCTCCAGGATGGTGCAGTCGTAACCGGCCTTCGACAGCTCGTAGGCCGCGGTCATGCCGGAGATGCCGGCCCCGAGAATGACGACGCTCTTCCCCCGGCCGGAGCCGGGAGGCAGATCGATCATGGCCGCGTGGGCCTCGCCGGCCCCCGACAGGCCCAGGGCCTGCATGGTCCGGTAAACCGCTTCGACCCCGGCCACGGCGCCGAGGGACTGGATGAAATCGCGTCGGGTCATGCTCATGTTCGTTGCACCCTCCTCTCGGAATTCGGTTGTCCCACAAGGGTATATCCGTCCATTTCCAGGGCGCAAATTCTCCCGCTTCCGCTCGGGACCATCGTTCTTGACATTTGGGGGCAACGCAAGTAGCTTCGCTACTTCCATTGTCCGGGCACCCGCGCCCGCACGGCGTGCCGGAAGAGCAGCGAAAGGAGTTCACGATGAATCGATTGCAGAGGTTTCTGGTAGTTTCGTTGATCGCGGTTTTTGTCGCGACGCTCGCGCCGGCGGCCCTGGGGGAGAGCTACAAGTTCGGCGCGTCGAAGCCGGGCGGCTCCTGGTACCCAATCGGTACCGTGTTGCAGCGGCTGGCCGAAAAGAACTATGGCGACAAGGTGACCGTGGAAATCGGCGGCGGTACGTCCAACCTGCTGAACGTCATGTCCGGCAAGCTTGACTTCGGTCTCGTCAGTGCCACGAGCATTCAGGAAGCTCTCAAGGGGGCGAAGATGTTCAAGGGCAAGGAGGCGCAGGCCAAGAAGGTGCGCGTGGCCGCAGTTCTTTACCCCAACTACCTGTTCTGGCTGGTCTGGGCCAAATCCGACATCACGTCGTACGAGCAGCTCAAGGGCAAGAGAGTCAACGTCATGCCCAAGAGGTTCTCGTTTCAGGCCCTGAACCAGCAGATGCTCGGCGCCCTCGGCATCAGCTACGACGACTTCGCCAAGGTCAACTATCTCGGCTTCAACGACGCCGTGGCCCAGATGAAGGACAACCACATCGACGCCTACCTCGGCCCCGGCGAGGAGAACTACGCGCCCATCGTCCAGTTGGCGGCGCATGCGCCGATCCGCATTCTCTCGTTCTCCAAGGACGCCGTGGCGAAGATGAACGCGGCCAATGCCGCGGCCGTCCCGTTCACGTTGGACAAGAAGTACTATGATCAGAAGAGCGATGTGAACACCGTTCAGACCTTCGTGCTCATCGTCTCCAACGAGGATGTTCCTGCAGAGCGCGTGTACAAGCTCACCAAGACGCTCTACGAGAACCTGGGCGAGTTTGCCGGCGCCGTGAAAGCCATGGGGCGGGTCAAGTTGGCCAACGCCACCGTCAACGTGGGCGCGCCGCGCCACGCCGGCATGGACAAGTACCTGAAGGAGAAGGGAACCAACTAAAGAGACGCGACGTACAGAGGGGACGTTACGCAGAGAGGGCCGGCCCCGGAACGCCGGCCCTCTCTTTCCACACCCACACCCCTCAACAACCTGACGTGAGCGAATCCCCGGGTGTCCGCGCCGCATCGGACACGTGGCAGAGAGCGGTCCTATGCAGCGCAACCTGACAGGCCTCGCCGGGATCATCCTGAGCCTGGTGGCTTTCGCCACCTCGGTCTACCACATCTACACCGGCTTCTTCGGGCAACCCGAAGCATACCTGCATCGCGTGATCCACGTCACGTTGATGATGGGCATTACCTTCTTGAGCTTCCCGGCGTTCCGCCGCGCGGATGACGGGAAACTTCCCTGGTACGACATCGTCGTCATCGGCCTGTGGCTCGTGTCCATGGGCTATCTCTTCTACGAGTACGATTGGATCATCGAACACATCGGCTACACCGAGGACTTCGCGTTCTTCCAGTTCGTGCTGGCGTTCGGCGCGGTCGGGCTGACCCTCGAGGCCTGCCGTCGCGCGGTTGGCTGGCCGCTGGCGGCGTTGGCCTTGATCATTTTCCTGTTCGCGTTCCTGGGGCCTTACCTGCCGGGATTTCTCAACCACCTGGGTTACACGGCGTCCGAGGTGGCCGACAACCAGTACTTCCTCACCGACGGGTTGTTCGGCCTCCCGACCCACATCTCGGCCAACTTCATCTTCCTGTTCATCGTCTTCGGCGCGTTCCTCGAGAAGTCGGGCTTCGGCCAGTTCACCATCGAGTTCGCCACCGCGCTGGCGGGGCGCTTCCGGGGCGGACCGGCCAAGATCGCGGTGGTGTCCAGCGGCCTCATGGGCTCCATCTCGGGCAGCAGCACGGCCAACGCCGTCATCACCGGCTCCTTCAGCATCCCGATGATGAAGAAGATCGGCTTCCGGGACTACATGGCTGGGGCGGTGGAAGCGTCCGCCTCCACCGGCGGCCTGATCATGCCCCCGGTGATGGCGTCCGCGGGCTTCCTGATGTCCGAGTACACCGGCATTCCCTACGTCAACGTGATGCAGTACATCCTGGTCCCCGCGGTGCTGTACTTCCTCGCCGTGGGCATCATGGTGCACATCTACGCGGTCAAGGAGAAGATCCCCACGGTGCCGCGGGAGGAGCTGCCGAGCCTCAAGAAGACCATCATGGACCGGGGGCACCTGGCGCTGCCCCTGATTATCCTGATCTATCTCCTGGTGGCCGGCTTCAGCCCGGGCTACGCGGTGGTGCGCTGTATCGTCGGCATCGTCATCGTAAGCTGGTTCCGCAAGGCAACGCGCATGGGCCTCAGGGACATCTGGGAGGCGCTGGTGCAGGGCGGCATCCAGTCCACCGTGGTGGCCGTGGCCATCATCACCTCCGGCATCATGGTGGGCATCTTCGACCTCACCGGCGTGGCCATCAAGTTCTCCGGCGTCATCGTCGACCTGGCGGGCGGGCACCTCTTGCTGGCTCTGGTCTTCGTCATGATCACCGCCATCATCCTCGGCATGGGCCTGCCGCTGTCGTCGGCGTACATCGTGCAGGTGGGCATCGCCATCCCCGCCCTGGTGGTGATGCTCAGGAACATGGGGCTCGACGCCGACGCCATCGTGCCCCAGGCGCACCTGTTCGTGATCTTCTTCTGCGCCATCTCGGCCATCACCCCGCCCACCGCGCCGACGAGCTACGCGGCGGCGGCCATCGCCCAGTCGCCGGTGGTGCCCACGTCCATCGAAGCCGTGAAGCTGGCGCTGCCCGCCTTCGTGCTCCCCTACGCGTTCGTGGCCAACTCAGCGCTGATCACCATCGGCAACGCCGCGGAGGTCACCGCGACCATAGCTTTCGCGGTGTTGAGCATGGTCGCCATGGGCATGGCCGTGCAGGGCTATTGCTACCGGATCCTCGACCCCGTTACCCGCCTCCTCTTCCTGGCCGCCAGCCTGGGTATGGTCACTCCGTGGCTCCAGTGGAACGTCGTCGGCCTTGCGGTGGGCGTGGCGCTGACCGGGTGGGAGTGGTTTCGGGCGCGGGGGCGGATGGCCGCGGCTGCCGGGTAGCGGGCTACCATTCGGAACGGAGTGGCAGGCGAGTCGAATCCGGCCTCTCGGACAAACGTCGAGGCCTGAACGGACTTCACGGAAGGGGGGCGTTATCGAACCGACTGCCCGTAAGACTGCACGATCCCCGGCCGGAGTCGCGACGGCAATCGTGTACTGCGAAGCGAATCTCGGCGCCGTTGACGGCAAGACGGCCAACGGCCTCGTCCGGCACTCCGAGCTTTACGAAATTCTTTCGGTCATCGACAGCGAGAAGGCCGGTCTCGATGCCGGCGTCGTGCTCGATGAGCCGCCGAACGGGATTCCCGTCTGCCGCGACTTGGCCGATGCGCTGGCGTGCGCAGGAACCACGCCCGACTGGTTCATTTTCGGCATGGCTCCCGCAAGCGGCAGGTTGTCGGCCCGCGACCGGGCGGTTCTGCTGGAGGCCATCGACCTGGGAATGAACATCGTCAACGGGCTTCACGAGTTCCTGACCGACGACCCGGAGTTCGTGGCGGCAAGCGCCGCGCGGAACGTGAAAATCCTCGACGTCCGGAAGCCTCCTGCCAGGGATAACCTCAGAACCTTCAGCGGCCGTATCGCGGAGGTCACGTGCGCGCGCATCGCCGTCCTCGGCACCGACTGCTCCGTGGGCAAGCGGACCACCGCGACCGTCCTCGCCCGCGCACTCAATGACCGCGGCATCAAGGCGGTCATGATCGGCACGGGCCAGACCGGCCTGATCCAGGGAGCCCGCTATGGGGTCGCCCTCGACGCCGTTCCGTCACAGTTCTGCGCCGGCGAGCTCGAAGGGACGATCATCGAAGCGTTCGAAGCCGAGAAACCCGACGTGATCATCGTCGAAGGGCAAGGCGCGCTCAGTCACCCAGCCTACCCGACCTCGGCCTTGATCCTCCGCGGCTGCTGTCCCGACGGCGTCGTGCTCCAGCACGCACCCGCACGAGCCCATCGTGCCGACTTCGAACACATGCCGATGCCGGAGCCGGCCGACGAAATCCGTCTCATTCAGACCTTCGCCGATACGAAAGTCATCGGCCTCACCATCAACCACGAAAACATGACCGACGCCGATGTCAGCGCCGCCATCGCGCGGTACCAGGACGAACTCGGCATCCCGGTCACGGACGCGTTGACCCGGTCGCCGCGGATTCTGGTTGAGATGGTCCTTTCGGCGTTTCCGCGGCTGTGAGAGTGAAGGACGGACCACAGGGTTGAGAAGGACTGGTGCGCTTGCAGCGTATGCATTACTGGCTTGTGATACGGGTTAGGAGAAGGCGCCCCGATGATCGTCAAGATTACATCAAAGCGACAGGTCACATTCCCTGTGCGGGTGTTGGATGCGCTAGGCGTAGGTCCTGGGGATCAACTCGAACTGGAAGAGGGTACCGGCGTTCTTGTTCTGCGACCTAGGCGTATCGATTGTTCGCGTCTGGGAACGCTGCGCGACAAGATTCCACCCGGTCGTCCGCCGTTCGATCTCCAAGCCTTCCGGGAACAAGGGCCGAAACTCGGAGGTCTGGACTGGAAGAAGCTGCGCGATGAGGGGCGGCGGTAAACGGATCGTTTGCCCGTGGTTGGGGACGACGAGTGTGATCAAGTACCCGTTGCCGCCTCCCGCACCCGCGGCATCACCTCCTCCGCGATCAACTGAATGACCGACTCGATCCCCCCTCCCGGCGGAGCCAGCACCCAGGTGCCGAATCGGCGGATGCCCATTTCGGCGATGCGGGTGATCTTGGCGGCGACTTCCTCGGGGGTGCCGGCCCAGGCGAAGGCATCCACGAACTCCTCGGGCACCAGGGGGTCGGCCTCGAACATCAGCTCGTAGTCGCGCTTGGCGATCATGGCCTCCAACTCGGCGGGGACCTCCATGCCCAACTGGGTGACGAAGTCGCGGTTGGGGTAGCTGCTCCACAACAGGAAGGCGATCATCTGCCGGACCCCGGCCCGGGCCTTGTCGCGGTCCCAGTCCACACAGGTGTCGACGCGCGAGATGATCTCGATCTCCTCGGGGTCGCGGCCGGCCTGTCGCGCGCCCTCCCGGACAAAGTCCCAGGCGGTGCCGACGCCCTCGGGAGTGGCCATGGTGGCGATCATGGCGCCGTCGGCGATGCGTCCGGTCAGGCGGAAGACCGCCGGGCCGCGGCTGGCGATGACGATGCGGATATCGGGCCGGGCGGGGAACCCCAGCACGCCGTTCTTCACGCTCACCACCTTGCCGTCCACCGTCGCGGGCTTGCCCGCCCACATGCCTCGCATGATTTCTATGGCGTCGCGCATGGCCGCCACCAGGCGCTCCCGCTGGATGCCCATGGCCGGAAAGCCGGAGCCGCCGGCGCCGATGCCGACGATGACGCGGCCCGAGGAGATGTCGTCCACCGTGGCCATGGCGGCGGCGGTGAGGGCGGGATGCACGCTGTAGGGGTCGGTGACCGCGGCGCCGATGCCGATGCGCTCGGTGTGGGCGGCGCTGAGGGTCATGTTGGCCACCATGTCGCGGCCGAACTTCTCGTTGGAGTGCCACAGGCGGTCGAAGCCGAGGGCCTCCGCGCTCTTGATGATGGCGACGCGCCGGGCCAGCGGGTAGGCGGCGACGGTCCGCGAGCTGAAGCCGAGGTCGAATTGGATGTCGGACATGCTTTCCTTCCGGTGGCGTCGTTACAGGCCGAAACCCCGCTAGTCGAATTACACTCGGCCGGTCCGGCAAGCGGCGTTGGTGGATGCTGGACGTGCCTTTAGCGGAGAGTTCCCTGTCATGCCGCGCGCAGCGCGGGCAGCACCTCGGCGGCGAAGCGTTCCTGCTGGGCGGTCTGGTCGGGGCTGCCGAAGCGCACGACGATGGCCTCGGCGCCCTCTTCGACGAAGGCCTGGAGCCATTCGATGCATCGGGCGGCCGGGCCGTTGCACGGGGGTTGCACGGCCACCATGGTCTCGTAGGACACCTTGTAATAGCCTTCCATGAACGCGCGCATCTCGCGCTCGGCCTGGGCGGTGTCGTCGTTCAGGTTGACGGTGACGTAGACGGCGCGGGCGAGACGGGCGGCGTCCTGTCCCATCTCCTGGGCCAGGGATTCGATCCGCTGCCAGTTGCGGGCGAAGCTTTCCGGGGAGTTGGGCAGCGGGAACCAGCCGTCGCCGAGTCGCAGCACCCGGCGGAGGGCGTTGTCCACGCTCCCGGCGAGCCACAGCGGGATGCCGGAGGGTTGTGCCGGGTGGAGCCCGAGGCGCACGCCGTCGAGCTGGAAGTGGCGCCCGTGGAAGGTCACTTCGTCTTCGGTCCACAGGCGGCGCATGAGGGCGACGCCTTCCTCGAAGATGCCGATCCGATGGCGGAAATCCACGCCGCAGCCGGCGAACTCGCGTTTGATGAGGTCATTGTTGCCGGCGATGCCGAGGCCCAGGATGAGCCGGCCGTTGCACAGGAGGTCGAGGTTGGCGATCTCGTTGGCGAGCACCACGGGGTGGCGCAGGGCCGGAAGCAGCACGGCCGTCCCGAGCTTCACCCGGCTGGTGCGAGATGCGGCCGCGGCCAGGGTGGTCAACGGCTCCAGCCGGGGCCGGGCCAGGATGCTGTCCCCCACCCAGATGGAGTCGAACCCCAGGGTCTCGGCGCTTTCGGCTAGTTGTACGATGCGGCTGCAATCGGGGGTCGCCTGCGCCATCACGATTTCGCGCGTCGGCAGCAGATAACCCACAGCGGTTCTGGTCTGCGTCATGATGCTATCTCCCCTCCCTGCCTCTGGGTTCCCGTGAAACAGGTTGTATCAAACGCCAGCCACAAAGAGGTGATGATACCCCGACAACGAAGGGGCGACGAGCCCCCGATTTCGTCATTCCCGCGGAACAGGCTGTGTCAAAACTCCGCTCAGACACGGTATGGCACTAACCCCCAAATCGTCATTCCCGCGGAAGCGGGAATCCAGGGGTGGAGAGGGGCCAAACGGGCGTATTCCCCGCCGCCCCATCCCTGGATTCCCGCTTCCGCGGGAATGACGATTCCTTGGGTGTCGGCTGCCACCCCTTACTCCCCGTTGAACGGCTTCATCACCTCTTCGGCCAGCCACTGGATCTGCTCCAGCATCTCCGCGCCCGTATCCGACGGAAACTGTAGCGCGCATATATGGTCGATGCCGGCCTTTTCCAGGAACGCTGCCTGCTCCAGGATGCTGGCGGGGCTGCCGATGAGGTTGTGGGTCTCGGCCAGGGCCGGGTCGCGGCCCGTATGTGCGAGGGACACCCTGTGCTGGACCATGCCGGTCTTGCGATAGCGGGCGCGCGCCTCTTCCACGGTCTTGCCGATGCACAGGGTGAACTGGGAGCAGGCCTCCACGGCCCTGGTTTCCCGTCCCGCCTCCTCGGTGAGCTGGCGCAGCAGCGCCACGCGTTCCACGATCTGGTCGAAGGGGCGCCAGCCGGGAAGCCATCCCTGTCCGACCTGGGCTGCGCGCCGGATCATGGCTTCGTTGTGGCCGCCCACGAAGATGGGCAGCGGGTCCTGCAGCGGCTTGGGGCGCATGGCGATGTTCCGGAAGGCGATGTGCCGGCCCTCGTAGGTGGCGTCGCTGTCCCGGAAGAGACACCGCAGCGCCTCCAGGCTCTCGTCCAACAGGTCGCCGCGCCGCTCCGTCTTCCGCCGTGGCCACTGGGCATCGAACTCTTCCCGATAGGCGCCGATGCCGGTGCCCAGGATCACCCGGCCGCCCGTGAACCGGTCCAGCGTGCTGACCTGTTTGGCCAGCAGCACGGGGTCGCGCAGCGGCATTACCAGCACCGCGGTGCCCAGGCGGATGCGCGTAGTGCGTGCGCCCACCGTGGCCAGGGTCACCAGCACTTCGTAGAAATTGGGCGGCTCGGGCCATTTTTGTCTGGCGTATGCCGCCGGCGTGACGTGGTCGTTGCCCCACACGGCGTCGTAGCCGAGTTGCTCGGCTTCCTGTGCCATCCGCATGAAATCACCGGGCGCCGCGAACGGGACCGGGTTCACGAGGCCCTCGGTGCAGGTGGGAAGCTGGATGCTGAACTTCATGGGGACTTGTCAGGGATGACCCCATCGCGCCCGATGATGCCCGGGCGGTTTGCGGGGTATCGTATCACCATATGACGGGTACGAATGCCTCGTCCTGGAGGAATCCGTCGTTAGTGATGAGCGGGTATCCCAGGGCAGACGCCGTAGCGACGATCACGCGGTCAAACGGGTCACGGATCGTTGGATAATTCGCGACGTGACGGAGAATGTCCGAGGTATAGTCCTGGATGAAGAACGGACTGGGCTCCGACTCATAGCGTGTCACCAATTCGGAAAAGGACAGCGGCAGGCGGATCCTGCCGTCTTCGCTGATTCGAAGCACCTCTTCCAGGACGGTGACGGGGATCACGATGCGAGATCGTCCGTCTTCTGCCTCGCGAAAGACGCGGCGCGCATTTTTCCCGAGTCTTCGCGTTCTTCCCGTGGAAAAAAAGACGAGGGGATGCGTGTCAGTCACGCAGAGCATCGGACAGGGTTTCTCCGCTCCTCTTGACGGCCGCGTTGTATTCCTCGGCCAGACGCTGCGAGCCTTCGACGAGGTCGCCGGTGATTTCCATCAGGCGGGAAAATGGAAGATCGGAGTTTTTTCGGGTCCGTTGGCGGTGGTGGTCAAGCTCCGCCATATCCGCTTCGTATTGCTCGCCGTTGACCAGAATCGCCGCCAGTCGAGACCGCCGGGTGATGGCAATCGCCCCGCCGCCTTTTCCGACGGTTCTGGTCAGGTCGCCGAGCGAATTGCGGGCTTCGACAAGGCTGACGGTCTTCTTTACGTGCATGTTTTCTCCTGTACCGTAAACAGTACACTTTCTCCAGGGATGAATCAACGGGGGAACGCGCTGGAACGGCGTCGCCTTTGTCGCTGTTGCCGGTGAGGCAGGAAGCATGGAGGGCTGTCTCATGGCTGCTTCATATCCCCTGCGTCGTAGCCGTAGGCGCCCTTCAGTGTCTCCAGGAACCGCGCGGTGTCGCCGTCCACGGTGGGGATCTCGGGTGCGGCCTCGGCGGTGGCGGCGGTGTCCTTGAGGCCGCTGGCGGTGTTCAGCAACATCACCGTGTCGTTTGGGGTGATGCGGCCTTCGTCGCACAGCCGGTGCAACGCGGCAAGGGCGGCCAGGGATGAGGGCTCCGCGTAGATGCCCTCGTCCGCGGCCAGGTCCCGTTGCAGTCCCAGCAACTCGTCATTCCGTGCTACACGCGCGGTGCCGCCGGAGGCCCGCAGTGCGTGCAGCGCCTGGTACGTGCTCTGGTTTACGCTGATGGAACCAGCCACGTAGGGGGACGGCGCCGCGATCTCGGGGATGGCGTCGTCGCCGGAGGCGAGGGCGGCTGAGAGGCAGCCAGCCATCTCGGCGGCCACCATGCGCGGCTTCCTGGCGATCAACCCCAAGGCGGCCAACTCCTCGAAGCCCTTCCACATGCCGAAGAACGCATCGCCGTAGGCCACCGGCAGCACGCACCAGTCGGGCGGTTCCCATTCCATCTGCTCGCATACCTCGTAGGCGAGGGTCTTGTAGCCGTCCACGCCGTAAGGGTTGCTGCCCACGGGCGGGCCGAAGTAGGGCGAGGTCGGATACCAGCCCCACTCGGCCACCCCGGTTTGCAGGAGCTTCCAGCGGTCGGCTTTGGTGCGGGTGGCCACCACCATGGCGCCGTAGGCCTGCATCTGGGTGACGATGGCGGAGGCCGCGCCCTGGACGGTGAGCACGATGCAGGGCAGTCCGGCGCGGGCGGCGTAGGCCGCGGCCGCAGCGCCGGCGTTGCCGGTGGAGCTGACCCCCACGGCCTTGGCGCCGAAGCGCCCGGCCATGGCCAGGGCGGTGAACGCCAGCCGGTCCTTGAAGGAGCCCGACGGGTTCCGTGACTCGTCCTTGAGGAAGAGACGTTCGAGTCCGAGCCGTTGGCCGTAGCGCCCGCAGTGGAGGAGCGGCGTCCCTCCCTCGCCCAGGGTGGCGGCGTCCTGGACGTCCGGAGGCAGCAACTCGCGGTAACGCCGCATGTCCGAAGGCCGGTCCCCGAGTGACTCGGCGGAGAGGGTCTGCGCAACGGCGTCGAGGTCGTAGCGCGGCGTCAGGTTGGCGGGGGCCTGCGCCCGGCATTCAGGGCACCCGTCGAAGCGGGGCTCGATGCCGAAGGACGCGCCGCAGCGGATGCACGCGAGGCCGATGAGATGGCTCATGTCAAAACGTCACTCAAACAGGAAACGGCACGGCCACCCTGTACCGTCAGTCCCGCGGAACAGGGTGTGTCAAAACTCCATCCGCGAGAGAGGCAACATCTCCCGAAATCGTCATTCCCGCGGAAGCGGGAATCCAGGTGGGGTGGGGCCTGGGCAATAGAGCCGCCACACCACCACCCCTGGATTCCCGCTCCGCGGGAATGACGATTTGAGGGTTGGCGCCATTTCGTGTCCGAGCGGAGTTTTGACACAGCCGGTCTCGCGGGAATGACGTATTCGTCACGCAAAAGGCGGGAAACCAGGGGCGGGGCTCACGGTCACGAACGCGGCTCCAGCACCTGGAGGTGGCGTGGCACGGAGGTGAGGCGCCGGTAGCCGTCCTCGGTGACCACGATCATGTCCTCCACCTGGACGCTGCCCCAGCCCATCTCGTAGTAGGGGGTCTCGATGCACAGCACCATGTCGGCCTCCAGCGGGGTGTCGTCGCTGGGCGCGATGGTGGGCCGGTCGTAGCCGCCCAGGCCCAAGCCGATGCCGTGGCCGACGTGCTGGCGGCCGTAGTGGGGGATGCCGGTCTCGCGTACTTCGGCCACGGTCTCGTGGAAGATCTCGGAGGCGACCTTGCCCGGCTTGACGAGGCTGAGGGCCAGATCTTGGCCTTTCAGTACAGCGTTGTAATATCTGGAGAATTTGTCGTCCGGAGGGCCGAACGAAAAGGTCCGCGACATGTCGGTGAGGTAGCCCTTGTAGAGGCATCCCACGTCGAAACGGATCATGTCGCCGACCTTGAGGGTGTCGTCCGGCACGTTGGTCATGCCCAGGGCGGCGCTCCGGCCGAAGCCCACGTGGTTCATGTTGGGCTCGGCGCCGCGCCGCACCTGCCCCAGGTCGAAAGCCAGGCACATCTCCGCCTCGGTCATGCCCTCGCGCGCCTCTTGGGCAGCTTCGTAGATGGACTGCTCGGTGACGCGCACGGCCTCGGTCATGCGCTCGATTTCCGCCGGGCTCTTGACCATGCGGATCTCGCGGAACACGGCCATGGCCGGCACCAGCTCCAGGCGCGGGAACCTTTCCCGAAGCCGCTCGGCCAGCGCCGGGTCCAGACCCCGCTCGTCGTAGCCGAGCCGGCTCCGGTCGAGACCCGCGTTCTCCAGCGTGCGGACGAGTCCCTCGAAGAAGTTGGTCACCGGCTCCAGGTCGATGCCCAGTTCGCGGATGCGCTGCTCGCGCGGCGTCAGCGGCCCGTTGTCCTCCATCACGCGGAAGAACGTGCCGTAGGTGACCACGCCGGCCGGGGGCACCGTGTCCACCATGTAATCCACCTCGGCACGGGGAATCACCAGCCACGGCGCGGTCACCGCGTCCCGGGATACCACGGCGGCAATGTCCTGCCTCCGCCACACGCCGCTCAGGTAGAAGACGTTGGGGATGTTGGTGGCGGCCAGCAGGCCGTCGAGGTCATGCGCGGCCAGCACCCGCTTGGCCCGCGGTTCATTGATCCACATGTGAGAGCTCCCTGGCGATGAGGATTGAGTTGCCGTGAAGGCACTGAATATAGGAAAGCGCCATCGGGGGTGTCAAATCAGTGCAGGAGGCTATCATGTGCGGCGGGAAGGAAGGGCCTCCTCCAAGGCCTGCGATGCCCGAAGGGGTTGGCCAACCATCCATCAAATTACTAATTAGTTACTAATCTATTTATGGATTAGTAATTGAGAGCATAAGGGTGCCAGGACACCAGCACAGCCCCGTCCGAGGCCCCGGCACTTGGTGGAGTATGGCCATCGGAAAGCCGTGGCTCATGTTAAGGCCTGAAGCCTCCTCGCCAAGTCGGTGACTGCTGTGAAGCTGAATAGGCGGCCAGTCTTCGTCTTCACAAGGAGATTCCGAGAGGCAAGATCGAGGAGGTCGGTTCTGGCCGTCTGATAGGTTACTGCGTGGGTCTTTTCGTGGCCGGCAATCGTATAGCGCATCCCCGGGTGGCGTAGAGCGTGTCCGAGGAGGGCTACCTGTCGGTGATTCAGCGATACGGAAGAGCGGAGAACCTGTTCAAGTGCTTGAATTTCAAGAGCTTTCTTGCCCAAGTAGTCGTCTAGTATCTTGATCGCCTGTCGAATGACCTCAAGCTGGGCCACAATGAAGTAGGTCAGATCGTTTTCGTCGGTCTCGGTGTGGAGGAAGGATCGGCCGTACTTTGCGGGAGCCTTCCGAATGATGCTGGAAATCGACAAGAACTCGAACATCCAGAAATCCTGTGAGAGCACGTACCAGTAAAACAGGGCTCTCGCCGTCCTGCCGTTCCCGTCGATGAACGGGTGGTCATAGGCAAGCCAGAAATGCAGGATGATCGCTTTGAGGACCGGGTGGAGGAAGGCGTCCGTTGGCGTCTTGTTCGCGAAGTCACACATCGCAGCCATTCTTTGCGGGATCTGTCGGGCAGACGGTGGCGTGTGAAGCAGGGTCCCGTCGCCTTGGTGATAGACCGCGATTTTGTCTTCCGGTGTGCGCAGATAGTTCCGTCTGGCCTCCACGTCCAAGGTGCCTTCGGTGAGCGTCTTGTGAATCTCGAAGACTATTTCTGGTGTGAGGGCGTCATCCTTGAACTCCCTGATCAGGAAGATAGCGCGGTAGTTGTTGAGGATCATTCTCTCACTTCGGTCAACCGGGGCTCGGCCGGAGCGAATCATTTGCTTCGCGGCCTCACGGGTCGTTGACGCCCCCTCAAGTTGGCTGGAAGTGATGGCTTCTTCGATCAGGGAACTCTGAATGTATCGTTCGCGGGTTTGCCGATTTGTTATCTGGTTGCTGGTTGTGATTCGTCCGCTTGCGTCGCGATCGATTTCGTGCAGGAGTTCAAGGACGGGATCCGCGAGAGAATAGGCGAAAGAGTTCCCGTTCCTGTCCTTTAGAGGAATGGTCCTGCGTGTCTGGTGGCGCGCAAATTTGATCGCGACCCACCACTCTTCGGAGGAGAGTCCGTGCGGGGGTTGGCTACGACGGAGGGTTTCCCAGTGTCGGTACTGCCCTCCCGGCGACGCGCTCACTCCCTCTGTCGTAAGGATCTCGGCCATTCGCCTTACTTGAGCGGGCCCCTCCAGGTTCGACAATGTTTCTTGGTAGCTCGGTGGGGTTGGCGGGATTTTCATCGTTTCGTACTAATCAAATACTAATTGAGTTAAGATTAGTAGTCTTCTTGTTGGCTGTCAAGCTGAGACTTTCTGCGGCCGCGACAGTTGTTGTTTTTTCGACACGCCTCATGTAAGAGATACCCCTTGAATTTTATTGAGATTGGGAGGAGCCCATGGCCAAGCCGGCGCAAGAGATCGAGACCACGATGGACAACATTCCCTTCTTCTACAAGTGGCAGAAGGGCGAGGGAGTGGACGTCGTCGACACTTTCTTCATCAAGGACCTGAAGGAGGTGCCGCTCAAGTGGTGGGACCGCATGGGCGGTGACGGAACGCTCTTCAACATGGAGGGAGCGGGCGATGCCACCGGCGCCTACATCGTCGAGATCGCGCCGGGGAAGAGCCTGAACCCCATGCGCCACCTCTACGAGGAGCTGATCCTGGTGGTGCAGGGCCGCGGCGCCACCACCATCTGGAACGACAACGGCGCCAAGCAGACCTTCGAGTGGCAGGAGGGCAGCCTCATCTCGGTGCCGTTGAACGTGCATCACCAGCATTTCAACGGCCAGGGCGACAAGCCGGCGCGGCTGTTCTCGGTCAACAACATGCCCATCGTCTTCAGCCTGTTCCACAACGAGGAATTCATCTTCAACACGCCCTACGACTTCGTGGACCGCTTCGACGGGCGGCCGGACTTCTTCTCCAGCAAGGGCACGCAGCATCCCGGGCGCATCTGGGAGACCAACTTCATCGCCGACACGCGCACCTTCAACCTCCAGGAGTGGAAGGAACGCGGCGCGGGCGGCAAGAACGTCTTCCTGGAAATGTGCGACGGCACCATGGCGGCGCACATCTCCGAGTTCCCCGTGGGGACCTACAAGAAGGCGCACCGCCACGGCCCTGGCTTCAACGTCATCATCATCAAGGGGCAGGGTTTTTCGCTGTTCTGGTGGGAAGGCGAGGAGCCGAAGCGCTACGACTGGCAGGACGGCAGCGTGTTCGTGCCGCCCGAGATGATGTTCCACCAGCACTTCAACCTCGGCCCCACCGGCGCGCGCTACCTGCCGCTCCGTTTCGGCGGCATCAAGCACAGCATGGGCGAGGGTTATGGAGACATCTCCAAGGTCGACAAGGACGTGAAGTCCGGCGGCAACCAGATCGAGTACTACGACCAGCCGGCGTACATCCGCGAGATGTTCGAGTCGGACATGACCAGGCTCGGGGCCGAGTCGCGGATGGACCCGAACGTGTATGCGAAGCCTGCCGCTTAGGGTAGAGGCCTTTTGACCGGGGGAGGAGGCCTTGGGGCTTCCTCCCTTTTTTTGTCCGTAGAGGGAACCACGCCGGGACGGCGGTTCGCGGGGTACGGGACGCCGGCACGGTCCGATGCCATGATGGCTCCGATCATCCTGACGATATTGTCCTATCTCCTGGGGTCGATTTCCGCCGGCTTCCTGGTGGGGTCGTCCTCGGGCGTGGACGTGCGCAGCGCCGGCAGCGGCAACATCGGCGCCACCAACGTGGCCCGGACTCTGGGCTGGAAGAAGGGCCTCGTCACGCTGTTGGCCGACGTCGCCAAGGGCTTCCTGCCGGTGCTGGCGGCGCACCTGCTGGACCTCGGCGCGGCCGCGGCCGCATCCGCCGGCTTGGCGGCGTTCGCCGGGCATCTCTACCCGGTGTTCCTGGGATTCAAGGGAGGCAAGGGCGTGGCCACCGCCGCCGGCGTTTACCTCGCCGCCATGCCCTTGGGCATACTGGCTCTGCTGGGCGTCTTTCTGGCCGTGGTCCTGGGGAGCAGGCGAGTCTCCCTTGCCTCCATGGCGGCCGCGATGGCCGGCCCGGTAGTCGCGTGGGCTCTGTCCTATCCCGATGAAACGGTCTGGATGGCCCTCTTCATCGCGGTCCTGGTGGTGGTGCGCCACCGGGAGAACATTCGCCGGCTGTTGGCCGGGGAGGAGCCGCGGTTCGAGTTGAGAGGGCGGAGTTCAAGCGGATAGCCCCTCCACCGCCTCCATCACCCGCAGCAGGTTGCCGCCCCACAGCAAGGCGATCTGGTCCTCCCCGTAGCCCCGGCGCACCAGTTCGACGGTGACGTTGAGCGTGTCGCGGGCGTTGTCCCAGCCGGCGATGCCGCCGCCTCCGTTAAAGTCCGACGCGATGCCGACGTGGTCGATGCCCGCTAGGTTGACCGCGTAGTCGATGTGGTCGGCGAAGTCTTTCACCGACGCCTTGGGCCACTCGCGGTCGATCTCCTGCCGGCGCGCGTGCCAGGCTTCGCGTTTCCCGTCGCTCAACCGCTGGAAGTCGGCGAACCCCTTGATACCCATCTCGGTCCTGAGGGCGCGGAGCGCCGCCTGTCGCTCGCCGGACACGGGCCGCAGGTAGGCGTCGAAGGCCACCATCTGAGCCACGCCGCCGTTGTCGCGGATGGCCGTCAGCGCCTCGTCGGACAGGTTCCGCGGATGGTCGTAGACGCCCTTGACGCTGGAGTGGGACGCGATCACCGGCGCCCGGGAGGCGCGGATGGCGTCCAGCGCCGTGGTCATGGCCGCGTGGGAGACGTCCACCATGATGCCCAGGTCATTGGCGCGCGCCACCGTGGCGCGGCCGAAGTCCGTCAGGCCGCCATGCTCGGCGGGCGTGTCCTTGAGGCGCGGGTAGGGCACGGCCGAGTCGCCGAGGTCGTTGTGGCCGTTGTGCAGCAGGCCGAGGTAGCGCGCGCCCAAGTCGAAGTATGTGTCCAAAAGGCGCAGGTCGCGGCCCAGGGCGTGGCCGTTCTCGATGCCGATCAGCGCCGCCAAACGCCCTTCGCCGTGAATGCGGCGCACGTCCGCGGCCGAACGCGCCAGGCTGATGGCCTCGGGGTACTGCACGTCGGTCATGCGCCGGATGGCCGCGAACTTGGCGAAGGCGTCGGCCATGGCCCGAGCATAGCCGGCCGCGTCGCGTTCTCCTTGGCCCACGTAGACGATGAAGAACACCGCGTCGAGCCCGCCGTGCTCCATCCCCACGAGGTCGATCTGTCCCCGTCCTCTCTTCGCCTCCCTGGGGTCGTAGGTCTCGGTGCCGAAATCGGGCGGGATGTCGACGTGCGTGTCCACGGTCAGGACACGCGCGTGGATGGCGCGGGCGCGGGCCAGAAGGTCGGAGTCGCTGTCTGCCGGTACCGGTGTCACAGGGCCTCCCCGAATCTCAGGGTTCATCCGGAAGTTGGGCACCGTGCCAGACGCTCGCGATCCAGACTGTGCCGTCTTCCTGGCGGTAGAAGAAACGGTACGGAGCAACGATCACTTCCCGGTAGGGCAACTCCGGAAACTCGGGAATGACTCTCCCGGAGTCGGGAAACTTCTCGATCCGACGCAAGACATCCTCGGCCCGGTCGCGAAACAGTCTCGCTGCTTCCGGGTTATCCCGCTTGATATAAGCGATCGCGGCAAGGAATTGCGACCGGGCGGATGGCGTGAATCGGACACTCACGAATCATCATCGGTGAGCAGCGAGTCGGCTTCCGCCAGCACCGTGTCCAAGTCTACCCCATGTCCCTCGGTAATCTCCTTTTCCCCCTGCGCCAAGAGCCTGAGCATTTGCCGTTCGGACTCCGCGCGCTGGTATGCCTCGGCACTCAAGAGCACCGCCGCCGCTCGACCGCGTTGGGTAATGACGAAGGGCTCGCGCGACTCGCCGACCCGTTTCAACACGGCCGCCGCGTCCTGCCGCAGGTCGGTCACGGGTATGATATGGGGCAACTTCGCCATAAGGACTCCTTTTGATTCATTTAACAGTATTAACAAACGTATCACTAAGCGCTTGATTTGGCAATGCCAAGGTACGGCTTTGGACCTCGCCAAAGGCACTGCGTATCGTTACGGCAGTCCGCGCACCGCTCGCTTGAGCCCTTTTCGCGTTCGACGCACCTTGAGCCGAAACTAAACGAAATTGAGCCTGATTGAACAAAATTCGTGAATAGTAATGCCAAGTTATTTGAATCAATGATAAAGTTAAAGGGAAGGAGAAGAGCGGGCCGTGCCTGAGAAGTTCGATGACAAAAGCGATGTAGCTGAAACAAGAAGCGCGCAACGAGGGGAATCCGCGGACTACGTCTATGTCCACGAGCCCGCGGCCCTGGAGCGGTTGATGCGGTGCCTCCGTGCGGCGCGGTCGGTGGGGCTGGATACCGAGGCGGACAGCCTGCACAACTACGCGGAGAAGGTCTGCCTTATCCAGTTGACCGTCGGGGACGGGCATTTCGTCGTCGACCCTCTGTCCGGGTTGGACTTGGGCGCTTTCATCGAAGTCCTGGCGGACAAGCGGCTGATCCTGCACGGCGCCGACTACGACCTGCGGCTGCTGCGCGCCTGGAAGGGCTTCAGGCCCCGCGGTGAGGTCTTCGACACGATGATCGCGGCGCAACTGCTGGGCATCGAACAGATCGGGCTGGCTTCCCTCGTTGAGCAACTCCTGGACGTCGCGCTCGTCAAGGACTCGCAGAAATCGGACTGGTCGCGCCGGCCCCTCAGCGAAACGCAGTTGCGCTACGCGGTCAATGACACGCGCTACCTGGAAGCGCTCGCCGAGCGGATGCACGGGGAGCTGCTCCAGTGGGAGCGGGTGGCGTGGCATCGGGAGAGTTGCCGCGCGATGGTGGAGGCCACCGGCCGGGACCGGGTGCGCGACCCGGAGGACACTTGGCGCATCAAGGGCGCGGGGCGCCTGTCACGCCGCCAACTGGCCTACCTGCGGGAGGTCTGGCATTGGCGCGACACGCTGGCACGGCGCGTCAACCGGCCTACCTTCAAGGTGCTTCAGAATCAGAAGATATTGGAGTTGGTGGAATGGGCCGACGCACATCCGGGCGTGGCGCTGGACCAGGGTCCAAAGCTGCCGCGCGACATCGTCGGCTCACGCCGGCGGGCGCTCGGGCATGCGCTCGAACGGGCCGCGGGCATGGCGGAGAGCGAGTGGCCGGAACTCCGGCGCGCCGCGCCCCCCGACGTTTTGCCTTTCAACGATAGGGAACTCGACGCGTTGCGCACCGAGTGCATGCGGATCGCTACCGAGTTGGGGATCGCTCCGTCGACCCTGGCGCCCAAGGCCGCGCTCGAAAACATCGCCCGCACCCGCCCGCGGTCCGAGGAGGAGATCATGGCGTGCTCGGGCCTGTTGGCTTGGCAGGCCGGGCTCGTGCAGGAAGCGGTGCACGGCGCGCTCCACATCCCTCAACGGAAGACCGCGACCAAGTCCCGGAGAAGGCCCAGGCGCTGAAACCGTGCACGGGGTCGGGTAGTGTGGTAGGTTGTGGCGTGCTCATTCGACCTTTCACGACAACAGGAGCCCGACCATGGCAAGCGAAGCGCAACGGATACACGACGGCCTGAAACACCCGGTCATCGACGGCGACGGACATTGGATCGAGCCGATCCCGGTCTTCCTGGAATACCTGAGCGAAGCTGGCGGCCCCGGGGCCGTCGACCAGATCAAGGACCTCTGGCGCCGCAACCAGTCCTGGTATCGGTCGACCCCAGAGGAGCGCCAGCACCACCGCATGCGCCGCACCATCTGGTGGGGCGTTACAGCGGACACCCTCGACAAGGCCACGGGCCTCCTGCCAGGTCTGCTGAACGAGCGGCTGCCCGAACTCGGCATCGACTTCGCGATGATCTATCCGAGCTTCGGACTGAGCGTGAACGGCATTCAGGACGACGATCTGCACCGGGCCGGCGTGCGCGCCTACAACATGATGACGGCCGACATGTTCGGGCCGTACCCCGAGCGCTTTTGCCCGGTGGCCATCATCCCGGCGCACAACCCGGACGAGGCCCTGGAAGAGCTGGAGTACGCGGTGGTGCAGCGCGGCTACCGGGCCATCATGATGCGCGGCAACCAGGAGCGCAAGATCCCGGGGGCGGCCGAGGGTATCGATCCGCGCAAGGCCGCCTGGTACTGCGACAACATTGCCCTGGACAGCCCGTACGACTACGAGCCCGTGTGGCGCCGCTGTGTCGAGCTGGGCGTGGCCGTGACCCAGCACTCGGGCAGCGGCCGCTGGCACGACCGCGCCTCCATCAGCAACTTCACCTTCAACCACGTGGGCCACTTCGCCGAGTCGAACCACGCCTTCGCCCGCGGCGTCTTCCTCGGCGGCCTGGTGAACCGCTACCCGAGCCTCAACTTCGGGTTCATGGAAGGCGGCATAAGCTGGGCCTGCCAGATGTGCTTCGATCTCATCGAGCACTGGGAGAAGCGCCGGCGCGCCGGGTTGCAGTACCCCAGCGACACCAACGTCGAGGAGTTGAAGGGGTTTATCGAGCGCTACGGTGACGAGCGGCTCAAGGCCAACGCCGACGCCCTCATGAACAACCTCGACGCCTTCCGGCCCAACTGCAGCGTCGAAGAGCTATCCAGGCCCGAGCACGTGGTGGACGATTTCGAGGCCGCCGGGGTCCAGTCAGAGGAGGACGTGGAGGCGGTGTTCGCCAACAACTTCTTCTTCGGCTGCGAGGCCGACGACCGCGCCACCATGTGGGCGTTCGACCCGCGCATGGGCGTGCGCCTCCAGCCCATCTTCAGCTCGGACTTCACCCACTTCGACGTGCCCGATTTCAAGGAAGTGATTCCCGAGGCCTACGAGATGGTCGAGAAGGGCCACGTGACCGGGCAGGACTTCCGCGAGTTCACCTTCACCAACGCCGCGCGCCTGCACACGCGCAACAACCCCGACTTCTTCAAGGGCACGGCGGTGGAGAAGGCCGTGGCGGAGGAACTGGAGTTGTAGACCCCGGCGCTACGCCTCCAGCCCCAGACTGTAGAACCGGTTGCAGTTGTCGAAGAAGACCTTCCGCTTCTGGTCCTCGGAGATGTCGGTGCGCTCGCGCACCTCCTTGGTGGCGTTGGGCCAGATGGTGTCCCAGTGCGGGTAGTCGGCGGCGAACAGCCACATGTCGTCGCCGTAGCGGTCCATGCAGTAGGGCAACATGGCGTCGTCGGGATCGAAGCTCACGTACACCCGGCCGCTCTTCACGTAGTCGCTGGGCTTGCCCTTGAGCAGCGGCGCTTCCTCGCTGCGGCGCTCGTAGTGCTCGTCGATGCGGTCCAGCCAGTAGGGGAGCCAGCCGCATCCGGCCTCGAAGAACCCCACCTTGAGCTTGGGGTAGCGCTCCAGCACCCCGCACGTGGTAATGCCCAGGAAGGCCTGCATGATCTCGAAGGAGAAGCTCACCGTGTGGGCCTGGAGGAAAGACTCCCAGCGCTCCTGCCCCTCGGCGCCCCAGGAGTTGCCGTGGAAGCACACCGGGATGCCCAGGCGTTCGGCCTCGGCGTAGATGGGCCAGAACTCCTCGGCGCCCAGGTTCTTCTTGTGGCCGTGGGTATGGAGCATCACGCCGGGGTGGTGCCACTTGTTCACGGCGCGGTTCAGTTCCTCGACGGCCGCGGGCACGTCCTTCAGGGACACGGTGGCGATGCCCTTCATGCGCGGGTTCTGCTGCTGGACCTCGCCGATGTAGTCGTTCCAGGCGCGCGCCAGCGCCTTCTGAAGGTCGCTTTGGGGAACGAGACTCAGGCTCAGCGCCATGGTGGGGTACGTGACGCTGAGGTTGATGCCCTCCACGTCCATGTCCGCGACGTATCCGTTCGTGCCGATGGTCTGCTTGCCCATGCGGCCGAGAAAGCGGTCCCAGGTATCGCTGGGGAAAAACCCCTGGCGGATGCGCTGGTACACTTCGGGTACGCGGGAGCGGTAGTCGTCGACGGTCTCGCGGATGTGCGAGTCGGCATCCAGAATCGGATAGTCTGCCATGTGCGTTACCTCCACGAATGGGCGTTGCTAGCCCCGTCAATACGGCAAGACGTTGCCGCGTGTCAATCGGGGCGGGGCGTTCGCTCAGAGTCCCGCCTCCCGGAGCCGCGGGGGACCATCCGTCATCCGGTTTCGCCGTAGGCCCGGTCGGTCTTGGCGGCCATGATGAAGTCGTTGCGGTGCAGGTTGCGGATCTTGTGGGTCCACCAAGTGACGCGCACCCGGCCCCATTCGGTGACGATCCTCGGGTGGTGCCCTTCCGCCTCGGCGATGTCGCCCACCGCGGCCGTGAACGCCAATGCCTGGGCGAAGTTCCTGAACTTGAAGAGCCGGTCGAGCTTGGGAATGCCGTCCTCTTCGATCATGGCCCAGTCGGGCATCTGCGGCGTGAGTTCGTGAATTTCCTCCGGCGTCACCACCGGCGCGTCCGCCCGGCACGCGATGCATTTCTCTTCGGTCAACTGGCTCATGGTGTTCTCCCGGACAATGGTTTGAGCTTGAACGTCTCACAAAAGTCGTTCCCGCGAAAGTGGCCGTGTCAGAGCCGCACTCGAACAGGAAGGGGAACGGTTCCCCGAATCGTCGTTCCTAGTCCCCTACCGTCATTCCCGCTTTCGCGGGAATGACCCATGTCGGCTTGCAGCCGACACAAAGGGGGATGAAAATGGCCCCCCCAATGAGTCATTCCCGCGCAAGCGGGAATCCAGGGGTGGGGGGTGCGGCGGCCTCATTGCTCTGCCCCACCCCGCCTGGATTCCCGCGTCCGCGGGAATGACTCATTGGGGTGTAGCGGGATTCCATAACTACCTGAAACCATTGAACAATTATTTATTTTCATATCAATGATGCTGCCGGCGTCAGGCCCGGATGTTCTCCAGGAACAGATCGGTGGGGATTTCCCGG
>JAJDXX010000054.1 GCA_022823055.1 Candidatus Binatia bacterium | reverse complement strand
CAGGGGTGGTGGCAGGGCGCTACAGCGGCGTTTCCCCGCTCTACCCCTCCTGGATTCCCGCTTTCGCGGGAATGACGTTTCTGGGGGTTGTTGCCTCTCTTGAATGGTGTTTTGACACAGCCTGTTCCGCGGGAATGACGTGGTGATCTCGTGTCTTCACGGCGCAAAGAACCCGCCCACGATGGCGTCGTGCCAGAGCCGGCACACCGGCGGGATGATGCCGCGCGGGAGGTCGTCGTAGGTGAGGCCCCAGGTGTGGATGCCGGCGCCCAGGGAGACGCAGGCCACTTTGGGCGCGGGATCCATGGTGGCGTAGAGCGGCAGCGCGTCGCAGCAGCGCCGCAGGGTGACGGTGTCGTCGTCCAGGCCGTGCAATGACAGCACGGGCGGCACTGGCTTGGCGCCGGGGCCGGACAGCTCCCGCAGGTAGCCGAGGTAGCGGGCGACGAGCCGTTCCTCGTCCGCGCCGCTCATCTTCAGGCGCCGGGCGGTGACGCGGGCGGCCTCGTCCAGCGCGCCGGCGCCGTTCTTGTGGACGAAGTCCTCGGCCTTGAAGTTGGTGCGTTTCTTTCCCACCTCCCACTTCTCCATGGTGAGCTCCATCAGCATGGGCAGGCCGTAGCCCTTGTCCTTGAGCCCTTCGTAGAGGTAGCGCGCAGTGTCGCGCCAGGTGCGCAGGCGCAGGTGGTTGAAGGGGAACTCCCAGCGATCGCCGGTGGTGGCCGTGTAGATGTAGGCGAAGGTGGAGGAGCCATAGCCGAGCACGCCCTCGACGTTGGCGACCCGTTGGGCGGCGATCATGGCGAACGGCCCGCCGGTGGAGTGGCCGTGGACGTACAGTGCGTACTCGGACGGGTCGAACTCGCGCCGGCAGCTCTCGCGCAGCGCCTCCTCGAAGGCCACGGGCCACGCGGCCATGCGGTGGTAGAACTCGGTGCCTTCGTGCGCCACCAGCGAGATGACGGTGCCGTAGCTCTCGCGCCGGGCCTCGTCGCGCGCCACCTCGTACTGATCGCGCGTGATGTGCGTTTCCCTGGTCCACAGAGGCGTCCGGCCGGTGCCGTCGGGCTCGAGGGTGTCGCCGGGCCAGTCCCTGGAGGGGTCCAGCAGGTAGAGCCGGCCGGGAAAGGTCATGAGCGTGACCTTGAAGCCGAACTTTGTGGCCAGCATCCGAGCCACGGGCTCCAGCGACTTGTAGTCCGAGGTGCCGCCGTGCAGCAGGAAGATGCCGGCGCGTCTGCCGTCGGGGGCCTTGGGGATACGCGCGGGGTCTTCCGGCGCGTAGGTCATGGTGCCGATGTCCCAGTCCATCTCCAGGGCGCGGATGCGGAAGATGTCCTCGCGGTTCCCCACCGGGATGTCGGGCAGGTCGAGGGTCTCGCGGGAGAGCTTGACCACCTCGGGACGAGGGATGCTGTCCGGGGGCGCCCACGCGCCGTTTTCGGCATTCATTCGTTAACCTCCGTTTCTCACATGCCCAGCAACCCTTGCTGCCCGTAGTAGTAGAAGCCCGCGACCGCGCCGGTCATGAGGGTCGCAAGGGTGGCGCCTACCAGGGCGCGAAGGCCCAGCGCGGATAGGTCGCCGCGGCGCGCCGGGGCGAGGGCGCCGATGCCGCCGATGAAGATGCCCATCGAGGCGACGTGGGCGAAGCCGCACAGCGTGTAGGACAGGACCAGGATGCCGCGGGGCGAGAGCGCGCCATCGGCTCCGAGCCTGCCCAGCTCCTGGTAGGCGACGACCTCGGTGAGGATGGCGCGCCCGCCGAGCAGGCGGCCGGCGGCAGTGAGATCGGATTCCGCAAGGCCAAGGAGCCACGCCAGTGGCGTGAAGAGCCAGCCCAGGATGCGCCGCAGGTCCACGGGTCCAGCGAGGGCATCGCTCAACGGCGCGGTAAACTTGAGCAGGCCGTAGTCGATGAGCGCCACGAAACCCAGGATGGCCACGAGCAGGGTGCCGATGCCCGCGGCCAGCTTGAGCCCCTCCCAGGAGCCGTCCATCAGCGCCGCCATGGTGTTCTGCTTGCGCCCGCTCTCGGCCATGGGCGGCACGCCTCCCAGGGTGTCCGGCGTCTCTCCCTCCGGCAGGATCAGCTTGGACGCCAGCGCCGCGGCCGGGATGGACATCACCGAGGCGGAGACGAGGTGCCCGGCGATGAGCGGAAAGCTGTCCTTCAAGAAGAGCACGTAGAGCGCCAGGGTGGTGGACGCCACCGTGGCCATGCCGCAGGTGATGAGCGTGAGCAGCTCGGAGCGGGTCATGCGGTCGAGATACGGCCGCACGGTCATGGCCGACTCGACGCCGATGAAGATGTTGGAGGAGCCGGCCAGGGACTCGGCGCCCGAGAGGCCCATGGTGCGGTGGAACAGCACGGCGAAGAGTTTCACCACGGGTTGCAGGATGCGCAGGTGGTAGAGCGCCGCCATGAGCGAGGCAAAGAAAATCACCGCGGGGAACACCTGCGCGGCCAGGATGAAGCCGATGGACGGCGTTCCGCCCGCGGTGGTCTCCCCCGGGTTGAGGGCCAGCGGACCGAAGAGGAAACGCGCACCCTCGTTGCCGGCCCGGAGGACGGTGATGACGGTGTCGTTGATCCATATGAGGGCCGTGCGGGTCCACGGGACCCAGAACACTACCGCGCCGAGGACCAGCATGAGGCCCCCGGCGCTGGCCACCGTGCGCCAGGGGATCGGCCGCCGGAAGCCGCCCGCGGCCCAGGCCAGGAAGGCCAGCGCCACCAAGCCGCCGAGGGAACCGAGGTTGAGCCAGCTCATGGCTTCAACCGTTTAGCGTGACGTGAGCGGGCGCGCAAGATTCGGTCCGCACGACGTGGCGCCATGTGATCCGCGCGACGTTTCTTGACAAGCTCCCGTGGAGCGGGTTAATACCCGAATCATCCGGCGCGATACGGTTCAGCGAGTCGGCGCCGCGTTCCTCGCGCACAACCTTGCACAAGGTTACACAAAGGGCTGACCAGGAGGTTCTCATGGCCAACAAGTTTCAGATCATCGATGGCGACGGACACGTGGTGGAGGATATGGAGGCCATCACCAGCCGCTTTCCGCGGGAGGTGCAGGAGCAGATGCGCTGGTCCAACCCCTTCCCGCCGCTGGACCACCTACATTCGGCCAACGCGCACAAGCTCCCGGAAGGGTCGTTCCAGCAAGTGGGCTACGACGGCTGGGTGGAATTCCTTGAAGACGTGGGCATCGACCGGACCGTGCTCTACCCCACGGTGGGACTGTCCTACGGCAAGGTGATCAGCCAGGACTGGGCCATCGACCTGGCGCGCGCCTACAATGACTGGATCGCCGAGAACTACGTGCAGAAGAGCCCGCGCTTCCAGGCGGTGGCGCTGATCCCGCTGCAAGAGCCGGCGGAGGCGGTGAAGGAGCTGCGCCGGGCGGTGGAGGAACTGGGAATGTGCGGCGCCATGCTGCCGTCCACGGGAATCCAGTTGCACCTGGGCCACAAGTACTACTGGCCCATCTACGAGGAGGCGGACCGGCTCGGCTGCTGCATCGGCATCCACGGCGGGGCGCACGAGAACCTGGGCATGGACGACCTGCATCCGTACGCCCCGGTGCACGCCCTCGGCCATCCCTTCGGGCAGATGATCTCCATGGGCGGCATCGTCTTCAACGGCATCTTCGACCGCTACCCCAACGTGCGCATCGGTTTTCTGGAAGGCGGCGTGGCCTGGCTGCTGATGTGCCTGGAGCGCTTCGACCGTTCCTATGAGACACACATCCAGCACGATCCCCGGAGCGAGTTCCTGCAGCTCCGGGACGGCGAGGCGGTGAGCGACTACGTGAAGCGGCACATCGAGGAAGGCCGGATCTTCGTGGGCTGCGAGGGCCACGAGCCCGACTTGGCGCACGCCATCCGCACGGTGGGCAACAAGCCGTGGGTCTACTCGTCGGATTTCCCTCACGAGGTCAACAACGAGTTCTGCAAGGAAGAGTTGGGCGAGGTGATCGAGAGCGACGAGTTGACTGACGAAGACAAGACCGCGGTGCTGTCGCGCAACGCGGAACGCTTCTACAACCTGCCGGCGGGGCTGTAATAGCCGTACGGGACGCCAGCGCCACGGAAGACTAACGCCGCACAAAGTCGGGAGGGGAGGGGATTCCCGGATTCATTGATCCCGGAGAATCTTCTCCAGCTCCTTCCGTTCCCCCTCCGTTATCCCGCCTCCGCCCTGGCCGCTCCGGGCGTTTTCCCCCGGCCGGCGTGAAAAGTCGATCCCTTCGAACCGGAAAGTCACGAGTTCCACGATCTCGTCCCGGTAGAGCCAACCCAGCATCACCGCCAGGATGATCACCGGCACCAGGAGCCATCCGCGCCGTCCCTGAGGCTTCCTCTTGCGTGTCCGCGGTCGTCTCCTGTTCGCTCTGGCCATCGCTGCCGAGATTCCTTTAGGGCGGCCGGACGCCGTGTTGGCGCAGGCAGGGCGCAAGGCCTGCCATCTCCTCCATCGATCCGCGTGCCGGTGCCTGTCAGCTCCAGCTCGAGATCAGTAGGGGCTCGGGCCACAGCACGTGCAACAACTCATCGAATACCAGATAGAGGTAGCCTTCAGCCAACGCACCCAGCAGCAGGGCTGTGCGCCAGCGCGCGCCGTAGGCGAACGCGTAGCCGGCGGTGAAGAGCGGAAGCGTCACGTGGAAGCCGATCAGGAGGATGCCTCCCACCAGCGCGGCGATCCAGAGGATTACCTCTCCGGTGCGGCGCAGCACGTCGGGCGAGCCGTCGCCGGGCGTGGTCTCGGCCGCGGCTCCGCCAAGGTGCTTCCGGATACGCAGGAGGTCCAGCGTGACCTGGAGCAGCGCGAGGGGAATGCCCACCCCCGCCAGGGAGTAGACGATGAGCGCGCTCCGCAGCGGCCACTCTTGCGCGACGCTCACCCCCCATGCCAGCAGCGCGATGAAGCCCAGCGTGTACAGGATGTTGCCGGCGCGCAGCCGGGGGTCGTCCGGCGGCGCGGCCGGGGCGTCGCCGCGCTTGGCCTCGCGCCGCTTGCGGATGACCGGCAGCAGCAGGGTGAAGATCACCAGCGCCAGCAGCAACAGCACCGAGGGGCGCAGCAGCCAGACGAAGTCGTAGCGGGCGATGGAGAGCCACAGGTAGGTCTCCATCTGGAACCCCAGCACCGCGGCCACCAGCACCGGAGGACGGGGCCAGTCAAAGAGCTTCATCAGGTAGCCCACGGCGGAGAAGACCAGGAACGCGTACAGATCCTCGTGGGCGTAGCTCGCGGCGAACGAGGCGGAGGCGCATAGCACCAGGGTCACCGGCACGATGACGTAGAAGGGCTGGAGCGAGAGTCGGGCAAAGGTCCCGGCGAAGCCCATGGCCAGACTGGTGGCCATGAGGTTGGAGATCACCAGCACCCACACCATGGCCAGGGTCAGGTGCAGTTGGTCGGTGAGCATGCGGCTGCCGGGATGGATGCCGACGGAGACAAAGGCCGCCAGCATGATGGCCAGGGACGTGCTGCCCGGTATGCCGAAGGCGATGGTGGGGATGAGCGCGCCGCCTTCCTTGGCGTTGTTGGAGCTTTCCGGCGCGATGACACCGCGCACGTCGCCGTGGCCGAAGCGCTCCGTGTTCTTCTCGGTCTGCACCGCGTGGGCGTAGGCAAACCAGTCGGCGACGCTGCTGCCGAGTCCCGGCAGGACGCCGACCCACACGCCGATGGCGCTGCAGCGCACCACCATCCACCAGTGGCGGAACACGTCCTTGATGCCTTCCAGCAGGCCGCTGCCCAGGTCCTCGGTCTCCGCGATGCTGCTGCGCCGCACCGCCAGGTCGATGAGCTCGGGAACGGCGAAGAGGCCCAGGCCGATGAGGATGACGTTGACTCCGTCCCACAGGTAGGCGGTGTCCAACGAGAAGCGCTCGATGGCGGTCTTCTCGTCCACCCCCACGGTGGCGATGAGGATGCCCAATATCGCGGCGAGAAGCCCCTTGATGGGCGCGCGGCCGCTGAGCACGCCGATGGCGCTCAGGCCCCACACCACCAGCACGAAGAACTCGGGCGAACCGAAGCTCAGCACCAGCGGGCGCAGGATCGGCAGTGAAGCCAGGAGAACGATGGCGCCGAGCACGCCGCCCACCGCCGACGCCATGAAGGCGGCACCGAAGGCGCGCTTGGCCTCGCCCTTGCGCGCCATGGGGTAGCCGTCGAGGATGGTGGCCTGGGAGCCGGCACTGCCGGGTACCGCAATGAGCACCGACGGAAACGTGTTGGCCGTGTTGGAGACCGCGCCGATGCCCAGTAGAAAGGCAATGGCATGGTACGGGCTCATGGACAGGCTGAAGGGCAGGACGACGGTGAGGATGAGCAGCACGCCCACCCCGGGAAGCGCCGCGAACACGCTGCTGAGCAGCACACCGCTCACCATCAGCAGCATGGCCTGAGGTTCAAGTATCCCCAGCAGGCCCTGGTACGCGGCCTCGATCATGTTCGCATCCGGGTGGTGGAAGAAGCCGGGGGGCAGACTGCGTCAAGACACCGTTTGAACCCGAAATGGCGCCGGCGCCTCTTTCCGTCATTCCCGCGGAAGCGGGAATCCAGGCGGGGTGGGTGGGGAACCACCGCCAATAGCCGCCCACCACCCCTGGATTCCCGCTTCCGCGGGAATGACGGAATCGTAACGTCCCCGCCTCACGGGGATGGATCATCCTGAGGGTGTCACACCCACCCTGCCGGAAAGAGCGTCATTCAGCGCTCGGGCACGTCGTACTTCTTGCGCAGCTTCGACGCGTAATCGAGGACCTCCTTGGGCACGTCGACGATCTGCGGCAGGCGCTTGTTGAGCGACTCGCCGGTGACTGAAATCAGGTCCTGGCTGAACTGCTTGCGCGCGAGTCTCAGGAATTCGGGGTCATGCACCGCCTTCTGGAAGGCATCGCGATAGACCTTGACGTACTCCGCCGGAGTCTTCGGGGGCAGCGTCTGCCACTTGTCGATGGTGGAAGGTCCCATCCACGACTCGTACGCTGCCGTGGCCAGCTTGCCGATCTTCTGTTCCGCCATGAGTTCGGGGAAGATGGGCACGTCCTTGAACGAGGAACGCGGCGTGTAGCCATCGGCGCCGCGGATGCCTTCCTGGGCGATGAGATCGATGACGCCCGCGTCCTTAAGCTCGTTGATGATGTACGCGTTCTGCGTCGCCAGGACGTCGATCTCTCCCTGACTGATGGCCTTGACCAGGGCGCCGGTGCCGGGGTAGCCCACGATCCACTTGAGGTTCCAGCCCAGGAACTCCGCGCCCCACACGTTCATGGCCTGCCACGCGCGCGCGCCGCTGATGCCGCCGACGTTGACCTTGGCGGCATTCTTGTCCGTCAGCCGCTTGTGCGCGTCCTTGCGGATGAACAGCACGCTGCCGCCGCGGTGGATGCCGCCCATGGCGATGAACTTGGTCGGATCGTACTTGATCACCTTGCGCCGGAGCACATGCGGCTGGATCGGACTGGAGTCGGTCTGCATGAAGGTCAGGCCGTCGGGCTTGATGCGGTTGGCCAGGTAGTTGGCCGCCTTGATCTTGCCGCCGCCCGCGCCCATGTACTGGTACACGAAGCGCGGATTGCCCGGCAGGTACTTCTGCATGAACCGGTTGATGAGCCGTCCGGAGAGGTCGGTGCCGCCGCCGGCGTTGGAGGCGACGATGACCTTCACGGTCTTGCCTTCGAAGGATACCTCGCCCAGGGCCGGCGCTGCTGTCAGGGCCCAGAGACCGCATACGAGAATCACGCCCATGAGGATGCGTGCCATTTGATTCCTCCTGTTCCGCCCGGCGAAGCCGAAACAGACGATGCCGATAACCGGGAGCGAGCGGTCGGCTGACTCCGCGGACGCGGTGCGACCCGCTCACTCAGGTCGGATTGGCGAAGCGCCACCCGATACCTGTCCTTCGCTCTGCATTCGATCAGTGCTCGCTGATGTCGATCATCACGCCGTCGGGGTCCGAGAGCTGGTACTCGCCGAACTTGCACTTGGCGAACAGCGCCAGCCGCGCCTCCGCCTCCGGTCCCGCGCCCACCGGGCCCGGGCTCAGGTAGGGGTTGCGCTTGGACAGCTCCTCGAGCCGGTCCTTGACCGCCTGTACGCTCTCCACCTTGAAGCCGATGTGGTCCAGCGCCGGACGTTCGATGCCCGTGCCGGAATAGTCGGAGATCTTCCACGGCGAAATGATCAGCGTGACCCGGCCGTCCGTCAGGTAGCAGTTGGGATCGTCCGCGGGTTTCTCCGTCTCCACCAAGTCGAAGACATCCCGGTAGAACTGCGCGACGCGCTCCGGCTCCACCGCGCGCAGCACGAAGTGCTTGACGTAGCGGTCGGCCTGGCGGTCACCATCCACGTACACGTCCCTGCGGTTTTCCATCCCGTCCTGGGAAAGGTCGAACACGTTCCCCGCCGGGTCGTGGGTGCTCAGGCCCGCGAACGGGCGGTTGCTCGGCCGCTTGAGGATGTGCACCTCCGGATACTTCTCGTTCATGCGCGCGGTCACCCCCTCGACGTCGTCCACCTCGAAGCCGAAGTGGTCGAAGCCGCCCTGGCGTCCGGGCCGGCGCGGGTTGATGTTGATGCCCACGTAGCCGTCGCTCACTACCGAGGCGCTCTCGATGCGCGCGCGCTCGGCGGTCTTCATTCCGAACACGGCTTGGTAGAACTTCTCCTCGATGGCGTAGTTCTCACTCACGATGGCCAGATGCTTGATTCTCGTCGCCATGTCGTCCCTCCCTTTGCCGGAATTGCTCTTCTTGTGTTCTGCGATACAGGCACCCGAATGCGACCATGCACCAAAGCGCCCACGCACGCAAGGGCGAGGCCCAGATGGGCGTTCAACACGATGCACTCGTAGAATGCGCCCGCGCACTCAAGGGCGAGCCGAGGGCCGCCAATCCACCCAAGACGGACCTAAGGCTTCCCGCGCGGCAAGGGCGACGTCCGAATCCCGTCATCCCGTCCGCAAGACCAGCTTGCCCCGCGTGTGCCCGGCCCTGCTCACCTCGTGCGCCTTGCGCACGTCGTCCAGCGCGAACGCCTCATCGACGTGCACCTGGAGCCGCCCCTCACCCGCCAGTCCGGCGATGGCCCGGAGTTGCGCCGCATCGGCGTGGACCGACACGTGCTGCGCGCGCACGCCGCGGGCCGTGGCTTCCTCCGCGCTGGGACGCCCGCGAATCGAGGCGAGCACGCCGCCACGCCGGATAACGGCCCAGGAACGGCCCTGGACCTCGCCGCCAACGCCGTCCAGCACCACGTCCACACCGGACACCGCCTCTTCGAACCGAGTCCTGTTGTAGTCCACCACCCGGTCCGCGCCCAGTTTCCGCAGGAACGCCTCGTTGCGCGCCGACGCCGTGCCGACCACGTGCGCGCCTTTCCACTTGGCCAATTGCGCCGCGACGTGGCCGACGCCGCCCGCCGCCGCGTGAATCAGCAGCGTCTGCCCGGCCTGGAGGTCCGCCATGTCGAACAGCGCCTGCCACGCGGTCAGGGCCGCCAGCGGCAGCCCCGCCGCCTGCGCATGGTCCATCGTGTCCGGCTTGGTGACGAGGTCCGCGGCGGGCGCGGCCACGTATTCGGCGTAACCGCCACCTCCCCAAGGCCAGCGCACCATGCCGCAGACCGCATCGCCGATCCGGAGGTCGGCGACATCCGCGCCCAGCGCCTCCACCACGCCCGAGACGTCCCACCCCGGAATGAACGGGAACGGGTCGTCCAGCCGTGGCGCTACGCCCTCGCCCGCACACGTCTTCCAGTCCACCGGGTTGATGCCCGCGGCGCGTATCCGCACCAGCACCTCCCCGGCCTTGGGCTCCGGCCGCGGCGCTTCCTCGACCCGCAGGCTGTCGAGCCCGCCAAACTCGTGTATCCGTACGGCTTTCATGCGATCTCAGTAGCTCATGGGGCGTCGCTTTGCCAACCGACACGGCGCGGCGGTACCTGAAAGATGGCGTCCCTCGACTTCGCTTCGCTACCCGGTTTCCGCGTCCCAGTCGAACATACGCCGGCGTCGGCGCGCGTTGAAGTTGATCACCTCCAGCAGCAGGCCGTCGGGGTCGGAGAAGAAGGTCGCGTAGTAGTCGGGCGAGTACTGCGTGTAGGTCTGCGGCTCGGTGGCGTCGATGCCGGCGGTGCGCAGCTCCCGGCAGGCCCGGTCCACGGCCTCCTGGTCGACCACGCGGAAGCACAGGTGCGACGGCGCCCCCGCCTCGGCACCCGGTTCCGCCGATGTCTCCGCGTCTCCGCGCAGCACGATCCAGTAGGTGAGGTGCCGGTTGTCGTAGCGCGTCCGCGGCGACACCTTGTCGGAAACCGGGCCCTTGCGGAAGCCCAGGACCGGCATGACCTTGTCATAAAACGCCTCGGCCGCGGCGAGGTCCCGGACGGGTATGAAGATATGGTCAATGCAGATGACTTCAACAGGCATTTTTTCCTCTCCGTCATTCCCGCGGCACATACTGTGTCAGAACTCCACCCAAACTCGAAACAGCACGGTCACCCGAAACGTCATTCCCGCGGAAGCGGGAATCCATGGGTGGGGCGAGGCTGAAACAGGCTGTTTCCCCACCTCACCCCGCCTGGATTCCCGCTTCCGCG
>JAJDXX010000243.1 GCA_022823055.1 Candidatus Binatia bacterium | reverse complement strand
TAGACTTCCCTCTTTTTCGGTCGTCATTGGTCAGGATAAGGCGGAGGGTTTGCCGTTCAGCGAGGGCCCTCCGCCTCGATCATTCGGATACCGTTGGCCTACAGGAAGGGGACCTTCTCGAAGTTGCCGCGGTTGATGGGGTTGGAGTCCAGGCCCATCCAGTCTTCCAGGATGGTGGCGTAAACCTGGCGGAAGTCCATGTTGGACCTGAGGTTGCCGCCCTCTTCCTGCTGTCCGGGTTCGAGGGACGGGTACACGCCGTAGATGCCGCCCTTGGCCTTTTCGCCGACTGCGAAGGCGACGGAGCCTGCGCCGTGGTCGGTGCCGGAGCCGTTGTCGGCGACGCGGCGGCCGAACTCGGAGAACATGAACGTGATGACGTTGTCGCTGGCGTCATGGTCCCGCAGGTCGGTGATGAAGGTGTCGACGTTGGCAGACACGTCGGTCCACAGCCGAGCGTGGTCGGACGCCTGGTTGGCGTGGGTGTCGAAGCCGTTGTAGGGGCTGGTGGTGAACAGGACGCGGGTGCCCAGGTCGGCCAGGTGGGTCTGCGCGATGTTCTTCATGTACTGGCCGACGGTGGTGGCGGAGTACTCCACGTTGGAGGTGTACTTCGGCGGCGCGGTGGCCAGGATGTCGGCGCCGATGCGGGCGTAGGTGCCGGTGGAGCGCAGGTAGTCGCTCACGAAGCCCTGGCCGACGGTGGGCGCGTAGATCTTGCTGAAGAGGTCCAGCGCCTCGGCGCGCTGGTCATCACCCTCGATGCCGGTGAGCAGACCGTAGGTCTCGAGGTTGCCCACGGAGGCGACGGGGACGCCTTCCTTGGCGAGAGCGCGGGGGAGGCCGCGGCCGAAGTTGACGCCGGTGATTCCCTGGCCTTCGTTGTTGGGGTCCAGTTCCTTGATGACCTGGCCCAGCCAGCCCTCGGTGCCGATGGTGTCCGGCTCACAGGTGTGCCAGATGTCCATGCTGCGGAAGTGGCTGTAGGACGGGTTGGCGTAGCCGATGCCCAGGAAGATGGCGAGCTTGCCCTCGTCCCAGAACTTCTTCAGGGGGCCCATGGTGGGGTGCAGGCCGATTTCGCCGTTGAGGTCCAGGACTGCCTCGGAGGGCACGCCCAGGGCCGGGCGATAATCGCGATAGTGCCCGTCATTGAAAGGAATGACAGTGTTCAGGCCGTCGTTCCCGCCGGAGAGGGAAAGCACCACCAGAACGTTGTCTTTGTTGGTAGAGACCATTTGATAGTCCTCCGTTGTGCTTGCTATGGGTTCTTTTTGACCGGGAAAGGCGATTGTGCAATCGGAGTTCCCGGTCGCGCTGTGGTTGCTTTCCGATTACTCGAACTGGAATTCCGAGGTGGAAGCGATGATCTGGAACATCTCACCGGATCGGCGGGTGAACTCGGCGCGCTCGGCGTCGGAGCCGTGGGTGAGGTTGCCACCGCGGCCGGCGTGGGCGATCAGCTGATCACGGGTGTCCTCGGTGAGGTTGAGGCAGCCAACCAGGTCGGCGCAGGAGTCGACGAACTGCTCGGGGCTCAGGGTGTCGCCCTGGGCCATGAGCTTGGAGATCATGCTCTGGACGCCGGGAAGGTCGGTGCGGCCCAGGTAGTCGGCGGCGAAGTTGATGCGCTCGACCAGGGTGCCGGAGTCGATCCACTCGTGGCCGGTGTGCCAGCCTTCGACGGTGGGCGGGTTCATGAGGTCCATGCCCATGTACTTGGGCTCCTGGCTCAGTTCGAACATGCCGGGCTTGATCTCGTTGCGGTGGTCGCCGACCATGCGCAGCGTGCCCGCGACCATCTCGGCCGGGTTCTTGACCTTGGCGTACTGGGCGTTCTTGAAGCCTTCCGAGTTGAACAACACGCGCAGCATCGCGGTGATGTTGTAGTCGTTGTCGAAGTAGGCCTGCTCCAGGGCGGCGAGTGTGGCCTCGTCCTTCGGCGGGGTCTGGCGCCAGCTGGGAACCGGGACCTCGTCGGCGACGAAGAAGTTGTACATGTGGCGGGAGATGAAGCGGGCGGTGGCCTGCTGCCCAGCGATCATGTCGAGGATGTCGTCGCCGTTCCAGTTGCCGGTCTGACCCAGGAAGGTCTTCTCTTCGTTGTCGTGGTCGGCCGGGTCGTACCGGAATTCCCAAGGGCTGCGGCCATAGGGGAACGGGGGGTACGGCGGGGCGATGTTCCAGCCGGTAAAGGCGCGAGCGCAGGCCTTGACGTCGTCCTCGCTGTAGTTGAAGGCGTCGTTCATGCCGACGCCCATGGAGAACAGCTCGAGGAGTTCACGGCCGTAGTTCTCGTTGATGTTGGTCTTGTGGCTTTCGCAGTTGTCGAGGTAGTAGACCATGGCGGGGCTGGTGGACAGTTCCATCAGCAGTTCCCGGAAGTTGCCCATGCCCTTGTCGCGGAACATCTGGATCATCCGGCCCATCTCTTCGCCGGAGTCGATCTTCGAGTGGCCGGCGCAGAAGATCATGTGCCAGAAGAGCGCCATTTTCTCCTTGAGCTGGTACTCGGTGTTAACCATGCGATACACCCAGTTCTGGATGTTGATCTCGATGGCGCCCGCGTGGTTGTAGGTGGGGTGATAACGCAGCATGAGGTCGTCTTCGACGCCGGACGTTTCGCCCGGATTCAGAAGCTCCTCCACCACGGAGTCGTAACCTTTCGCAGCGGCGGCTTCGATCTCGTCGCGGCTAGCGCTGAAGCCGGCGCGGCGGAGAAGGTGAGCCATCAATGCGATGTCGTTGCTTCCTGCCATTGTTTCCTCCTTTTTGGTCCTGTTTTTTGGCCTCGAAAAGGCAGTTTGTGGTGCAAAAAATATAGCGCACGGACACCGTATCCGCAATATCCGCGCGTTCATCCCGCACGAAAGATCTGCGGAACCGTTATCAGTTTATAATCGTATCGCCGGAAGGATTGGGTGTCAATACAATCAATGACCAGGGACGGGCAGATGCCCGTCCCTGGTCATTGCAACGCGCAGCCTACCGGGTTCGACGCAGGCGCGGGTCGAGGGTATCCCGGAGCCAGTCTCCGAAGAAATTCATGGCCATGACCACGATGGTGATGGCGAGGCCGGGGAAGAGCGCCAGCCACCAGATTTCGAATATCTGGTCGCGGCCCTCGGAAACCATGATGCCCCAGGCGGGGTCGCCCGGTGGGACGCCGACGCCGAGGAAGCTGAGGGACGCTTCGAGCAGGATGGTCTGGCCGACCAGCAGGCTGATGACGATCAGCACGGTGTTGATCACGTTGGGGAAGATGTGCCGCCACATGATCACCGGGGCCGAAACGCCGGCCACAATGGCGAGGGTAACGAAATCCCTCTCTTTAATGCTGAGCACCTCGCCGCGGGCCTGTCTTGCGAACCGCGCCCATACCGTGGCGGCCACCGCCACAATCACGTTGCCGATGCCGGCGCCGCCGGCGATGGCAACAATGATCAGCGCCAACAGCACCGTGGGGAACCCCAGCACGGCGTCGACCAGGCGCATGAGCACGATGTCGACGCGACCGCCGAAATAGCCGGACATGACGCCGATGGCGCTGCCGATGACGGCGCCCGTGCCGAGGGCGACGAGGCTGATGAACACCGACGTGCGCGCGCCGTAGATGAGGCGGCTCAGGATGTCCTTGCCGGACTTGTCGGTGCCCAGCAGGAATTTGCTGCTCTCAAAGGGTGGCACCTCGCGGTCCCGCTTGTTCAACTGTTCAGGGTTGTGGGGAGCCAGCAGCGGCGCGAATATGGCCGCAACCATGAGCACCACCAGTACGAATATGGGGATCCACGGCAACTTCAGTTCACGGGCCTTTCGCCAGGCTCGGGTGGCTGTGTTTGCCTGTGGCAGAGGGGTTGCCAGGTCTTGCGTTGCCAAGGTGATGGTCTCCTCAGACTGTGCAGTCGGTGCGACGGCTAACCGTACCGGATGCGCGGGTCAACGTAAGCGTAAACGATATCGACGACGGTGGACATCAGGATGTAGAGGAAGCCGGAGGTGAGGATGGTGGCTTCGATGATGGGCACGTCCCGGGTTCGGATTCCTTCCAGCATCAGCAGGCCCAGGCCGGGCCACGAGAATATGACCTCCACCACGATGGACCCGTTCAGGAGTCCGGCGAAGCTGATGCCGCCGAAGGTGAGCACCGGTATCACGGCGTTTTTCAACGCGTGCTTGAAGATCACGAGTTGCTCAGCCAGGCCCTTGATGCGGGCGAACTTGACGTACTCGCTGTCCAGCACTTCCAGCATGGCCGAACGGGTCAAGCGCATGAAGCCTGCCATGGTGAACACGGCGATGGAAAAGGCCGGGATGATGAAGTACCGCGGGTCGAGGCCCTCCTTGCCAAAGGTGGGCAGCAGCCGAAATTCCACGGCGAAGATCCACATCAGGATGATGGCGAGCCAGAATTGGGGCATAGACATGCCAAGGATCGCGAATGACTTGCCCAGCCGGTCGAGGATGCTGTCTCGTTTTACCGCCGATAAGATGCCTAACGGTATCCCGAAGACTATCGCGATGATCAGGGCGCTGACCGCCAGCTGGATGGTGTTGGGGATCCGCTCGACGACGACGTCGAAGGCTGGCTGGCGCTTGTTGTACGACCGGCCGAAATCGCCGATGAACAGGCCGCCGAGGTAGTCGAAGTAACGTATTACCACAGGCCGGTCCAAACCCAAGTTCCTGCGGATGGCCTCGATTTCCGACGGTTTCGCGTCTCCGGGGGCCATGGCAAGCGCGGCGTCGCCGGTGAGGTCGGTGCCGAAGAAAACCGCCGCGCTCAGTACAACCAGCGTGGCGATCGCCTGGATAATCCTGAAGAAGATGAAGCGTGCCAATTCGGTCGCCTCCCCGTGTGGGTGTCTGGATTCGCGCGGATTATAGCAGAAATGAGGGCGTGGGAATCCCCATGACTCGTCGATACATCTGTGCTTTGATTATTCCCACGGGGCGGGTTAATGGGAGGATCAATGGCTTGTCGAAGTGTGGTCTCACGCACCTGGCAATCTATTCCCGCGAACGTTCGGTTTCCGGCGGTTGCGGCAAGTCCCGGCGCCGGCACAATTTAAGAAGGGAGCGGGCGAAAAACCCGCTCCCTTCCATGGAGCTTCAGCCAATCCCGTCAGGGATTAGTTGGCCCAGCGGATGGTCCACAGCGCGCTCGGGGACGGGCGCAGCGCACGCGGGCGCCAGTCATCGATGCGGGCGCTGATGGCGTACGGAGCGTCCAGGTAGCCGGGAGCGAAGTCCCAGTGTCCCTCGTGGGCCTGGCGGAGAGCCTGGTAGTAGTTCTCCTCCTGGGCTTCAGGGCTGGTGGACGAGACCGCGGTGGCGATCAGCGGCTCGGTCAGCGGGTCATAGCTGATGTAGGAGCCGGCGGGGTCGCCGAAGCGGCCGATGAGCTTGGAGCCGGTGTCGTAGGAGTGCTCGTTGGAGCGCACCAGGTACTGGCCGGGGATCTCACCGCCGTACTGCCTGTCCTTGATGGCGGCTTCCTCACCGACGTTGACCTTACAGTTGAGGCCAAGATAGGTGGACCAGTCGTCGCAGACGAACTCGACGATCTGCAGCATCTTGGGGACGGTGGCTCCGGCTTCCCAGGTCCACACGTTCCACTCGTCGCCGCCGCCGGGCATGACCGGGTCCTGGAGGTTGGTCACGGCCGGGAATGTCCCTCCGTCGGGGTTGGGAGCTTCGGGGACGTTGTAGCCGGCCTCGATGAAGAGCTCGCGAGCCTTCATGGGGTCGAAGGGGAACGGGTCCAGGCCGGCGTTGGGGCGATAGCCGATGCCGGATGGAGCGGCGGCGGCGGTTCCAGCGATGTGGAACAAGTCAGGCCCGCCCACCAGTTCCTGGATGGCTTCCTTGTCGATGGCATAGTCCAGGGCGTGGCGGATGCGCTTGTCCTGGCACATCAGCGGGGTTCCCACGGGGTCGCCGATGTAGTTGCCCTGGTCGTCCTGCTCACGGGACTTATCGTAGCCCAGGTTCTGCGGAGCGTCGGCGCTGCAGTTCCAGGCGTTGATCCAGATCACGGTGGACTCGGGGCCGAAGCGGTACTGCAGGCCGGCGGCTTCCAGTTCCTCGCGGGAGTCCACGTCGATGGGGGAGATATCGGCCTCGCCGCTCAGCAGAGCCGCCTTGCGGGTGGCTGCCTCGGAGACCAGGTTGATTTCCAGCTCGTCGAACGGATACGGGCGCTTTTCCAGGATGAAGTGGTCGTCGCGCTTTTCGTACACGATCTGGGAGCCGGAGGTGAAGGACACCAAGTCGAACGGGCCGGCTGCGCCGGGGTTCGGGTTGGCGATCAGGCCGTCGGAGCGCTCCTGGTCGTTGGAGCCCAGGCTTTCAAAGTAGGCCTTGGACATTACGGAGCCACCGGTGCCGCCACCGACTTCACTGACGTCGGCCAGGAAGTTCAGGGTCGGGCGGACGAAGGACATGGTCACTTCGTTGGGGCCGGTCACGCGAGCGTGGCCTTCCTTCTCGATGTGGGTGTTGTCTCCTTCGTAGGCGGAGTTATCGGGGTTGTCAGCGGCGACCAGGCGCCAGATGCGGATGCGCACCACGGAGCGCGCGCCGTCGTCCTGGATATATCGCAGGTACCAGGCCACGTCTTCCGGCGTCAGGGCATCACCGTTGTGGAACACCGCGTCTTCGCGGATCGTCCAGGAGATGTCCAGGCCATCCGGGGACACGGACCAGTCGGTCGCCAGACCGTCCTTGGTGTAAGTGAGCTCGTCGTCGGTGGTGATCATGTGGGAGTGGAGCGGGAAGTGCCAGACGTGCTTGTCTCCGCTCTCGTACTTGGGGTCCCACACTTCGTTGCCGTAGGACTCGGTCAGCACGATGAGCCTTTTGCCTTCCCCTGAATCGGCCATGGCGGCCGGTTCCTGAGTGGGCAGCGGGGTCGCAGTTGCTCCGACCTGCTGGGCGGCCGCGGGCGGCGCGGTCGCGGCGGGCGCTGCGCTACTGTCGCCCGTCGTGCTGGCGGCAGGCGCGGCCGGGGCCTCAGCGCCACCGCATGCAACGCCGACGATGAGCGCGACGACCGCTGCCGGGATCAGCAGCTGGTAAAAGCGCAATCGCGGTATTCGGATTCCTCTCACAATTACCATATCCCTCCTTGAGGACGGTGATTTTTGGGCTCGACCGAAATCGGTTAGCCAAAGTGTCGGAATACTAACGGCAGGGCGCGCGCTTTGTCAATTGAATGGGAAGCCTCGCGCGTATCCGCTTTGCAATTGCATGGTGATAAGGAGGGAAAGGCCGATTTCCCGCTCATTTCCGCTCATTTCCGCTGATTCCGGTAGGGCATCGGGCGGGTAGTGGGGCTGAATTGGGG
>JAJDXX010000146.1 GCA_022823055.1 Candidatus Binatia bacterium | reverse complement strand
ACCACCCAGCCTGGGACCAGCTCCGGCCCCCGACCCGCCCTTCCCGCGGACGCGGGAATCCCGGGGCGGGGCGGGGCTGAAACGGGCCGGCATCCCCGCCCCCCCCCGCCTGGATTCCCGCTTCCGCGGTAATGACGGTTCGGGGGGTTGTGGCCGTGCCATCTCCTGTTCGTGTCGGGTATTGACACAGCCTGTCTCGTGGGAATGACGTTATGCCCATCATTTAGATGACTCTAACAGGCCCATCAACTCGCCGAGGCCGCCGATGCGTACGACGCCGTCACTCTGCAGCCCGCCGTTCCGGTCCAGCAGCACGGGCCGGACGCCGGCGTTCAGCGCCCCCTCGATGTCCGTTTCCGGGCTGTCGCCCACGTGCACGGCCTCGTGCGGGGCGATGCCATGACGCTCCAGCGCGAGCTGGAAGATGCCCGCCGCGGGCTTGGCGAAACCCGCGCTGCTGGAGATGAACACCGAGTCGAAGTAGTCCGCGATGCCCAGCCCGCGGACGATCTTCAGCACCCGCGAATCGAAGTTCGAGATCATCACGAGGATGAGGCCGTGCGCCCTGAGTTCCCTAAGCACCGTCTCCGCGTCGTCGAAGAGCGCCCAGGAATCGGCTCGGGCGAAGTAGGCGAACAGCGCGGCGAAATACTCGTCGAAGCGCGGGAACGGTCCGGTGGTTTCGAACACGTTCCAGACCACGTCGCGCCACCAGCCGCGTTCCAACGCCACCAGGCGCGGGCCGTCGGCTTCCGGGAACGCCATGGGCGGGGCGTCGGCGAAGCACTCGCGGAAGCGCCGCGTCACCTCCTCCGAGGGCACGTCCTTGCCGTACTGCCGCGCCAGCTCCGCGTAGGTCACGGCCACGGGCTTGACGGACTCGAACAGGGTTCCGGCGGCGTCCATGAAGACCGCCTTGGGCATTGAGAGGGGTCCGGTGGGCATCACGTTTCGCGTTCTTCTTCGAGGTTTGACGATATATCGGCTATACTTAGAGGGATGGATCGGTTGCATTATGAACCCCTGGAGCAGGCTTTGTCCAGCGGAGCACGGCTGCGGGGGACAAAGTCGCCGCCGGCACCCGCCGCACCGGACGTGCCGCGGTCAAGCGCCGGGAGCGCGGCGGGGTGGGCGGAAGAACTGCGCGTGGCGGAGAGCGCGGCGCGGGCCGCGGGGGATGTCATTGCCGGCCTCTACCGGGGCGACTACCGGGTCCGGGAGAAGTCCCGCGGCAACCCGGTGACCACCGCCGACCTGATGGCCAACCGCGCCATCCGGGAGATCCTGGCGGCCCGTTTCCCCCGGGACGCGTGGCTCTCGGAGGAAGACGCCGACGACCGCGCGAGGCTGGACCGGAGCCGGGTGTGGATCGTGGACCCCCTGGACGGCACCCGTGAGTTCATCAAGGGGATACCGGAATTCTGCGTCTCCATCGGCTTGGCGGTCGACGGCTCCCCGGTGCTCGGGGTGATCTATCACCCGATTCGAGAGGAGCTTTTCAGCGCCACCCGGGGGGGCGGCGCCCGTCTGAACGGCGAGTCGTTGCGGGTGGGCCGTCCGAAAGATGGAGCGCGGCCATGCCTGCTCATCAGCCGCGCCGAGCCGCGCAAGCGCTTGGCGGAGCTGGAGCGGGAGTTCGAGCTTGAGCCCATGGGCAGCATCGCCTACCGCCTCGCGGCGGTGGCCCACGGGCGCGCCGACGCCACCCTGACCTTCCGCCGGGTCAAGGAATGGGACGTGTGCGCCGGCATCGTCATCGTCGAGGAGGCCGGCGGCCGCACCATGACCGGACGCGGCGAGCGGCCGGTCTTCAACCGGCGCGAACCCGTGCTCCAGCAACTGGTGGCCGGGAACGCGGTCACCAACACGAGGATCCAGACCCTGCTGGCGCGCCTGCCGGACTAGCGGCCTTTACAGGGCACCGGCTCCGGCCGTCGGATCACAGCGACCCTCGATATGGCGAAATGCCAATACTGCGGCGAACACGCCGGCATCCTGCGCCGTAGTTGCAAGGATTGCCGGCGGCTCGAGGAACAGGCCCGCGCCTACGGCGGGCAGGTGGGTTTCAGCGAGCTGCTGGACCGGCTGGAAGAGACGGGCGTACGCCCGGAAAAGATCATGCGGTTCCTCAAGGCCAACCCGGACGGCCGCGGCAGCGTGCGGGACCGTCTGACAGCGAACATGACCAACGAACTGCTCCAGATCATGGGAATCAACGAGCGGCAGACGCCGGACGACGTCCAGCGCATTCGCAAGATCACCGAGAAGCCGCCACGATCGAACCAAGGAAACCCCGATTAGTTGCCGCCATGCAAATCGAGCGCCTTTCGACTTCGAGGGCAGCCTCTAATTCGTCATTGATATAAAAATAAAATGTTGTTCAATGATTTCTGGTGGTTACGGAATCCCGCCCCCCCAATGAGTCATTCCCGCGGAAGCGGGAATCCAGGCGGGGTGGGGCCGGGCAATGAGGCCGCTACACCCCCCACCCCTGGATTCCCGCTTTCGCGGGAATGACGGTTTGGGGTTCGCCGCTCGCGTCCCTTGGCGGCCCGTGTCATGGAACTGACCCTCTACGCATCGGCCCTCTTCCTGGGCGTTTATCTCGTGGCGCTGGCGGTGCGGCGGTTCCGGTTCAGGCGCGACCGGATGCGGATGGCGCGGGAGGCGGCGAGTTCGGGCGGCAAGGTCGTGGCTGCCGTCGGCGAAGTGCCCGCCGGAACGGTGAAGAAGTTCTGGCTCATCTGCGGCAGTTACCGGATCGACTGTTTCGTGGTCAATCACCGGGGACAGTTCCATGCCTACATCAACAGTTGCCGTCACATGGTCACGCCGCTGGACTTCGTCCGCTACCAGTTCTTCACCGAGGACGGCCGGCACCTGATGTGCGCCACCCACGGCGCCCTCTACGAGCCCGATACGGGTTTGTGCGTGGACGGCCCGTGCAAGGGTTTGTCGCTGCACGCGTTGCCGGTGGTTGTCGACCGGGGCGAGATCGTTGTAGGTTGTCCGGCTGGCGACCTGTCCTTCCTGCGGGAGATGGCGGACTGACGAAATGGCAAGACGGCCTTCAGGCAAACGGATCGGCCGCAGGGAGGATTTTCCCGACGGCACGAGCCGGAAGTTCACCCTGCGTTGCGGCGGCCGGAGCCTGGAGGGCTTCGCCTTCGGCTTCGCCGGTGAGCTTCACGCGTACCTGAACCGTTGCCGCCACATCCCGCTGCCCATGGATTGGCTGGACAACCGGTTCTTCACGGTGGACGAGAAGTACGTGGTATGCGCCAACCACGGGGCGCTGTACGAGCCCACCACGGGCGAGTGTGTCTGGGGTCCGTGCACCGGGGCCCGGCTGCAGCGGGTGCCGCTCAAGGTGGAAGACGGCACGGTGCGGGTATTCTGCCCGGACGGCGGCAAGGGGGAGGGAAACGAGTAGTGGCCGACTGTCTCTTCTGCGGTATCGTCGGCGGAGAAATCCCCGCGGACGTCGTCTACCGCGACGAATCCGTGCTCGCTTTCCGGGACATCGATCCCAAGGCGCCGGTCCATCTCCTGATCATTCCCCGACAGCACATCGCGGACGTGACGGAGCTGGGAGACGACGGCGGGGCGACCATCGGCCACGCCATGACGGTGGCGCGACGGCTTGCGCAGGAGAACGGCGTATCCGGGAGCGGGTTCCGCATTGTCGTGAACACGGGTCCGGACGCCGGCCAGAGCGTTCATCATATTCATCTCCATCTGCTCGGCGGGCGGGCGCTGGCATGGCCGCCGGGATGATGGGAAAGCGCGAAATGAGCTTCACGAAAGGACAAGCAACGACATGATCAACGCGACAGCGCTTCGACCCGGCATGATCATCATCTACGACGACGACCTCTACCGGGTTACCGCCGTAAAGCATCTCACCCCCGGCAAGGGCCACGGCTTCATGCAGACCAAGCTCAAGAACCTGCGCAGCGGCGTGGGCACCGAGCACAAGTTCCGCTCCGACGATCGGGTCGACCGGGCCACCCTGGAGAGCCGCGAGATGCAGTACCTCTACGCCGAGGACGACCGTCACAACTTCATGGACACCGAGAGCTACGAGCAGACGGAGCTCTCGTCCGAGGAGGTGGGGGACATCCTGCCTTTCCTCCTGCCCAACCAGGTGGTGAACGTGGAGTTGTACGAGGGCAGTCCCGTGGGAGTGAGCCTTGCCTCGGCCGTGGAGCTGGAGGTGGTGGAGACGGAGCCGTCCATGAAGGGAGCCACCGCGTCCGCATCCTACAAGCCCGCCCGGCTGGAGACCGGCGTGACGGTGCAGGTGCCGCCGTTCATCCAGGTGGGCGATCGGATTCGGGTGGATCCGTCAGAAGGAAAATATATCGAGCGGGCGAAGTAGCCAGGACGGCTTGCCAGACCCGCGCAACGTTCCGTTCGAGCTCCGCCAGGGTGCCGTCGTTCTCGACGACGAAGTCGGCCATCCGGCGTTTCTCCTCCATGGGCATTTGCGCCTTCAGGTGCCTTGCGACGTCTGCCTCGGTAAGCCCGTCGCGTTGGCGCAGCCGTTGCTCCTGGGTCTCGCGCGAGCACGCCACCAACAGGACCGGACGGAGCCAGTGATGAATTTTGGCCTCGAACAGAAGCGGCGCATCGTAGATGACGAAGTCGTGGTCATGCGATCGTTTCACGATGCGCTGCCGGGCCAGGGCGCGGATTCGCGGGTGGGTGATCTCCTCGAGGCGCCGGCGCAGCGCGGGTTCCTTGAAAACGATGCCGCGGAGGTACGCCCGGTCCAGGGTCTCGTCCTCGCGGAGCGCCTCTCGTCCGAACAACTCGACGATATCTCGCCAAGCGTCCTGGCCGGGCTCGACGATCTCGCGCGCCAGCCGGTCGGCGTCGACGATGGCGGCGCGATCGCTCAAGATCCGCGATACGGTGCTCTTTCCGGTGGCGATGCCGCCGGTCAATCCGATGACTTTGGCCATGATCCTGCGCGGGCAACGGCGCGTCGGGGCGCCGATTGCTGGTTGGTATCAACTTCCCCTTGCGGTGGCAACTTCCGGCGGGAACCCGGTTTGACAACCGCCGTACACTGCTCGTCGTCGCGCCTTGCCGACAATAAAAGGTCCTGCACATCTGGGTACGCAATCGCATCTTACAACACACTAGTGTCCTGTCCGGTTAATTCGCAGCATAATCTGCGGGTCTTTTTCGC
>JAJDXX010000111.1 GCA_022823055.1 Candidatus Binatia bacterium | reverse complement strand
ACTGCTCGTCGTCGCTCCTTGCCGACGACAAAAAGTCCTGCGCATCTTCACGACGTTTTATACGGGACAGGACACTAAACCGACGGGATCACCCATCCGTCGTCGACCGCGATACGCAGCGTCTGGCCGATGGCCGGCGGCCGCCGGAGCCACAGCCGGACCGGTACCTCGGCACCGCCGGCGGTCGCCTCGACGGCATAGATGCCGCCACGATAGCTTGTGCGCCGGACGGTCGCGACAAAGCCGTGGCCGTCGTCGGGGCGCAATGCCTCGGGTCGGAGACAGAGCCGCACCGGCCCCCGCGTGACGCGGTTGCCGGCCCGCACGGTGCACTCGTGGCCGAACACCCTGGCACGGCCGTGGCCCTCTACCGGGGCCTGCGTCAGGGTCGCCTCCACGATGACCCCTTCGCCGATGAAGTTCCCTACCATGGGCGTCTCGGGTTGGTCGTAGAGCGTTTCGGGCGCCGCCGCCTGTTCGATGCGGCCGTCCGACATGACCGCGATGCGGTCGGCCATCGCCATGGCCTCGGCCTGATCGTGGGTGATGTAGACGATGGTCGTGCGGGTCTTGCGGTGCAGGTCGACGAACTCGTCCTGCATCGCGGCCCGCAGATGGACGTCAAGGTTCGCCAGGGGCTCGTCGAAGAGGAGGATCCGCGGTTTCATGACCAGGCATCGGGCCAGCGCGACGCGCTGGCGCTGGCCTCCGGAAAGATCCGCCGGACGGCGCGCCGCCAGGCTCTCCAGGCCGACGGTGGTGAGAGCGTCGAGGACCGGTTCGCGGCGGTCTCTGGCATTGACGCCGGCGACCCGCAACGGGTAGCCGACGTTGTCGGCCACGCTCATGTGCGGCCACAGCGCATAGGACTGGAAGACGATCCCCACCCGGCGCTGCTCCGGCGCCACGTGAACGCCAGGCCCCGACATCACCGTCTCGTCGAACAGTACGCGGCCCGACGTGGGGCGCTCGAAGCCGGCAATGAGACGCAGGATCGTTGTCTTGCCGCAGCCGGAGGGCCCCAGCAAGGCCAGGAACTCGCCATTCTCGACCGTGAGCGTGACACCGTCGACGGCCCTGATCGGGCCGAAATCCTTGGTCAGTCGCTCCAGAGTCAATTGCGCCATCGCCTCGCACCGTTCGGTTGAGCCAACCGTGTGGCCCGAATCATGGAGATAACAGGATATGGGAGATGGTGCGCAAGAGCCAACGGCGGGTTTGTCGGGAACTGGACCCTCGGCGGTCAGTTTGTTAGAGGTACACACGTCCCGTCCGATCCCTTGAACTCTTGAAGGTACGGTTTCCGCCATGGCTAACGACCGCGTGACCGTGGGGTTGATCCAGTCCCGGGCGTCCCTGGATCCCGGCCGCAACCTCACCGCCACCGCCCGGCGCATTCGGCTGGCCGCCCAGGGCGGCGCCAGGATCGTGTGCGTCCAGGAACTCTTCCGCTCGCGCTATTTCCCGCAGACCGAGGACACGGAGGCCTTCACCCTCGCGGAGCCGGTTCCCGGGCCCACCACGGAGCGTTTCTGTTCGCTGGCGCGGGAGCTGGAGTTGGTGATCGTGGCGTCGGTTTTCGAGGCGCGCGTTCCGGGGGTCTATCACAACACCGCATTGGTCATCGACGCGGACGGGGAGATCATGGGGCGGTACCGCAAGATGCACATACCGGATGACCCCGGCTTCTACGAGAAATTCTACTTCACTCCCGGCGATCTGGGCTTCCGTACGTTCCGGACCCGCTATGCTCGTGTCGCCGTGCTCATATGCTGGGACCAGTGGTTCCCGGAAGCGGCGCGGCTGGTGGCCCTGGGCGGGGCCGAGATCATTTTCTATCCCACCGCCATCGGCTGGGGCTCGGGAGAGAACCGGGCCGAGCGCCGGACTCAGCTCGAAGCCTGGGAGTTGGTGCAGCGGTCTCACGCGGTGACCAACGGGGTCTACGTGGCGGCGGTGAACCGGGTGGGCCGCGAGGACGGCATCACCTTTTGGGGCCGTTCCTTTGTAACCGACCCGTCGGGTCAGGTACTGGCGCGCGCCGGCAAGACCAAGCCGGAGATACTGCTGGCCGGATGCGACCTTGGGGCGATCGCCGGGGCACGCCACAACTGGCCCTTCCTGCGCGACCGGCGCATCGATGCCTATCACGGACTGACACGGCACATGCTGGATGACGTCTCGGATTGAGGGGGATGGCGGGCGGGAACAAAGGTGACCGCGCGGAAGGTACGATGCCGGCCGGCGCAGGGACGGAAAGTGACAGGTTCGCGCGCGCCGGGCGTGGGGGTACCCTGCCTGGAGTCACCGCGGGCCGCGCGACCGCATCCAAGGGCGCAACGCTCGATCAAGCCGAACCCGTGAACCTGATCGACCCGCGCCGGCAAGGCTACCGGATGCCGGCCGAGTGGGAACCCCACGCCGCCACTTGGCTTGCCTGGCCCCACAACCTGGACACATGGCCCCGCGACCTCGATCGGGTACGGCTGACCTGGGTCGAGTTCATCCGCGCGCTGGTCCCCGGCGAGAGGGTCCACCTGCTCGTGAACGGGGCCGCGGCCGGGAGGGATGTCTCGACGTGGCTGGAGCGCGCCGGCGTCGACCCGGGCGGCGTCACGTTGCACCACATCCCTACCGTCGACGTATGGATCCGTGACTACGGCCCCACCTTCATCACCCGTACCGACGCGCCCGGCGCCCTGGCTTTCGTGAACTGGCGCTTCAATGCCTGGGGGCTGAAGTACGCGGACTACGTGGCCGACGACGCCGTGCCGCGGAAACTGAACGAGGAGTTGAGACTGCCCGCGTTCTCGCCGGGCATCGTGCTCGAAGGAGGCTCCATCGACGTCAACGGCGCCGGCCTCTGTCTTGTCACCGAGGAGTGTCTGCTCAATCCCAATCGCAATCCCGGCTGCAGCCGGGAGGACGTCGAAGTGCTGCTGAAGACGGCGCTGGGACTCGATCAGGTGCTCTGGCTGCCCGCGGGCATGGCCGGGGACGATACCGACGGCCACATCGACAACCTCGCGCGCTTCGTGGACCGGGACACGGTCGTGTGCGTGGTGGAGCCGGACCCCGGGGACGAGAACCACCGGGCGCTCCAGGAAAACTACCGCTGTCTGGCCGCCGCCACGGACGCGGCCGGCCGGCAGCTCCGCGTCGTCCCGCTGCCGCAGCCGGACCCGGTGACGGCGGACGGCGCGCGCCTCCCCGCGAGCTACGCCAACTTCTACATCGCCAACGGCGTGGTGCTGGCGCCGCTCTACGGCGGCCCCAGGGACCGCGTCGCGCTGGACACCCTGGCAGACCTGTTTCCCGGTCGGCGAATCGCCGGCATCGACGCGCGCGTCCTGATCCTGGGCCTGGGCGGGATCCACTGCGTGACCCAGCAAGAGCCGGCAACTTGACAGCCCGCGCGGGGCTCTCTAGTGTTTTGCCTCGGGGCCACCATCAACCCCCATCTCGTCATTCCCGCGGAAGCGGGAATCCTGGGGTGGGGCGGCGGGGAATACGGCCGCTTGCTCATTGGCCCCTCCCAACCCCCTGGATTCCCGCTTCCGCGGGAATGACGAGATGGGGGTTGGTGCCATTTCGTGTCTGAGCAGAGTTTTGACACAGCCTGTTTCGCTGGAATGACGTTGTCAGGTAGTATCGGTGCGGTCTGGTCCATGTTTCACCAGATCATGCGCGACACCCGGTAGCTGGCCTGGACGTACTCCTTGGCCGTGGCCTCGGCGGCCTCGGCCGAGGCGGCGCTGAAGCGGAGCGGCAGCCCCTTTCGTGCCAGCACCAGGCAGGCGTCGTCGAGGTTGGCGCCTCCGATGAGCACGAGGTACGCGGACCACGCGCCGTCCTCCTCGACCGAGCGGATCTCGACCCGGACGGCGCCGTCGATGGAAGGAACGTGAATGTCGAGCTTCATGACGGGGCAGTCTGAGGTCCGCGGCGGTTCAAGTCAAGGTTTGTGGCAAACCCCGTGAAAGGCGAGCATCGTGCCGACGCAACCCAGCAAGGAGCTGCAGACCATACCCAATCCGCGGCGGGACCGGGACTATGAGGTGGCCATGGAATGTCCCGAGTTCACCTGCGTGTGCCCCAAGACCGGGCAGCCGGATTTCGCCACCATCCGCATCCGCTACGTTCCCGGTCCGCGTTGCGTCGAGTTGCTGTCGTTGAAGCTCTACCTCTGGTCGTACCGCGGGGAGGGCGCCTTCCACGAAGACGTGGTGAACCGCATCCTGGACGACTTGGTGGCGGCGTGCGCGCCCAAGTACATGAGTGTGGAGGGCGAGTTCAACGTCCGCGGCGGCATCCACACGTTGGTGACGGCGGAGCACGGCGCGCGGCCCCAGGGCGCGGGCCGGACCCCGCCGCGGGGTGACCATGGCTGACGCAACCGACACCCTGAGCAAGCTCCCGCCGCAGAACCTGGAGGCGGAGGCGTCCATCCTGGGCGGCGTGCTGCTGGACAACGAGGCCATCAACAACGTCATCGAGCTGGTCAACCCGGACGACCTCTACCGGGAATCGCACCGCAAGATCTTCCGCGCCATGGTGGCGTTGTGGGACCGCAACGAGCCGGTGGACCTCATCACCCTGAGCGACCAGCTCAAGAGCATGGGGGAGCTGGAAGCCGCCGGCGGCTCGGCCTATCTCGCGGAGCTCGCGAGCCAGGTGCCCACCGCCGCCAACATCGCCTACTACGCGCGCATCGTCCGGGAAAAGGCCATCCTGCGCCACCTGATCCGCACCTCCACCGACATCGCCACCCGCGGGCTGGAAGAGCGCGGCGACGTCGACATGTTCCTGGACGACGCCGAGCGCGCCATCTTCGACATCTCGGAAAAGCGCATCAACGCGGCCTTCGTGCGTATCGGCGACGTGATGACGGACACCATCAAGCGGGTGGACGAGCTCTACCACCGCAAGGAACTGGTCACGGGCGTGGGCACGGGCTACGCGGACCTCGACCGGCTCACCGCGGGCTTCCAGCCGTCGGACCTGCTCATCGTGGCCGGCCGCCCGGGCATGGGGAAGACGGCCTTCGCCCTCAACATCGCGGTCAACGCGGCCCTCAAGGGTGTCGGCGTGGCCATCTTCTCGCTGGAGATGGCCATGGAGCAGCTTGTCCTGCGGATGCTCTGCGCGGAAGCGCGCGTGGACAACAGCCGGCTGCGGACCGGTTATCTCAGGGAGCACGAATTCCCCGCCATCGTCCAGGCGGCCGGCCGGCTGGCGGAGGCGCCGGTGTACATAGACGACACTCCGGCGGTCACGGTGCTGGAGGTGCGCGCCAAGACACGGCGGCTGCTGCGCGACCGGAGCCGCAAGATCGGCCTGGTGGTCATCGACTACCTGCAGCTCATGCGCGGACACCGCGACTCGCCCAACCGCGAGCAGGAAATCTCGGAGATATCACGCTCGCTCAAGGCCCTGGCCAAGGAATTGAACGTCCCCGTGGTCGCCCTCTCGCAGCTCAACCGCCGCGTGGAGGAACGCGGCGACAAGCGCCCGGTGATGGCGGACCTGCGCGAGTCCGGCGCCATCGAGCAGGACGCCGACGTGATCATGTTCGTGTACCGCGAGGACGCCTACGAGAAGGATCGGACGAAGCACACGGGCGTCGCCCAGATCATCATCGAAAAGCAGCGCAACGGCCCGGTGGGCACCGTGAAGCTCACCTTCCTCAACGAATACACGCGCTTCGAGGACTACTCGGGGCGCGACGACGAAGGGTATCCGGACGCCCAGGAATACTGAAGCGCAGCCCGCGCGCCCTTCCTTCAGATCCTTCCCAGAATCTCCTTCACGCGCGCGGCGACGTCCTCGCCCCGGGTCAGGTAGCTGATCATGGCGGCGGCGTCGGCGCCGCTCTCCCAGGTCCGCGCCACGTTGTCGGCGGTGATGCCGCCGATGGCGACGATGGGAAGGCGCACCCGGCTCCTCACCGACCGGAGCATGGCGGGGCCGCGGGAGGCATAGCCGGTTTCCTTGGTGCGGGTCGGGAACATGGGACCGAAGCCGATGTAGTCGGCGCCGCCGCGCTCGGCCTCCTCGGCCTGCTCCACGCTGTGGGTGGAGATGCCGATCAGGCGCTCGCCCATGAGCGGCCGGGCAGCCTCCAGCGGCAGGTCGTCCTGGCCCAGGTGCACGCCGTCGGCGCGCGCGGCCAAGGCGATGTCCACGCGGTCGTTGACGATGAACAGGCACCCCGCGCGCTCGGTGCGCTCGCGGGCGTCGAGGGCCATGCGCAGGAACGCGTCGGCGGGGCCGTCCTTCACCCGCAACTGGAGCACCGAGACGCCCCCCGCGAGCATGGCGTCGATCACTTCCGGCAACGGACGGCCGCCGGTCTGTCCCGCGTCAACGATGGCGTACAGCCGTGACGGCAGGGCGGTCATGGCTCCCTCTTCACGGTGATGCCCAGGTCCGTGATCTTCTTCCGCAGCGTGTTGCGGTTGATGCCGAGCATCTGGGCGGCGCGGATCTGGTTGCCGCGGGCGGCCTTGAGGGTCATCTCGATCAGCGGGCGTTCCACGTGCCCCATGATCGTCGCATGCAGCTTCTCCACGTGCGCGTCGCGCGTGCGTCTGAAGTAGTCTTCCAGCCGCCCGCGGATGATTTCTTCCAGCGACAGGCTGTCGTAGTCCGGCGACCTTTCCTGCCGGTTCGACAGGGCGAAGTCCCGCGCCGACAGGATCGGCCCCGGGGAGAGCACGGCGGCGCGGATGAGCACGTTCTCCAGTTCCCGGACGTTGCCGGGCCAGTCGTACTGTTGCAGCTCCCTGAGCGCGTCCGCGGAAACTCCCGATACCTGCGTGCCCATGTCGTTGTTCACCTTGGCGATGAAGAAGTCGATGAGCGCCGGCAGGTCGCTGCGCCGGTCGCGCAGGGGCGGGATCTCGATGGGGATGACCTTGAGGCGGAAGTAGAGGTCGTCACGGAACCGCTCCTCGTGGACGGCCTTCTCCAGGTCCCGGTTGGTGGCCGCCAGCAGCCGGGCGTCCGACCGCAGCATTTCCTTGCCGCCGACGCGCCGGTAGGATCCGTCCTGCAGCACGCGCAAGAGCTTGGTCTGAAGGTCCAGCGGGAGCTCGCCGATCTCGTCGAGGAACAGCGTCCCCTCGTGGGCCAGCTCGAAGGTGCCCAGGCGCCTTTCCAGGGCGCCGGTGAACGCCCCCTTCTCGTGGCCGAACAGCTCGGACTCCAGCAGGTCGCGCGGGATCGCCGCGCAGTTCACCGGCACGAAGGGCTTGTTCCAGCGGGCGGAGTTGTAGTGGATGGTCTTGGCGACGAGTTCCTTGCCCGTGCCGCTCTCCCCCTCGATCAGGATGGTGGTGTCGGTCCCGGCCACCTGTCCGATGGTCTTGAACACCTGCTGCATGGCGGCGCTGGTGCCGATCATGTTGACGCCGGGCTCGTACTTCTTCTTGACTTCCTCCTTGAGATCGCTCAACTCGCGGCTCAGCCGGCGCCGTTCCAGGGCCCGTTCCAGCACCACCATAAGGACGTCGAGATCGAAGGGCTTGGTGAGGTAGTCGAAGGCGCCCGCCTTCATGGCCTCGATGGCGTTGCGCATGGTGTTCTGCGCGGTCATGACGATAAAGGGCGTCTGCAGGCCGGCCTCCCGGGCGGCATCCAGGAGCGCCAGCCCCTCCATGTCCGGCAAGTGAATGTCCACCAGGGCGGCGTCGAAGGCGGACTCGTCCATCAGCCGCCGCGCCTCGTGCCCGGTGGCGGAGGCGGCCACCCAGTAGCCCTCCTTCTCCAGCGCCTTGCGCAGCACGCGGCTCAGGGAGTCCTCGTCTTCCACCAGCAGGATGCGGCCCAGTTCCATGGCGTTCAACCCTGTTGCGCGGGCAGCGAGACCTTGAACACCGACCCCTCGCCCACCCGGCTCTCCACGCCCAGGCGGCCGCCGTGCTCCTTGACGGTGGTGTCGCAGATGGCCAGTCCCAGGCCGGTGCCGCGGCGCTTGCGGGTGAAGAACGGCGAGAAGACGTGCGGCAGGTCCGCTTCGTCGATGCCGGTGCCCTCGTCGCGGATATCTACCCTGACGAACCTGGTGCCGGCCGCGTGCCCCGTGCGCAGCGGGAAATCCGTCTCCATGTGCGTGGCCACGGTCAGGCGCCCGCCCGCGCTCATGGCTTGCAGCGCGTTCTTCACGAGGTTCAGGAAGACCTGGATGAGCCGGTCCCGGTCACCCGCCACCGGCGGCAGGCTGGGGTCGAAGGAGCGCTGGATGCGCACCCCGGCGACGGTCGCGGCGGGTGTTTCCAGCCGCAGCACGTGCTCCAGCAGTTCGTGCACGTTCAGCGGCTCCAGGTGCAGGCCCGCCGGCCGCCCGAGGTCGAGAAGCTGGTCCAGCAGTTGATTGACGCGCTCCACCTCCCGGATCATGATGTCGGTGTTTTCCACGAGCGACGCGTCATGCGCCACCTCGGCGCGGATCAGTTGCGCCGCGCCCTTGATCCCTCCGAGCGGGTTCTTGATCTCGTGCGCCAGGGCGGCGGCCACCTTGCCCAGCAGGGCGAGCCGGTCCGAGCGCCTCAGGTCGTCCTCCAGGGCTTGCCTCAGGGTGCGGTCGCGCAGCAGCAGCACGCTGCCCGAGACCTGTCCGCGACGGTCCCTGAGCGGCGACACGAGCGCGCTCACCGGCACCTTCCCGCGCCGCGGCTTGACGAAGTCGTTCTCCGCGCGGCTCGTGCTTTCGTCGGGTCCTAGGCTGTTGTCGATCATGTCCAGCAGCCATCCGTTGGCGCGGAACAGGTCGCGCGCGTCGCGCGCCAGCAGGCTGCGCGCGGAACGTCCGGTGAGGGTTTCGGCCGCTTGGTTGACGAACGATACGCCGCGGGCGCAATCCACCACTATCACGGAGTCCTCGAGGCTGGTGAGCACATCCTGCCACGAGACCTCCGCCGCCGGTTCACCGGAATGGAGCGCCGTGGGCATGATCCGAGGGTTGTGCATGGACGGTTTCAGACCGGGGATGATAACCGGAGTCGGGGTGGGTTTCAAACCGCGCACGCGCGTGCGGCCATGGGCGCGGGCGATATTCCTGGCTTGCATTCGCCCGTGTCAGTGTGTAAAAGTTGAACATCGGTGGGCAGCTTGCCCGCTTTTTTATTTGAGGCGACTGTTTGGGTGCCGATGACGACGCGCGAGACATTGGAGCGCCTCTGGGAGATCGTCGAGCCGCTGGCCGCCGACCAGGGTCTGGAGGTGGTGGACATCGAGTTGCGGCATGAAGGGAGAGCGGGCCGTGTGCTGCGGGTCTACCTGGACCGGGTGGAGAAACAGGACGAGTCCGAGGCGCCCGGGCTCGACGAGTTGAGCCGGGTGAGCCGCGAGCTCAGCGACCTGCTGGACGTCTACGACGTGGTGGAGGGCGCGTACACGCTGGAGATGTCGTCCCCCGGCGTCAACCGCCCGCTGCGGAAGCCCGAACATTTCGCGCGCTTCGTGGGACAGAGGGTCCGGGTCCAGACCGAGGAGATGATCGGCGGCCGGAGAAAGTTTTCGGGACCCCTGCACGGCGCCGCCGGAGACGGCGTCGTGGTGCTGCAGGACGGGCACGAGGTCTTCATTCCGTTCGGCCTGATCGTCAAGGCGAACGTCGAGTACGAGTGGGCGTCACCCTGACGCAGCCCCGGCTGGGGGAGAATGATGCAGCAGGATCTGAACCGGGTCATCGAACAGGTGACCAAGGAAAAGGGCATCGACAAGGAGATCCTCGTCGAGGCCATCGAATCCGCCATGGTGTCGGCGGCCAAGAAGACGTTCGGGGCCGATCGCACCTTCGAGGCCCAGTACAACTCCGACATCGGTGAGATCGAGCTGTTCGAGGCCAAGATCGTGGTGGACGACGTCGCCGACCCCGAGACGGAGATCGACCTGGATGAAGCGCGCGAGAGCCTGGACCCGGACGTGGAGCTGGGCGACGAGCTGCTCATGAAGATCGACGCCCAGGTGTTCGGCCGGATCGCGGCGCAGGCGGCCAAGCAGAACATCGTCCAGAGGGTGCGGGACGTCGAGCGCGAGATCATCTACAACGAGTTCAAGGACCGTCAGGGCGAGTTGGTGCACGGCATCGTGCAGCGCTTCGAGAAGAACAACCTCATCGTCAATCTCGGAAGGACCAACGCGATCCTGCCGGAGAAGGAGCAGGTGCCGCGCGAGCGCTACCGGCAGGGCGACCGCATCCGCGCCTACATCGTCAGCGTCGAGATGACCAGCCGCGGCCCCCAGATCGTCCTTTCGCGCACCCACCCGGGCATGCTCATCAAGCTGTTCGAGCAGGAAGTGCCGGAGATCTACGAAGGCATCGTGGAGGTCAAGGGCGCGGCGCGCGAGCCCGGGGGTCGGGCGAAGATCGCCGTGGCCTCCAACGACCCGGACGTGGACCCGGTGGGCGCGTGCGTGGGCATGAAGGGGACCCGGGTGCAGTCGGTGGTGCAGGAGCTGCGCGGCGAGAAGATCGACATCGTGCACTGGATTCCGGAGCAGGCCGAGTACGTCTGCCGCGCGCTCGCTCCCGCCAAGGTTACCAAGATCTTCCTCGACGACGACGCCCACAGCATGGAGGTGATCGTCCCGGACGAACAGCTCTCCCTGGCCATCGGACGCAAGGGTCAGAACGTCCGGCTGGCCTCCCGCCTTACCGGCTGGGGCATCGACGCTCGCAGCGAGTCGGAGGCGGAAGAGGAAAGCCGGCAGGCGCGGCAGTCGCTGTCGGCGGTGCCGGGCGTGAGCGAGGTGATGGCGGAGCTGCTCTACCAGTCGGGCTTCAAGTCGGCCGAGGACCTGGCGGAGGCCGATCCCTCCACCATCCATGAGATCACCGGCATCGAGCCGGAAAAGGCGGCTGCCATTCTCGAGGCCGGCATGACGCACGTGGAGGAATTGCGGGAGCAGGCGGCGCGAGAGGCGGAGGAGGCCGCGCGCGCCGCGGAGGCCGGCGAAGAGGCGGGTGAAGAGGCACCCGAAGCGGGCGCGGATGCGGCGGCGGACGGCGCGGGAGAGGGCGAAACGGCGCAGCAGGACGCCGAGCCGGCGCAGACGCCGGAGCAGAGGGCCGAACACACGGAATGAGCGCGCGAGCGCCGCTGCGGACTTGTCTGGGTTGCGGTCAGCGCGACGCCAAGACCGCCATGCGCCGGGTCGCGATCACGGAGAACGGTTTGGAACCCGAGGAAGTCCGGGGACGAGGAGGCTATCTGCACAACCGCGAGGACTGTTGGCGAGCTTTTCTGAAACGGAAGAGCCTGTACCGGGCTTTTCGTCGCGATCTGCCCCGCGGGGATCGTGAGGATCTGGTGGAGAAGCTTCGCGCTCAATGGGGTGGGAAATGAGCAAACTGAGAGTGCATCAACTGGCCAAGCAGCTCGAAATGGAGCCGAAGGATCTGATCGCCCTGCTCGAAAAGATCCGGGTGCGCGGCAAGAAGTCTCAGAGCTCCCTCGACGATTCCGAGATCGAGGCCGTGAAGGCGGCCATCGCCGCGGCGGAAAAGCCCAAGGTCACGGTCGGCGAGGAACGCGTGGTGGTGGATCGGACCATCACCGCGGAAGACCAGGACATGGGCGAGGTGCAGGCGCACGAGAAGGTCGTCGAGCGCCGCGTCCGCGCCAACGTCATCCGGCGTCGCCGAAGCACGGTCGAGTTGGTCACCCGCAAGCCCATTCACCCGGTGGCCCCTCCGCCCGAAGAGGAGGAAGCGGTCGCGGACGCCGAGGTGACGCCGGTTCCCGTGGTTCCCACCCCCTTCCCCCGTCCCGTGGTCCCCGCGGCGCGGCCTCCGGAGGCGCCGTCCCAACCGGCGGCGCATCAGGAAGCCGCCATCGGCGAGACACAGGAAGTCGCGGCGCGGGAAACGGAGCCGGTCGAAGCCGCCGAGCAGACCATTGCGGCGGAAGCCGCGCCCGCGGAGGGTGACGTCGTTGAGACACCCGCGGCGGAGGCCGCGCCCGCGGATGCGGAGGCAGCGGAGGCCGCCGAGGCGGAGGTCACCCCTCCCGGAGTCGCGCGGGAGCCGGACCGGCCCGAGACGCCGGCCGCGGAGAGCGAAATCGCGGCGCCCGGCGCCAACGGCGCCGCCGTGGTCGAAGCGAACGGGGCCACCGCGCCCGAGGCGGACAAGGATGCTCCGGGCAGCGTGGCCCGGCCCGCGGGACCGCGCATTCTCGGTCGCATCGACCTGAACCGCAAGGCGGCGCCCGCGTCCAAACCGGCGGTTTCCCCGGGTGACGAGAAACGGGGCGAAAGCAAGACGCCGGAAGCCGAAAACCAGGAAAAGGCCGGCAAGGGGGGCAAGGGCAAGAAGCGGGTCATTCGCAAGCAGGAAGTCATCGAGCTCAAGGAACGGGAGTTCCGTTCGCCCCGCGGGCGGGTGCTGCGGAAGAAGCGCGCGCTGCCGGGCAAGGAACAGCGCAAGACCGAGATCACCGTGCCCAAGGCCAGCAAGCGGGTGGTGCGCGTGGCGGAAGTGGTCACCGTGGGCGACATGGCCCGGTCCATGGGCGTCAAGGCGGGAGAGGTCATCAAGAAGCTCATGGGCCTGGGCATGATGGCCACCATCAACCAGGTGCTGGACTTCGATACGGCGACGCTGGTGGCCAACGAGTTCGATTACCAGGTTGAGAACGTGGCCTTCGACGTGGAGACCGCGCTGCAGGGTCAGCATGAGGTGGCGGAGCCCGAGGAGGCGCTGGAGCCGCGGCCTCCGGTGGTCACGATCATGGGACACGTCGACCATGGCAAGACCTCGCTGCTCGACGCCATCCGCAGCACTCACGTGACCGACGCGGAGGCCGGCGGGATCACGCAGCACATCGGCGCGTACCACGTCCGGGTGGAAGGCCGGGGCGTGACCTTCCTGGACACGCCGGGACACGAAGCCTTCACCGCCATGCGGGCGCGTGGCGCCAAGGTCACGGACATCGTGGTGCTGGTGGTGGCGGCCGATGACGGCGTCATGCCCCAGACCATCGAGGCGGTGGATCACGCGCGCGCGGCCGAGGTGCCCATCATCGTGGCGGTGAACAAGATCGACCGTCCCGACGCCGACCCCGAACGGGTGCAGCGCGGCCTGTCCGACCACGGCCTGGTGCCCGAGGGCTGGGGCGGAGACACGATCTTCGTGCCGGTGTCCGCCGTGACCCGCGAAGGAATCCCGAACCTGCTGGAGATGCTGTTGCTCCAGGCGGACCTCCTGGAGTTCAAGGCCAACCCCAACAAGCTGGCGCGGGGCGCCGTGGTGGAGGCCAAGCTGGAGCGCGGGCGCGGCCCGGTTTCCACGGTGCTGGTGCAGGAAGGGACTCTGAAGGTGGGCGATCCCATCTTCGCCGGACCCCATCACGGCAAGGTTCGCGCCATGATCGACGACCAGGGACGGAAGGTGGACATGGCGACGCCGTCCATCCCGGTGGAGATCCTGGGACTTCAGGGCGTGCCACAGGCCGGCGAAGCGTTCTCGGCCCTCACGGACGAGGCCACCGCCCGGCAGTTGGCCGAATACCGGGAAACCCAGCAGCGCGAGGCAGAGCTGGCCAAGACCAGCAAGGTCTCCCTGGAGGAGTTCTACGACCAGATCAAGGCAAGCGAGGTCAAGGAGCTGCGCGTGGTGCTCAAGGGCGACGTCCACGGTTCGGTGGAAGCCCTCGGCGACGCCCTCACGCGGGTGTCCACGGACGAGGTCAAGATCCGCGTGATCCACGGCTCGGTGGGCGGCATCACCGAAAGCGACGTGTTGCTGGCCAGCGCCTCCAACGCCATCGTCATCGGCTTCAACGTCCGGCCCGAGCCCAAGGCGACGAGCCTTGCAATGCAGCAGGGAGTGGATCTGCGTCTCTACACCATCATCTACGAAGTGCTCGACGACATCCGCTCGGCCATGGAAGGGATGCTGGAGCCGGTGTACCGCGAAGAGTTCCACGCCCGCGTGCAGGTTCGCGAAGTGTTCAACATCCGTGGCGTCGGCACCATCGCCGGCTGCGCGGTTACCGACGGCAAGATCCAGCGTTCCAGCCTGATCCGTCTCCTGCGCGACCAGGTGGTGGTGCACGAAGGGCGGCTGGCGAGCCTCAAACGCTTCAAGGACGACGTGCGCGAAGTGGGCACGGGCTACGAATGCGGCATCGCCATCGACGGCTACCAGGACGTCAAGGTCGGCGACGTCATAGAAGGGTTCGAGAAGATCCCTGTCACCCGCGCGCGACTGCGGTCCGACGGCGGTGGCGCCGCCCAGCTTTCCGCGGACCGGTAGCGCGGCCGCCGGAAACGGCGAAGTGCCCGAGAGGCCGGCGGCATGGTGATCGGCGTCCTCAAGCTCGTGCTGATCCTGCCGGAGAATCATTCCCTCAAGGGGAAGCGGTCCGTGTTGCGCAAGATTCAAGCGCGCGTGTCCAACCGCTTCAATGTTTCCACGACGGAGTGCGGCGACCAGGACCTGTGGCAGCGGGCGCTGCTGGGCTTCGCGGCGGCGGGCAGCAATCCGCGAATCGTGGAAGCCACGCTTCGTGAGGTGATGGAGTTCGTGCACCGCATGGGTCTGGCGGAGCTTGGCGAGTCGGAACTCCGCGTACTGCACGAATAGGCGGCGTGGCAAGAAATCGCCAAAAGACAGGCATTCCTCGTTCGCAGCGCGTGGGCGACTTGCTGATCGAGTTCGTTTCACGGTTGTTGACGCGCTCGCTCAACGATCCGCGGCTCGCTTCCGTGACGTTGACCGGGACGGACGTGCGTCCCGACCTCAAGCACGCCACCCTTTACTTCACGGTGCGCGACGGTGAAGCTACCGGCGACGAAGCGCTCCTGGGCCTGCGCGCGGCCACGGGCTTTATCCGAAACCGGATCGCCGCCGACCTCAAGCTGCGCTTTGTGCCCGACCTCGAGTTCGTCCACGACGAGGCTCCGGACCGTGCCCGGCGCATCGAGGATCTTCTCGGCCAGGTCCGGTCCAAGGCGTAGCCGGCAGGACTCCACGGGACATCATGCATCTGGTCACGAGCGGCATCCTGCTGGTGGACAAGCCGGAGGGGCCATCCTCGGCGCGGGTGGTGGCCACGGCCAAGCGCATTACGGGAGCGCGCAAGGTCGGGCACCTGGGCACGCTGGACCCGTTCGCTTCCGGGCTCCTGCCGCTGGCGGTCAATGAAGGGACCAAGGTCGCGCAGCACTTCCTGGACGCGGACAAGGGCTACACCGGTGTGATCGCCCTCGGAGCCGAGACCGACACCCAGGACCGCACCGGCGAGTTGCTGGTCCGGCGTGACGCACCGCGGCTGGGTCCGCAGGAGCTCGAAGCGTTGCGCCGGGAGTTCAGCGGCGATCTTCGCCAGGTGCCGCCCATGTACTCGGCGCTCAAGCAGGACGGAACCCGGCTCTACGAGCTCGCGCGCAAGGGCCTCGAGGTGGGGCGGGAGGCGCGGGACATCCGGGTGGAAATCACGCGTCTGGAGCAAGTGGGGCCGGCGGAACTGGAGTTCGATCTCACCTGTTCCAAGGGCACCTACGTGCGCACCCTGGCGGCCGACATCGGCAGCGCCCTGGGTTGCGGCGGCTACCTGAGCCGTCTTCGCCGCGTGACGTCCGGTCCCTTCCGCATCGACGATGCCCTCACCCTGGACGCCTTGAGGGAGTTGCCGGATGCCGGCGCCGTCCCGCTGGTGCCGCTGAACCAAGCCCTGGGCCATCTGCGCGGCGCCGTCGTGGACCGGGCCGCCGCCGATGGGCTCAGGCGCGGTCTCCAGGGCGCCCTGGCGGGTATCGGCATGCCCGACCCCGGCGAGACCACCCGCCGGGTGGTGGATCCGGACGGTGTCCTCGTGGCGCTGATCGGTTGGCAGGCGATGGTGCGAAGGTGGCAGATCCTGCGGGTGTTCAACCGCTAGTGTCCTCCGGCGCGGCTTTTGCAAGTGCACGGCCGGTATGCTAAAAAGCACATCAAATCGATAAACAGGAGAAAGAAAAGGGTACAGATGGAATCAGCTCGGGAGCAGACCAGCGAGACGATCAGGCAGTTCAGACTCCACGATTCGGACACCGGTTCGCCTGAGGTGCAAGTGGCGATTCACAGCCACCGCATCACCTATCTGACAGAGCACCTGAGAACTCACAAGAAGGACCATCACACGCGGATGGGCCTGCTCAGGCTCGTCGGCAAGAGGCGGCGGCTTCTGGACTATCTCAAGAAAAGGGATGTCCAGAGGTACCAGACCTTGATCCAGCGGCTGGGTATCCGTCGATAGATACCCGGCCGTTGTCGTTCCTTCCCGCGTTCTTCTCTTCAGCCCCCACTGCCCTCGAGGGTACGAATATGCAAACAAAGATCGAGTTGGACTATTGCGGCCGACCTCTATGCGTCGACCTCGGCAAGGTCGCCAAGCAGGCCGACGGCGCCGCGCTGGTGCGTTTCGGCGAGACCGTCGTCCTCGCTACCGCCGTGGCCTCCAAGGACGTACGCGAGGAGATCGACTTCTTCCCGCTCACCGTCGATTACCAGGAAAAGACCTTTGCCGCCGGGCGCATTCCCGGAGGGTTCTTCAAACGGGAGGGCCGTCCTTCGGAAAAGGAGATCCTCACCTGCCGGCTCATCGACCGGTCCATCCGGCCGCTGTTCGCGGGCGGGGTCAAGGCCGAAACGCAGATCATCGTCACCGTGCTGTCCGCGGACGGCGAGAACGACACCGACGCGGTCTCCATGTTCGCCGCCTCGCTGGCCATCGAGATATCGGACATACCGTTCAACGGCCCGCTGGCCGGCGTCCGGGTGGGCCGCGTCAACGGCGAGTGGGTGATGAACCCGCTCCAGGGCCAGGTACCGGATTGCGACGTCAACATCTTCCTCTCGGGAACCCGGGACGGCATCGTGATGGTGGAAGGCGGTGCGTCGATGGTGCCCGAGGACGAAGTGCTGGACGCGCTCTTCCAGGGGCATCAGGCGATCCAGCCGCTCATCGATCTTCAGGACAAGCTCAGGGATCAGCTCGGCAAGGCCAAGCGGGTGGCGCCCAAGGAGGAGAAGGACGCGTCGCTGACGGCCTGGGTACGGAACCATGCCGAGGAGAAGGTCAAGGAGGCGGTCTGCATCGCCGACAAGAAACAGCGCAACTCCCGCGTCGACGAAGTGGGCGCGGAGGTCATGACCACGGGCGCGGAGGAGTTTCCCGGCCGCGAGAGGGAGATCAAGGGCGCCTTCAGGGACCTGGAGAAGTTCCAGCTTCGGGACCTCGTGGTGCAGCAGCGCAAACGCATCGATGGGCGCGGGCTCAAGGACGTGCGTCCCATCACCTGCGAGGCGGGCCTGTTGCCGCGCACACACGGCTCGGCGCTGTTTACCCGTGGCGAGACCCAGGCGCTGGTGGTGGCTACCCTCGGTACGTCCGGCGACGCGCAGCGCGTCGACGCCCTCACCGGCGAGCAGTTCAAGAAGTTCATGTTGCATTACAACTTCCCTCCCTACAGCACCGGCGAGGTGAAGTTCCTGCGCAGCCCTGGCCGGCGTGAGAT
>JAJDXX010000007.1 GCA_022823055.1 Candidatus Binatia bacterium | reverse complement strand
CATCCCCTGGTGGGCCTGACCCGTCATCCTGCCATCCCCCGGGGACCGCTTTACATCCGTGCTCCGAATCCGCTACACCCCACCCCAACGCCCCGTTCGCGAAAGGAACGCCATGCGCATTGGACTACCCGACTTCGTCTCCAACTCCTACTTCCCCGCCATCGCCGCCGTCGAACTCGGCTTCTTCAAGGACGAGGGGCTCGACATGGAGCTGGAGCTCATCTTTCCGGTGCCCTCCACCTTCGAGGCCTTGAGAGACCACAAGCTCGACTTCGTGGCCGCCTCCTCCCACGCCACCCTCACCAAGTTCCCGGACTGGAAGGGAGCCAAGCTGCTGGCCGCGCTGGCCCAGCACATGTACTGGTTCCTGGTGCTGCGGGCCGACTTGGGGGTCCAGCGCGGCGACATCGAAGCCGTCAAGGGTCTGCGCATCGGCGCCGCGCCGGGGGTAGACCTCGGACTCAAACGCATGCTCAGGGCCGCGGGCCTCGACCCCGATGAGGACAAGATCGAGATCGGTCCCGTGCCCGGCGCCACCGCGGCCGGAGTCTCCTTCGGCGTGACCGCGGCCAAGGCCCTCTCCGAGGGCGCCATCGACGGCTTCTGGGCCAACGGCATGGGCGCGGAGGTGGCCGTGCGCCACGGCGCCGGCACCGTCGTCGTGGACATCCGGCGCGGCGAGGGACCACCCGACGCCCGCGGCTACACCTTCCCCGCCCTCATCACCTCGGACCGGATCATCTCCGAGAACCCCGCCGCCGCCGCGGCGGCGGTGCGGGCGCTGGTCAAGACCCAGAAGGCGTTGGTGGAAGACCCGCAACGAGCGGCGGACGTAGGCAAGGCCCTGTACCCTCCCGAGGAGGCCGGGCTCATCGCCACCCTCATCGAACGCGACACCCCCTACTACGATCCCCGTATCCCGGAGCCGGTGGTGACGAGCATGAACCGCTTCGCCCAGGACATCGGCCTGCTGGTCGCGCCGGTCGCGTACGAAGACGTGGTGGCGGTGCAGTTCAGCCATCTGTGGGAAGATTAGGGGACGGAAGGAAAACACATGGACCTGTCACGCTTCTCACTCGAAGGACGCACCACCATCATCACCGGCGGCAGCGGCGGCATCGGCCGCTGCTGCGCGCTGGCCTTCGCCCAGGCGGGCTCCAACGTCATGATCGCCTCGCTGCCGGCGGAGTCGATACCGCCGGTGGTGCAGGAAGTCGAGGCCCTGGGCGTCGAGGCCGCGGGCCTAGCGGTGGACGTCAGCGAGGAGGAACAGGTGCGGGACATGGTCGCCGCCACCCTGGACCGGTTTGGCCGCATCGACGCGCTCCTGAACGTTGCCGGCGGCTCCTACAGCCGCAACCCGGAAATGCCGGAGGTCCAGCGCGGGACCCTGCTGGAGCTCTCGCCGGAGGACTTCATGGGGGTTTACAACATCAACGCCAAGACGGCGTTCCTCTGTTCCAAGGCCGTCGTGCCGCACATGAAGGAGCGCGGCAAGGGAGCCATCGTCAACATCGGTTCCATCTCCGGCCGCTCGACCAAGCACGAGCGCCCCAACATGGCCGCCTACGGCACCTCGAAAGCCGCGGTCATGAACCTGACCTTTCACATGGCCAACCAGTGGGGGCCGGAGGTGCGGGTGAACGCGGTGGCGCCGGGGATCATCGACACCCCGCGGCCGGGAGGCACAAGCCTCGCGCGGATGGAATCGGAGGGATTGGAGAACATCGCCCTGGGACGTCACGGCAAGCCCGACGAGGTGGCCGGGGTGGCGCTGTTCCTGGCGTCCGACGCGGCTTCCTTCGTCAACGGCTCGGTGGTGGACGTCAACGGCGGCGAGTAACCAATCTGGGCGTACGACGCGAGGAGGATCCCGTGTCCAGCCAGCGGCGCGGCACAGCGCCCACCGCGACAAGGACCCGCGGCCCATCCTGCGCAAACGGGCAGAAGACTACGTGCCTCGGCGTTGCGTCCGCCCGGCCGACCGGGAGATGTCGATGAAGTCCGCCAGGACATGTGCCGTCTCGTCCAGGATCGGGTCTTCTTCCGCAGAGCCGTTGGAGCTTGCCTTCTCCTCGTTGTAGGTTGCCAACTCGGCGTAGGTGGCGAAGGGTTTCTCGCCCTTGGCCACGCGCCGGCTGTTCTCGCTCTCGAGCTCGCGGACTTCGTCGGTCTTCTTCATGGCCCTGCGCGTCTTCTCGCTCAGCGAGACGGTGGCCTCTCCCCGCTCCCGGCGCAGGCGTTCGATGCGCGCCATCAGATGGCTGAAGTCCGGGTCCGCCTGCGTGCGCTCGTGGTGTCTTCGCCGCAGTTCTTCGAGAAGCGGCGCGGGGTCACCGGTCCGGGCGTACCGGGCGCGGTCGATGACATCCCACGCCAACGCGTGGTCCAGCGCGCTCTCGCCCACTTCCGTCTTGTCGATCATGCCGGGCAACTCAATGTCGGGAATCACGCCCCGGTGCTGGGTGCTCTCTCCAGAGATCCTGTAGAATTTGGCTTGGGTGAGTTTCAGGTGCCCTCGGCTCATGGGCATGAGCGTTTGCACGGTGCCCTTGCCGAAAGTCTGTACGCCCAGCACCAAACCCCTGCCGTAGTCCTGGACGGCGCCGGCAAAGATCTCCGAGGCCGAGGCGCTGAGCCGGTTCACCAGCACCGCCAGCGGGCCGTCGTAGACGATGCCCGGGTCCGTATCCGAACGAACGCCGATCACGCCCCGCCCATCGCGGATCTGCACCACCGGACCGGTCCGGATGAACAGTCCGACAAGCCGGATGGCCTCGCCGAGAGCGCCCCCGCCGTTGTTGCGCAGGTCCAGCACCAGGCCGTTGACCTTGGCATCCCGCAACTCCGCGATGAGGCGTTTGACGTCCGTGGCCGTGCTCTTGTAGTTGGGGTCCCCGGCGCGCTGCGCCGCGAAGTCGACGTAGAACGTGGGCAAACGGATGACGCCGATCTTGTCCGTCCGCTCCCCGACCTTCACCTCCAGGACTTGGCTGCTGGCCTGCTGGTCCGCCAGATCCACCTTGTTGCGAACGATGCGGACAACCTTGTGTTCCCCGCTCGTGCTCGCCTGGGGAATGATCTCCAGCCGGACCGTGGTCTCCTTGGGGCCGCGTATCAGGGTGACGACCTCATCGAGGCGCATCCCGAGGATGTCCACCATTTCGCCGTAATTGCCTTGGGCCACGCCCACGATACGGTCTCCGGGACGCAATTCCCCGGCCTTGTCGGCCGGCCCGCCCGGAACCAGCCGGACCACCTTTACCGTTCCACCGTCGTCCTGGAGCACGGCGCCGATGCCCTCCAGCGACAAGCTCATGTGAATGTTGAAGTTTTCACTCTGATGAGGCGGATAATACGCGCTGTGCGGGTCGATGGCCCGAAGGAAAGCGTTGGTATACACGCGAAACACATCAGCGTTGTTGCTCTTGGCCAGGCGCGTCAATTGATTCCGGGAACGTTGCCGCAGCGCCTTGCGGATCTCCTCCCGCTCGGTCCCTGCCAACAAACGGTTCAACACGTCGCCCTTGAGTTGCCGGCGCCAGAGATCCCGGAGCTCGTCCGCCGAACCCGCCCAGTTCGCATTGTTCCGTTCCAGACTCTCGTCCTTCTCGAAATTGAGCTGCTCGAATCCATCGTCGAGAATGTCGATCAGGAAGCGGAGCCGTTCGTCCAGGCGTTGCCGGTAGCGGTTGAAGATTTTGAAGGCCGGGCCGAGATCTCCGGCCTTGATCAAGTCGTCGAAACGCGTCCGAAGGGGCTCGAACCCGTCGATATCGGCCACCGAGAAGTAGCTTCGTGACGGATCCATGGCCCTGATGTAGGAATCGAAGATCCGCCCCGACAACTGGTCGTTCAGCGTGATGGACTGGTAGTGGGCGCGTGTAAGCCGCTGGAGGATTTCCGCGCTGATGCCGGAGTGCTCCGGTTCCGGCTTCAGCTCCTCAAGGACCGGGGTCGACTCTCCCTGTGCCGGAGACAGGCTTGCCGGCATGAATCCCAGCAAGCAAAGCGCCGTGGCGACGGCCGCCAGACGGGTTCTCACGCGTGCGGTTTGCATCGGTTCTCCTTGGCTACGCCGGTCATCCTAGTCCGAATTCATACTTGCATCAAGACGCGATCTCACACGGCTTCGAAACCGGTCCGCGCCGCCATGGAAGTTGCTTCCAGGGAGCATTCGAGCTAGCCTTGAAGGCAACACACCGGACACCGGAGTCGCACGATCCCATGAAACTGCCGCGCAATCCCACCCGCGCCGTTCGCATCGGCACCGCCGTCATCGGCGGCAATCACCCTATCGCCGTCCAGAGCATGTGCGCCACTCATACCCAGGACGTCGACGCGACGGTGGCCCAGGTCAAGGACCTGGCGGAGGCCGGCGCCGACGTGATCCGCATCGCCGTGGACAGCAAGAAGGATGCGGCGGCGCTGGCGGCCATACGGAGCGCGACCGATGCCAACCTGTCCGTGGACCTCCAGGAAAACTACCGTCTGGCCAGTGCCGTGGCGCCCCACGTCGACAAGATCCGCTACAACCCGGGCCACCTCTACCACCACGAGCGCCGGAAACCCTGGCGGGACAAGGTCAAGTTCCTGGCCGAGGTGGCGACGGCCCACGACTGTGCCATGCGCGTGGGCGTCAACTGCGGTTCGGTGGACCCCGCGCAGCAGGAAAAGTTCCCCGAGGACGACTCCATCTCGCCGATGCTGGCGAGCGCATGGGAGCACTGTGATCTGCTCGACCGCATCGGCTACACGCGCTACTGCGTCTCGCTCAAGGACTCCGATCCAGCCAAGGTCATCGAAGTCAACCAAAGGTTCGCCGAAGAGCGCCCGGACGTGCCGCTGCATCTCGGCGTGACCGAGGCGGGATTGCCGCCGGACGGCATCATCAAGACCCGCATCGCCTTCGAGCAGCTCATCAGCCGCGGCATCGGCGACACCATCCGGGTGTCCCTGACCGTGCCCAACGCGCGCAAGGGTGAAGAGATCGCGGCCGGACGCGGGATCCTGGCCGACATCGCCGAGGGCCGGGTGCGGAGCGTCGTGGACTACGGCCTCGACTCCCTCAACATCATCAGTTGCCCGAGCTGCTCGCGGGTGGAGAACGAGAACTTCGTGGAGCTGGCGCAGCAGGTGAAGGAGATGACCGCCTACGCCGCCGAGCATGCCATCACCATCGCGGTCATGGGTTGCCGCGTCAACGGTCCGGGAGAAACCGACGACGCCGACCTGGGCCTCTGGTGCGGCCCCCGGTTCGTCAACCTGAAGCGTGGGAGCGAGCCGCTGGGGGCATTCCCCTACGATGAGATCCTGCCGCGCCTGAAGGACGAGCTGGACGAAATGATCGCGCAGCGGGAAGACGTGCTGGACTGAAGCGCGTTCCGCCTGTCCCCATGAATTTCTGGCACGACATCGAAAAGCCGATCATCGGCCTCTCGCCCATGGACGGGGTCACGGACGCATCCTTCCGCCTGGTGGCCGCACGACACGGCCGGCCCGACCTGTGCATGACCGAGTTCACCAGCGTGGAGGCCATCTGCTGCGGCGCCGACGGCTTCGTGCGCGACTTCGCATACGGCGAATGCGAACGGCCCGTGCTGGCGCAGATCTACGGACGCACGCCGGAAGCGTTCTACCAGGTGGCCCACGTCGTCTGCGAGCTGGGCTTCGACGGGCTCGACATCAACATGGGCTGTCCGGCCAAGAACGTCGCCAACAAGGGGTGCGGCGCGGGCCTCATCCTCAATCCGAGGCTGGCGGTGACGCTCATCCGCGCGGCGCGGCGCGGCATCGAGGATTGGGCCGCGGGCCAGCGCCTTGAGGACATCGGACTGGCGCCCGACGTTTTGGAGCGGGTCCGGAGCATGTGCCACGGGCAACGGTGGGAAGAAGAGCGCCGTACGATCCCCCTCTCGGTCAAGACCCGCGTGGGCTACGACCGGGTGCAGGTGGACGAGTGGATCCCGGTGTTGCTGGACGAACGCCCCGCCGCCCTCTCCGTGCACGGCCGGACCCTGAAGCAGATGTACAAGGGGTTGGCGGACTGGGACGCCATCGCCCGGGTGGTGGAGCTGGCACGGGGCACGGGGATCCTGGTCCTGGGGAACGGAGACCTCAAGTCCATGGCCGACGTCGTGGAACGCGTGCGCCGGACCGGCGTCGACGGCGTCCTCTTGGGGCGCGGCGCCATGGGCAACCCCTGGGTGTTCCGCGACAAGCAGTGGGCCAAGGACGCACTGGCCCGCGGCACGGAGTTCGACGCGGCCACGCCGGAGGTCTCTCAGGAAGAGCGCACCCGGGTGCTGCTCGAGCACAGCCGGCACTTCGAGGGCCTGTGGGGCGAGCGCCGTTTCCCCGCCATGCGCAAGCACCTGGCCTGGTACTGCAAGGGTTTCCGCGGCGCGGCGCAATGGCGCGCGCGCATGGTCCAGGCGCGCAATGCCGCCGAAGTCGCGCACATCGTCCGTGCCGGCTAGTGCCCTGTCCCGTTCACTCGTACGAATCGACCGGCTTTAGAGATCCCGAGGCACCGCCGAATGCGAATCATCCTGGCGTCGACCTCGCCGCGCCGGCGCGACATCCTCGCCCTCCTCGGCCTTCCCTTCGAAGTGCGCGCCCCGGATTTCATCGAGACCCACCGCGCGCACCTCACCCCCGAGGCCGAAGCGCTGGAGTTGGCCGTGGGCAAGGCGCGCGCGGTGGCTCGGGCGGAACGCGCGACGCTGGTCATCGGGGGCGACACGCTGATCGCGCTGGAGGACGAAAAGATCGGCAAGCCCGAGAGTATGGAACACGCAGCGGCCATGCTGCGGCGGTTCTCAGGGCGGGATCACCGGATACTTACGGCGCTGGCGCTCATTGACGGCGCCACAGGACGGGAAACCACCCACCTCGAGTGCGTGGACGTACGCATGCACCCTTTCACCGACGGCGACATCGCCGTCTACCTGGCCCGCGGCGAATCCATGGACAAGGCCGGCGCCTATTCCATCCAGGGCGACGGCCACCGGCTCATCGAGCACATCCACGGCGACTACCTCGCCGCCGTGGGGATGCCGTTACGGCCCATCGCCCAATATCTCCGGAACGCCGGCGCCGAGGTCCCGGTGGACGTCGAGAGGCTGTACGGCGAACGGTCCCTGTGGACCTGGAGCCGTTTCGCCGCGGCGTAGACGCCAGCACGGAATATCCATCCCGGCCCGGTTCGCCATTTCCGCGAAACAGGCTGCGTCTCCTCAGACACGAAATGGCACCAACCTCCCAAAGTCGTCATTCCCGCGGAACAGGCCGTGTCAAAACCCCAGACGACCACGGAATGGCACGGACACCCCGAACCGTCATTCCCGCGGAAGCGGGAATCCAGGGGTTGGGAGGGGTCAAACGGCCGGCGCGGGCTCCCAGGCTAGCTCAACCGCAACAGCACCATGCCGGCCATAATGGTCAGGCTGCCGGGCAGGATCTCGCGTACCCGCGCGCGCTCGTTGAACACGAGCCAGCCGGCGGCCAGGGCGAACAGGATCTCGGTTTGCTTGACCGCCTCGACGTAGGAGGTGAGGGTCAGCTCGTAGGCAAGGCTGTGGCAAATGCTCGTCAGCGAGGCACACAACCCCATGGCCATGAACGATGCCCCGTGGCGTGGGATGGCGCGGAAATGGCCGGCGGAGTGATACAGCGCCAGCGGCAGCACCGTCAGGGAGGCCGCGAGGTAGCCCGCCAGGTTGGCGAAGTAGACGTCGGAATGGAGGATCAGCAGCTTCACCAGCACCACCGAGGGCGCGTAGAAGAAGGCCGCCGCCAGCGTGTAGCGCAGTCCCCGGTCCACCAACAGCTCGCGCAGCGGTGCCCATAGGGAGATATGACTCTTCTGCACATTGAGGAGATAGACGCCGGCGGTGCTGAGCAATACCCCCGCCAGCCCGGCCGCCGACGGCGTCTCGTCGAGGGTCACGTAGGCGAAGAGCACCAAAAACAGCAGACTCAGCTTCCACAGGGACGTGACGATGGCGATGCCCGAGAGCTTAAGCGCCTTGGAGAGGCTCAGGGTGGCGATGGTCTGGGTCACGCCGAAGCCGATGACGTAGAGCCAGAACCCGTCCTTCAACTCCGGCAACCCGTGCCAGGCCGAACCCAAGGCCACGAATGGCAGCAGGAACGTGAACCGGCCCCAGACGTTGATGATATCGTCGAGTTCATGGCCCAGGTGCTTCATGGAAATGTTGCGCAGCACCTGGAAAAGGGCGGAGAGAAGCGCCAGCACGAACCACATGGACAGGCAGGCTAACGGTTACGGGGCGGGAATGCGAGGTTGACACCGCGGCGACCGAAACGGTATCACCGATGGATCAAATCGCGAAAGGGAGATTCCCGATGGTTGACAAATTTGAGGATCATTGCTGGCAGGACCTCGTCACCGAAGAGATCATGGACATCTACAAGCCCTACCGCAGGGAGATCTACGTGGGCGAGCGGCCCGCGCTCCTGGCCATCGATCTCTACAACCTCGCCTACCGGGGCGGCCCCAAGCCCGTGCACGAAGTGGTCAAGGAGCACAAGAGCGCCTGCGGCACGTACGCCTACGACGCCATCGAGCCCACCAAGGAACTCTTCGCCCTGGCGCGCGCCCAGGGGTTGCCGATCTTCTACACCACCACCGAGACCCGGAAAGAGGTGCAACCCGCGGCGGTGCACGCCACCAACCGCCAGATTACGGGGATAGACGCGGACGACTTCGAGATCTTCGAAGCCTTCACGCCCCAGCCCGAGGACATTATCATCTACAAGGAACGGGCCAGCGGCTTCTACGGCACGCCGCTCATCGCCCACCTGACCCGGCTGGGCATCAACTCCCTCATCGTGTGCGGCGAGAGCACTAGCGGCTGCGTCCGGGCAAGCGTTGTGGACGGCTACTCCAACGGCTACCACGTCACCATCGTCGAGGAATGCGTCTTCGACCGCAGCATCATCTCCCACAAGGTCAACCTGTTCGACCTGCACCACAAGTACGCCGACCTGATGAAGCTGGCGGAGGTGAAGCAGCACTTCGAGCAGCAGCCGCTCAAGAAGGCGGTCTAGCCCAGCGCGACCTCCGAGTCATACAAGCAAAAGGGGGGGCGGGTTTTGAACCCGCCCCCCCTTTTGCTTCATTCTCCGGCTCTCTTGCCTCGGACCGCGTTGGCGGCCACGCGGGCCGTCGTCATTGCATACCGTAGAGTCTGGCGCTGTTGTCCCAGAAGATCTTGCGCTTCGAGGCTTCGCGGAGTCCGTCGATCTTGAGGAAGCTCTCCACCGCTTCCGGCCAGCGTGAATCGGCGTGCGGGTAGTCGGTCGAGATGACAATATTGTCGTCTCCGACCCGCTCCACCACGTTGGCCACCAGATCTTCTTCCACGTCGGTGGCTACTACGCACTGGCGTATGAAGTAGTCGCTCGGATTCAGCGACAAGGGCTCATCGCACAGGTGCTGGCGCAACTCCCAGCGTTCGTCGAGCCGGTACAGCACCCACGGGAGCCAACTGCAATTGCCTTCCAGGAACGCTACTTTGAGGCGCGGGAACCGTTCCAGCACGCCGCCGCCGCAAAAGCTCCCCACGGCCAGCATCAGTTCGACGGGATTGCGGTACGAATTGACCAGCAGTCCCTCGTTGGGGAGGCCGTTGAAGCGCTGCGCCACCTGATCCATGCGCGGCGCGGCCGCCGGGTGGAAGCAGACGGGAACGTCCAGGCGCTCCGCCTCGCGCCACAAAGGATCGAAGTAATATTCGTGAATGTGCCGGCCGTTGGCCGGCTCGGGCACCAAGCAAAGCCCCACAGCTCCCAACTCGATCACCGCGCGGCGCGCCTCGTCCACCGCCATGTCCACGTCGTGGAGCGTAATCAGGGCCGAGGCCTTGAGCCTTTCGGGGTTCTCCTTGCAGAACTCCGCACACCAGTCGTTCCAGGCACGGCACAACGCATTGGCGAACTCCGGCTCCAACGTATCGTCCGTGTGGAGCGGAAACGTGCGGAACAGCACCGCTACATCCAACCCTTCGTCGTCCATGGCCTCGATCTGTGAGACCGCGTCGTAGTTCCTGGCCAGTGGCTTGGTGTAACGATGCGCCACCTTGTCTTCGCCCGGTGTCACGTTGGGACGCGTGGAAACACCGGAAAGCCGCACCGGCGTGCCGTCGCCGTACGTGAACTTGATCTGTCCGTGGCTTGTTCGCGGCTCGCCCCGTGGAATCCGGTCACCCCACTTGGAATCCATATGCCTCAGATAGAGGTCGTGTGGCTCGAACACGTGCATGTCGCAATCCAGAATCCTGAAACCGTCCCGTGCCATGGGTGAAGGCTCCTTTCCTGATTGAGTGTACCGGTCAGGTATGCGCGGAAACGCGCTCCGGTTCAAGAGCAGGGACCTGTAGCTGGGGACGCTGCCTGCCCTTCTGCTATATCGTCCCTGCTTTCGCCAAGCGAGCGATTTCGTCCTCGTCGAACCCCAGATCCCGCAGGACCTCCGTGTTGTGCTCACCCAACTCGGGCGGAAGCCCCGCTACGTTCGCGGGCGTCTCGCTCAGGTTGACGCCGCTCCGCACCGTGTGGATCGTGCCGTGCTTGGGATGCTGCAGTTCCTTGATCCGGTCGAGGTGCTGGACCTGGGCGTCGTCGAACACCTCGTCGAGGCGGTTGATGGGAGCATTGGCCACGTCGTTGCGGCTCAGTGCCTCCAGCCAGTGGGCCCGGGGCCTGGCACGCACGGTCTCCTGCAACAGCGCCTTGAGGTCGTCGTAGTTCGCCAGACGGTCCTGGTGTTCGCGGAACCGGGGGTCGTCCGCCAACTCGGGACGCTCGATGGCGCGGGTGAGGCCCACGAAGAACTTGTTGAGGTGGGAGAGGTGAACGACGAACGGGAGGGCGTCGCCGGCCAGCAAGGCGTAGACGCCGGCGGAACGCCCCCGGCTCTCCACGTTTGGCACGTCTCCCGTGGCGAAGTACTGGATGATGCTGCGGCCGATGAACGCCATGGACGCCTCCATGAGGGAGGTCTCCACTTTCTGGCCCTTGCCGGTCTTCTCCCGTGCCATCAGGGCCGTGAGAACGCCGTAACAGGCGAACATGCCGCCCAGGTGGTCCGAGAAGGCGAGACCCGGCGGCGCCGGGTCTCGCGGGTCGATGATCTGGCTCAGGAGGCCGCTCAGACATTGTCCGAGGGTGTCGAAGCCTGGCTTCTCGCGGTAAGGTCCGCTCTGGCCGAACGCGGAGATGCCGCAGTAGATGAGTCGGGGGTTCAGTTGGCTCAGGCGCTCGTAACCGAGTTCCAGCCGGTCCATTACCCCCGGCCGATAGTTTTCGACGACGACGTCGGCTTCCTCCACCATGCGAAGGAAGATCTCCTTGCCTTCCGCGTGGCGCAGATTGAGCGTCATGGCCCGCTTGTTGCGGTTGTAGCTGCGGAACAGGGGACTGTACATGCGCGGCTCCTGGCCCCACTTGCGAAAGGGATCGCCGCCGTTCGTGTTTTCTATCTTCACCACTGCCGCCCCTATGTCCGCCAGCAGCATGGCCGCGAACGGACCGGCGATGTAATTGCTGAGATCAAGAATCCTGATGCCGTCGAGGGCTTGCGTCATGAATGGGGTCCTCCTTCGCCTTTCGTCTCCGTAACAGTCCAAGGGAAGCACGCAGAGGTTCCTTTATAGAAATCCCGCGGCATGCGAGTCAAAGACGCCTTGACTCGTGCCGGCGCCAACGGTATTCGAGTGGAATCGCCCGACACGCGTGACAGGGGAAACCCCATGAAGAACGGACTCAGGATCATCGATTCCGACATGCACATCATGGAACCGCCGGACCTCTGGGAGAACTATGTCGACGCGCCCTTCAAGCAGCATGCGCCACGCGTGGTGAACGTCCCCAGCCGGGGCGATTTCAATCTGCTGCTGCTGGACGGGAAGGAGCCCCGGGCCAAGAGCCCGTCGCTGGCCAACGACGCGCGCATGATCGGCAAACGGCGCGCGTCCACCCGCGAGGACGTCATCGGCTTCGCCCGTGACCAGGGCTTCAACGCCAAGTCCCAGCTCGAGGCCATGGACATCGAGGGGCTGGACGTGGCAGTGCTGTTCCCCACCGCGTGCTTGCACATCATGACCGTGCCCGACATGGACCCGCTCCTGGCCGAGGCCATCTGCCGCGCCTACAACAACTGGCTCTACGACTTCTGCCAGCAGGACCCGGCGCGCCTCAAGGGGGCGGCCATGCTGCCGCCCCACGACGTGTCCCTGGCGGTGCGGGAAGCACGGCGCGCGGCCAACGACCTCGGGTTCGTGACGGCCTTCCTGCGGGCTACGCCGCTCCCCGGCGACACGTGGTTCGGGCTCTACTGGGAGCCGCTGTGGGCGGAGCTGGAGGCGCTGGGCATGCCCGTGGGGTTCCACGAGTGCACCAACTCCGGCTACTACCCGCACATCGAGCGCTTCGGCCAGAACAACCGCCTCATGCGGCACATCTGCAGCCACGTCACCGGCCAGATGGTCACCATGGTGGACATCATCGTCGGCGGGGTGCTGGAGCGCTTCCCCGGGCTCAAGGTGGCCTTCCTGGAGTGCAACTGCGGCTGGGCGCCGGCCTGGCTGAGTCGCATGGACACCCACTGGAGCCAGTTGGGTGGCGCGGACGCGCCCATGCTGTCCATGAAACCCAGCGAGTACTTCAAGCGCCAGTGCGTGGTCGGGTGCGAGGGGGAGGAACGCGAGGTGGGCTCGGTCATCCAGCTCATGGGCGACGACAACATCGTCTTCTCGACGGACTATCCGCACAGCGACTCGGAGTTCCCCCACGCCGTGGACTCTTTCATGCAGCAGGAGTTGCCGGTGGAGCACGCGCGCAAGATCCTGTGGGACAACTGCGTGAACTTCTACGGCATCGACGTGTAGGTTTCCGTGACACCAAAACCCGGCGAGGAAGGGAGGCATTCCCGCGTGTCCGACACCATGCTGCGATTCGGGGTTTTCCTGGCGCCCTTCCATGCGCTGAACGAAAACCCCACTCTTCTCTTCGAGCGTGACCTCGAACTGGTCATGCTGCTGGACCGCCTCGGCTACGACGAGGCGTGGATCGGCGAGCACCACTCCGGCGGCTTCGAGACCATCGCCGCGCCGGAGGTCTTCATCGCCGCCGCGGCCCGGGAGACCCGGCGCATCCGGCTGGGAACCGGCGTCAAATCCCTGCCCTACGTGCATCCCTTCATGGTCGCCGACGCCATGGTCCAGCTCGACCACATGACCCGCGGACGCGCCATGTTCGGCGTGGGCCCCGGCGCCCTGCCCTCCGACGCCACGCAAATGGGCATCGACCCGCGCCGCACGCGGCGCATGATGAACGAGTCCCTGGACGTGATCATCCCGCTCCTGGAAGGCGAGCGCGTAAGTGCCAGGACGGACTGGTTCACCCTCGACCAGGCCAAGTTGCAGCACGCCTCCTTCACCCGGCCGCGGATGGAGATGGCGGTCACCACCATCCGCTCCCCCGCGGGCGCGCTGCTCGCCGGGCGCCACGGATTGGGCCTGCTGTCCCTGGGCGGACACTCCGACGAGGCGCTCGCCGCCTACGCGCACAACTGGGGAATTTACGAAGAGGCCGCGACCGCCCACGGCCGCGTGGCCGACCGCGGTAAATTCCGCATCGCCGTGCAGATGCATATCGCCGACACGCGCGCGCAAGCCATGGAGGACGTGCGCTTCGGCATCGACGCCTGGGGCGGCTACGCCCGCGACGTGCTGCCCAATCAGACCGTGCCGAAGGAAGTCACCGACACCCGCAAGTTCATCGTCGAGTCCGGCCGCGGCATCATCGGCACCCCCGACGACGCCATCCGAGAGATCGAGCGCATGCAGGCCGGCACCGGCGGTTTCGGCGTCGTGCTGTTCATGTGCCACGACTGGGCCGACTGGGCGGCTACCAACAGAAGCTACGAATTGTTCGCCCGGCACGTGGTGCCGCACTTCCAGGGCCAGTTCGACGGCCGGCAAACCAGCTACGACGAGGCCGCAAGGCGGCAACCGGAGTTCCGCGTGGCCGCCATGGAGGGTGTCGCCGCGGCCAAGGCCGAGTACGAGGACAAGCAAAAAAAGAAGGCGGTTTGAGAGACCGTCACGCGGGAGTGGAAGCCATGATCAAGGGCGTGCACGCAATGTTCTACTCATCCGAGCCGGAAGCGCTGCGCGCCTTCCTGCGCGACAAGCTCGGCTTCACCTCCTTCACCGACGTCGGCGGCGGCTGGCTCATCTTCGACATGCCCGAGGCCGACATGGGCGTCCATCCCGCCGATCCCACCCGCGCGGCCGGCGAGCCCGCCGGCACCCACGACATCTCCTTCTATTGCGACGACATCCACGCCACCGTCGCCGAGTTGAAGGGCCGTGGTGTGGCCTTCGACGGCGAAGTCACCGACGCTGGCTTCGGTCTTGCCATCCATCTCACGATGCCCGGAGGCGTGCGCGTGCAACTCTACCAGCCGCACTACGAAAAGAACTGAATACCGAGCGCCGGCTCAAGCCTGTTCCACGCTTCTACCTTCCTGATCCTTCCGCAGAGTCTGCTTCGAGAGGGGAGTTGATCGAATGAGCGGCCGCCATAGCTTTGACGAACTCACAAAGGATTTTTCTCCGGAGCGCCGCGTGCGGGTACGGGCCAGAACAGTGGAGCTTCGCTCAGCCATGCCGCTTCACGAGCTTCGACTGAGCCCGGCGATCCGCGCGACAAGGATCGAGCCTAGCGACATTTGGCCGAAGCCCTTCTGTCACCGATCATAGATCGTACAGCCGCGCGCAGTTGTCCCATAGGATCTTCCGCTTCGTCTCCCTGGAGACCCCTTCCACCTCAAGGAACTCTTCCACGGCGTGGGGGAAATCCGAGTCCCCGTGGGGGTAGTCGGTGGAGTAGACGATGTTGTCGTCGCCGATGAGCTCGGCGATCATGGGGAGTTCCTTCTCGGACTCTGTGGAGATCCAGCACTGACGCTTGAAGAACTCGCTGGGCTTGAGTTCCTTGACGTTGGGGTGGCGTGCCTTGTCCATGGCGCCGTCCATGCGGTGAAGCATGAAGGAGACCCAGCCGCAGTAGCACTCGAGGAAGGCGACCTTGAGCTTGGGATGGCGCTCCAGCACGCCGCCGCCGATGACGTCGATCATGGCCATCATGTTGGACATGGGGTGCTCGCAGATGTGCCGCAGCAGCAGGTCGTCGCCGAACAGGTCGCCCATCTGCCGGACCTCCCCGGCGGAAGCGGCGGAGTGGAAGCCGATGGGGATGCCCAGCTCCTCCAGGGTGGACCACAGCACGTCGTAGTAGCGGGAGTGCCAGGGCAAGGAGCGGAGCGGCTCGGGACGGGCGAACACGGATACGAAACCCAGTTCTTCAACGGCGCGGCGGGCTTCCTTGGCAGCCTCGGTCACGTCGTGGAGCGAAATCATGGCCGAGCCTTTCATCCGCTCGGGGTCGGTCTGGCAAAAGTCGTAGAGCCAGTTGTTGTAGGCGCGGGCAATTGCGGCGCCGAGCTTGGGATCCATGTCGTCGCGCATCATGACGCCCAGCCCGATGGACGGGTACATGATCGCCAGATCCAGCCCCTCCTTCTCCATGGCGTCGAGCTGGGAGAGGCCGTCGAAGCCTCGGGCGCGGGCATCGGCGATTTCCGCATCGATGCGGGTGGCGTCGAAGATGCCGCCGCGGTAGGCCGGCGGATAGCCCTTGAGGATCTGGCCGTCGAGCATGACCATGGCGGAGCTGCGGGTGGTGGTGCTCAGGATCTTGGGTCCGCGGTCGCGCCACTCGGGTTCCAGGTAGTTCTGCCAGAGGTCCCCGGGCTCGCGCACGTGCATATCCGAGTCCATGACCTTCAATCCGTCCTTCATGAGTGTTCCTCTCCCCTGTCTCCGGTTTCACATCCTCCGGGCTCGCCTGTCGACCGGAGTCAATCCGCGGCCAGGACCCGAGCGGCGGCGTCCTCACATACTGTGCCGGCAAAGAAATCCGGATTCACGCCGGCGTAGAAGTTCACCGCGTTGGTAAAGCTGAAGTCGCGAAAATCCTCGTCGGTGATATGCCCATGCGCCACCAACTCGTGGGCCTCCGCCACCACCTCGGTCATGTCGGTGACGTCCCAGTGGCCGATGTCCGAGCTCATCATGGCACCCAAGCGAGCGCCGAAGGGATTCAGCCTGTCGTTGAAGGCCCAGGCGATCATGCGGTCGTCGGCCTCGCATCCGAAGTAGAAGCGCGGCACGAAGCGGTCGCGGATGTCCTCGGCCTTGTCGATGCCGCAACGCGACCAGTCGTCCAGATTCTCGGGGCGCCGTTGCTTGCGGCCGAGGGACGCGCGGATCTCTTCGAGCTTGGCTTCGTTGGCGATGCCGGAGTATTCCGCCACCAGCTTCATCATGAGATCGACGTCGGTGCTCTCGGGGTCCAGTCCGGCGATGGCGTCGCGGTTGCGCTTTTCCCAGTGCTCCAGGATGTCGCTGTAGAGGCTGCAGGCCCAAGCCACGCCGCACTCCAGAAACGCGAAGTTGAGCTTTGGAAAACGGTACGTAACTCCGCCGAAAAACATTGCTTTGCACATGGCCTCGCCGGCCGAGGCAAAGTGGCCGATATGGTTGTACATGTAGTTGGATACCGAGCGCCGGCTGCCCCAGCCCTGGCCGCTGGCGTGGGACGTCGGCGCTACTCCCAACTCCAGGCAGCGCTGCCAGAACGGGTCATAGTCGTAGTCACTGTCCAGCGCCAGGGTGTCGATGTAGCGCGCGAACGGCGCCAGGTCGGGCCGTTCCTCCTCCACCCGCGGGACAGGACGGTCCACGTGGGAGATGACGATGGTCTTGAGGCCGAGTTCCTTGACGGCGTACTCGGTATCCTCGATGGCCTCTTGCGGCGTATGCGTGGGGATCACCGCGGCCGGGGTCATGCGGTCGGCGCACTCGCCGTAAAACTCCGCGTGGAACTTGTTGAGCGCCCGGCAGGACACGCGGCGGATTTCCTCGTCCTCGAACCGGGGCGGGCCGGCCAGGCCCTCGGTGGGATAGAGCACGGCGTAATCGATGCCCAGGCGGTCCATGCGCTCATGCAGGAGCCGCGGCAGCGACGCGGTGGCGCGGTCCAGCGTGTTGCTCGCGGGACGCGCCCACCACGGTGGGCAGTGGGCGCGGACGCTGCGTCGCTCCGCCTCGTTCATGAACGCCCAGCGGCTGTTGGAACGGGCGCTCACGGCCTCGGCGTAGCGCCGCGGCATGTCGGAGCCGCCCAGCTCCTTCAGGTAGTCGTGGTAGAGCGGAGACAACTCGACCGTGTGGCCGTCGGTGTCGATGATCGGATGGTCGAGCCGGGCGCGTACTGCTTCGGATTCCGTTGCATGTCCTGAACTCATGTGTCCGTCTCCTTCCCTCCATGTCCCGTGGCGGTCAATCTCTGCTGGAAGGACAGCGGATCGGGGTGCCCTGCCGTAGGTCCACGGCGCGGCGTTACGCCTCCAGTGCCTCCAGGTCCTGGACGTAGTCGCGCAACGCCCCCTCCAAGTCGAACCGGGGTTCCCAGCCCAGGTGTTCCTTCGCCATCGAGATATCCAGGCGCTGCTTCGGCCCCACGTGCGGCGTGCCGTCCGGAACGACTTCCACCTCCAGGTCCGGATAGATCGTCCTGGCCGCCTCCACCAGTTCATCGAAGGTCGTGACCAGACCGGTACCGATGTTGAACACGTTCACCGGCGGCACCGGCACCGTCGCGGCGAGATCCACCGCGCGCCCCACGTCCTTGGTATAGATGCGCTCCAGGGGCCTCGCCTGGCGTCGTGGAATCTTGGCCACGCTGCCTTCCCGGCCGCATGTCAGCAGCGTATGTGTGATGGCGCCGCTCTCGGCCCCGCCGAGGAAATGGCCTAGCCCGAACACGTGCGCCAGCCGCACCACCATCAGCTCGAAGCCGAAGAGCCGCTGATAGGCTTCCAGCACCAGTTCCTGTACGGCCTTGGAGTTGCCGTAGGCCGTGCTGTCGCCCCGCTGGAGCGTTTCGGGAACCGGGTCCGGCCCCTCGAACGCGCGGTTGTAGACGCTGAGCGTGCTGATGTGCACAACCCGCCTGACTCCCGCGAGCCGCGCCGCCTCCGCGACGTTGATGGTGCCCTGAATGTTGACGTTGAAGGCCCAGTAACCCTCCCGGGCTACCCGGCCGGCGATGATGGCCGCCGTGTGCAGCACCGTATCGACGTCATGTGCCTTGATGATGCCCGTGAGCGCCGGGAGATCCAGCACGTCCCCCTGGAAGGAGACATAGTCCGCGCCGCCGAGCTTCTGCTTCAGGTAGTCATCCTGCGGCTGGAAGTCCACGAAGACGAGACGCTCGCCCCGCTCGGCGGCAAACTGCCCGAAAGAAGCACCGATAAGCCCGCTGCCCGTGATCAGAGTCGCCATGCCGGCAATCTAGCACGGACGGTGCGGGGTTGGGAGTGGCCCAGCCGGCGCAATTTTTGCGTACTTGCAAGAGATTTGAAGAACCCGGACACTCTCAAAGGTGCCGTTAGTGGCGAGGCTTTGGGGCAGTAGTCGGGTGGAATCGAGGAGGTGAACCAATCATGAATTGGGCATCCGGTGAGATTGTCGGCGTCCTGAGTTTTCTCTTGCCTGGCTTCGTGGCCGCAGCCATCTTCCACTCCCTCACGTCGTATCCGAAACCAAGCCCCTTTGACCGAGTGGTTCAGGCTCTGATCTTCACTGTGATTGGGAAGGCCGTAACGGACGCGATTCTCTTCTTCTGCACCGTCCCGAACAAAGACCCCGTTGGCAACAACTGGGAAGTCTTGCTGTCCTTGGCGGTCGCCGTTGTCCTTGGGTTGCTAGCATCCTACCTCCTCAACCGGGACCTATGTCACCACTGTCTTCGTTGGCTTGGCATAACCAGGGAAACGTCGTATCCGTCCGAATGGTATTCGGCCTTCTCGCGCCACGGCGATAGCTATGTTATCTTACACCTCAAGGGAGAACGCCACCTTTATGGTTGGCCTGAAGAGTGGCCCAGCCGTCCGGACGAGGGACACTTTCGAATAGCGGAAGCCGAATGGCTGACCGAAAATGAACCGATACCCGCCAAGGGTGTCTCGGCGATTCTGATTCCGGCAAACGAAGTCGAAATGGTCGAGTTTCTGAGCGGAACTCCCGAAGACCCCGAGGAGTGAACCATGGCCAAGGAACCGAATCCTCCGCCGTCAAGGCGAGTTACGAACCTGCGAGACGGGGTTTCGCCCAAACCCATGGCCCTCAAGAAACCGCCGCCACCTCCGCTACCACCACCAAAGAAGAAAGATTAGCTGTTGACCTCGGACTGTTAGCTCACGCCGTACAGCCTCGCGCAGTTGTCCCACAGGATCTTCTTCATGGAGCCTTCGCTCAGGCCCGGCGTCTCCATGAACTCCTCCACCGCGTGCGGGTAGTGGGCGTCGATGTGTGGGTAGTCGGTGGAGATGACGATGTTGTCGTCGCCCAACCGGCCGATGACGTCGGTCACGAGGTACTCGTCCACGTCCACCGAGATATAGCACTGGTCGAGGAAGTACTCGCTGGGCTTCCGTGACAGCGGGACGTCGGCGAGGACGCCGTGAAGTTCAGCCCTTTCATCCAGCCGGTAGAGCAGCCATGGCAGCCAAGCGCAGTTGCCTTCGAGGAACGCCACCTTCAGTGTCGGGAACTTCTCCAGCACGCCGCCGCCACAGAAGGCGGATACCGCGAGCTGCAATTCGATGGGGTTGCGCAAGGCCATGGCGATGACGCTGGAATTAGGGTGGCCGTAAAATTCCCGCGCCACCTGTTGTTGCTTGGGGTTGGCGGGTGGATGGAAGCACAGAGGCACCTTCAGCCGGTCGATCTCCGCCCACAGGGGATCGTAGTAGCGGTCGTGGATACGCCGGCCGTTCACGGGCTCGGGACACACGGACAGGCCGACCACACCCAACTCCGTCACCGACCTCCGCGCCTCGGCGACCGCCATGTCCACGTCGTGCAACGTCAGCAGTCCTGACGCCTTCATTCGCTCCGGCCGCTCGTCGCAAAAGTCCGCGATCCAGTCGTTCCACGCCCGGCACAGGTCGTTGGCGTATTCCGGCTCGAAGCTGTCGTCGCAGTGGAGCGGCGAGGTGCGGAACATCACCGCTACGTCCAGCCCCTCGTTGTCCATGGCCACCACCTGTGACGGCGCGTCGTAGCCGTGCTCCAGCGCGTAGTCGTAGCGGTCCGCCACGTTGTCTTCGCCGTGCTCCAAGAGCTTTTCCCGAGGCCGCATCACCTTGCCGTTGCCCAGGCTGAACTCGATGCGCCCGTGCTTGGTGCGCGCCTTGCCGATGGGGATCCGATCGCCCCACTTGGGGTTCATGTACTTCTCGTACAGATCCTGCGCGTCGTAGACGTGCATGTCGCTGTCGAATACCTGGTATCCGTTCCTGGCCATGTTCCTGCTCCTTGTTCGATGTGTCCCGTGGTTCACGCCTACGGGATCTGGATCAACTCCGGGGGAAAGTCGTTCAGGCACTCGGTCCCCGAATCCCGCATGGCGTAGGTATCGCCAATGAAGAGTCCCTTGGTCCGCTCCTTGTCCACCAAGTGAATCTGCAAGACGAACACCGTGCCGTTCTTGAAGACCATTTCATCGCCGTCGTAGAGTTTGTTCTCGGCGAGGCTCGTCAGCTCCGGTCCGATCTGAGGCTCGTGGCGGGGTTGCGAGCCCAGCATACCCTGAAGGTAGCCGCCCCAGGCGTCGTAACCCGCGGGCTTGATGACGCTGTTGGCGGCGTTGACCGAGTCGGACCCGGTGCCGCCCACCACCAGCGTCTCGGCCACCCGATGGTAGGCTTCGAGGGCCACGTCGAACATGCGCCGGAATTCGTCGGTGGGCGGTCCGATGAACATGGGCTTCCCGGTCTGTGCCTCGTAGCCGTTGTAGAGGACTCCCAGCTCGTTGTTGATGATGTCCCCATGAGCGATAACCCGCTCCGAGGGACGTGGCCGCTGATCGCCAACATCCGGATCCGACATGGGCGTGGAGCTGAGCTGGATCATGCCCATCTCGCCGCCGTTCCGCACCACGGCATCGTACACGATGGCGAAGGCCTCGGACTCGGTCATTCCGGGCTTGAGCTGATCCGCCAGCGCCCGCAGCCCGATGTCCTGCACCAGCGCCGACTTACGCAAAGCCTCGATCTCCTCGTCGCTCTTGAACAGCTTGAGGGCGAGAAACTCCCTGGTCACAAACACGAACTCGGCGTCGGGCAACTCCGATACAAAGAAATCCCAGTGGTTTTTCGGAATTGAGGTCAGGGGATCGTACTCGACGATGCCGATCCGTCCCTTGTCGTAACCCATCTCCCGGACCTTGCCGACGAGGGCGTCGAGGACACTGGGACGGCCCACCACCAACTCTTGCACCGCACTGCGGGCGATCATGCCCGGCGCCAGCGAATGGCCCGGTCGGGTGATGACCGCAGGGTTCCCCTCCTTGGGAAAGAAGCAATAATAGGTCATTTCCGCCTTGCCCATCATGTTGGTGAGGTAGCGGACATTGGACCACAACCGCCCGTATGCGGCCGAGCCGCCGATGACCAACAGACAGCCGAGATCCTTGTCGCGCAGAAGGCCGCGCACGTTCGCGTAACGCCGTTCGTACTCGGCGTCCGAAAACCTCGGGTAGGGGTACTTGGCGTGCAGCCGGTCCAACTCGTCCCGTTCAATGAACATGGGTCTGCCGCATCTCCTGTATGGTCTGTGTGTAAGCTGGAGCTATCTTGTGAGGTTTCTAGTTCACCTCCCTCCGGCGTGTCAACGCGGAGCGATAACGGAAGCATTTAACTCCTTGTCTTGTATTCAATATTGTGTATAATGCATGCAGTATCCAATGGGAGCCTAGCGCATGCCACGTAGCACCACGATGACAGTCCGGTTAAGCGGCTCACTGAGTGACTTCGTTTCGGCCAACGTCGGCGATAACGGAGCCTACGAAAACATCAGCGAATACATTCGCGATCTGATCAGGCGGGACAAGGAGCGCACCGAACACGAGGCTTTCGAGCGGCTCAAGGCGGAGTTGAGGATGGCCTTTGCGGCACCGGATGACTCTTTCCATCTTCTTTCCGCAACTGAGGTCATCGCAAGGAACAAGACACAGAACCACACGTGAGGTCTGTCCGTGTACAGGAAGCGGCCTCGTTCCGCATCGACGAAATTTACCGTTACACGTCGGAGCGCTGGGGAGCGGATCAAGCGGACGCCTACATCACCGGGCTGTTCGAGACATTCGAACGAATCACAACGGGCAGTGTTCGCTCACGCCCGATCCCCGCCGAGTTTGGCGTGGAGGGCTACGTCTTCCGGTACAAGAGACATTTTGTGTACTGGAAGGCGCTACGCAACGGGGACATCGGTATCGTCACGGTCCTCCACGAACGCATGCATCAGATCGAACGATTTCAAGAAGACTTCGGGACATGAGCCTATTGGCCACCCACCTTCTCCAGGTCCGCCACGAAGTCCCTGAATGCCTCCCCCATCGTGTATCGAGGCTCCCAACCCAACACGTCCCGGGCCAGGGAGCGGTCCATGGGCTGCTTCACCTGCAGCGGGGGCGGCGGGCCGGGCAGGATCTCGACTTCCAGAGTCGGGAGGACTTCCTTGATAGCGGCGACCAACGCGTCGAAGGTCAGCACCTCGCCGCTGCCAATGTTGAAGTGCATCCGTGCCGGCAGAGGGATGGTAGCAGCGATGTCGACGGCGCGGCCCACGTCCTTGGCGTAGACGTACTCGAAGTCCGTGGTCAGGGGTCGGGGCACGCGCGCGACCTGGCCGCGCAGGGCGCATTCCACGAGGCTCTGGATGAGGCGGCCACCGGAGGATCCGCCGCGGAAACGGCCGAGCCCGTAGAGCTTCGCCAGGCGAAGGGCAATCACCTCGAAGCCGTGGAGACGCTGATAGACCTCCACCATCAGCTCCTTGGCCGTCTTCGTGTTGTCGTAGAGCCTGCCGTTGCCACGGGGAAAGTCCTCACGCAACGGCCCGGGACAGTCGCGGCGCTGGTCGTAGACGCTGAGGGAACTGATGTGCACGAGCCGCCGCGCACCGGCCAGCCTGACGGCTTCGAGGACGTTGATGGTCCCCAGGACGTTGATCCGGATGCCGGTATAAGGCGCTTCCGCGACCTTGTTGCCGATCAGTCCCGCGGTGTGGACCACCGTGTCCACCCGGTGCTTCGTCATGGTGTGAAGCAGCGCCGGCAGGTCGAGGATGTCGCCCTGGACGAATTCGATGTCGGCTCCCGGCAGTTTTCGCTCGAGAAAATCGCCCTGGGACTGCGCGTCATAGAAGACCAGCGGGACATCCCTGCGCGCGGCGAACTGGGCGAAGGACGTTCCTACCAGTCCGGCACCGGTGATCAGCGTGGTCACGGGCGACTCCTCCGATCGTCCGGGCTCGGCGCGCCGCGGGGGTGACCACGGCGACGTTCTTCAGGCACCCTGTCCGTTCCCGGCGAGGAAGTACCCGCCGGTAATGGCGTCGTGCCAGGTCTTTGCGACGCCCGGTGCCACGCCGAGAGGCAGGTCCGTTTCCGGCGTCCAGTAGGAATGGACGCCGGCCTGGAAGTGCATCAGCGCGGTCTTGGGGGTGGGTTCCATGCGCGCGAACATGGGCATCACCAGGCTGCGGTAGGAGTCGGCGCTGTGGTCGCGGCTGTCCTTGGTGACACAGAAGAGCACCGGCGGCACGGGCTTGACCCCGGGTCCGCGGAGCTCACGCCCGTAGCCCAGGTACTGTTGCACCAGCGCTTCGGTGCCGCGTTCGTCGAGGCCGAGCCGGCCGGCGGTGACACGGGCACCCTCTTCCAGCGACGGTTCGATGTTGGTGCTGACGACGTACTCGCACTTGAACTGGGGCTGGTCCTTGGCGGCGTCCCAGGCCTCCATCACTTCCTCGATGACCATGGGCAGCCGCATCAGCGCCACTGGGCCATCCTGACCGAGCTTTTCGGGGCCGATGTACCGCGCCTTGTCGCGCCACGTGCGAACGTACAATTCATAGAACGGGTCCACCCGGCTGGTCTCGGTCACCCGTCTTTCGTAGTCGCCGATGGCTCCGAGGGAGCCCTGCACCGCCAGCTTGGCCTGGTTGATGTAGCCGAAGGACGAGTTCTCCACCGCCATGACGCCGGCGACGTTGGGCACCCGCTGGGACAGCATGAAGACGAACGGGCCACCGGTGGAATGGCCGTGCACGTAAACGGAGGAGCCACTTGCAAAACCTCAGCGAGGCGAGTGAGCGATTGGGGAGGGGGACCTTGTCGGGCTGTGGGCGGTAGTATGTCGGTGGGGATTTGGATGTTTCGCGGCATGTGGAACGGGCAGGACAGAAAAAGGCAGACAGATT
>JAJDXX010000055.1 GCA_022823055.1 Candidatus Binatia bacterium | reverse complement strand
GCAGCGGGTGGCCATCGCCCGGGCGCTGGTGAACGGTCCCGAGCTCGTGCTCGCGGACGAGCCCACGGGGAACCTGGACCCCGAGAGGGCCGCGGAGAGTCTGCGGCTTTTCGCGCGCATCAACGAGGAAGGCACCACCGTCCTCATCGCTACCCATGACCCGCGTCTGTTGCGGAGTTCCGACGGCCGTGTCCTGCTGATGCACCAGGGACGGCTGCTGCGGCGCGAGGACCTGGAAGCGGCGGCCTCCGCGCCATGAAGCTCGCCCACGCCGCATTCGTGACCGGACGCGTGGTCCGAAGCCTGAGGGAGCTTTTCTGGACCCATCTGTTGACCGCCGGCGTCATGGCCATGACCTTGCTGGTGTTCGGCGGGTTCCTGCTGATCCAGGAGAACCTCGGCCAGCTCGTGCGAGGGTGGGGCGAGGATCTCCACGTGTTCGCCTATCTGGATGAAGAGGTGGACGCGTCCGCGGCGGCGGACCTGCGGGCAAGGCTGGAGAGTTTCCCGGAGGTGAGCGCCACGCGCTATGTTTCCCGGGAGCAAGCGTGGGAGGATTTCAAGAGCGCGCTGGGCTCGCAGTCGGGGATTCTGGAGGGTCTGGACCCGGCGATGTTGCCGGCATCCCTGGAATTGGAGCTGCGCGCCGGCTCCCGGTCGCGTGACGCCGTGGCGGGGCTGGTGGAACGGCTGGGGGCCCTGGAGGGAGTCCGGGAGGTAGAGTATCCCGAGACCTGGATGGAACGGCTGCGGCTCCTGCTGGTGGGTATGGAGTGGCTCAAGTGGGTGCTTGGCGGGGTCCTGTTCCTGGTGGCCTTTCTGATCGTCGGCAGCACCATCAAGCTGGCCATCGTGGCGCGGCAGGACGAGATCGAGATCATGCAACTTGTGGGAGCCGGCACGGGCTTGATCAAGGCGCCGTTCGTCATCGAGGGAATGATTCAGGGGTTGTTGGGCGCCGCCCTCGCCCTCGGGCTTCTGCGGGCGGCGTTTTCGCTCGTCGGCGCGGAATTGCTGGCCCCGTTCGGGTCGCTCGCGGCCGGTGTCCAGTTCACGTTCCTCAACTCCTGGCAATGCGTGGAGCTGCTTTTCCTGGGGTGGCTTCTCGGGACCGCCGGCAGCGCGCTGTCGGTGAAGCGCTTCCTGGCGTGACGTCGGCGTCGCGAAGGCGAATGTTCCGGTCGCGTCCCACGAAGGTTTTCCCCGCCGCCTGCCGCGCCGTGGCGGCGGCAGGCCTGTGCCTCTGCATGGGCTTCCCGGCGCCGGCCCGGGCGCAGGACGAGGGAGAGCTGGCGGAACTGAAGGAACGTATCGTCGAGGGAAGGGCCGCCCTGGACAAGGTCCGGCGCGGGGAAGCGTCGGTGCTGGAGGTGCTCGACGATCTCGAAACGGCCCTGGAACGCCGCACACGCCGGCTCAAGACCCTGAACGCGCGCTTCGAGCGGCGCGAACGCGAGGTGGAAGAGGCGGTGCGGGCGGCGGACGAAGCCGCGGCGGCACTGGAGCAGGGGCGCCGGGCGCTGGTGAAGCGGGCGCGGGCGCTCTACAAGTGGCAACGGGGGGGGACGCCCTTCGTGCTGCTCAACGGCGAGTTGTCGGTGCCGGAGTTAATGCGGCGCAAGCGCCTGCTGGAGACGGTGCTGGGCCAGGATCAGGCGCTGATCGGACGGCTGGCGGACAACCTCCGGCGGAGCCGGGACCTGCGGAGCACGGTGGAGGCCCGGCGCCGGGCGCTCGCGCGCGAGCGGGACGAGGTGGCGGCGCTACGCGACGAGCTGAGGAAGGAACGGGCGCGCAGACAGGAGACGTTGCGGACATTGCGGCGGGAGCGCAAGCTCCGCGGCCGCGCCTTGCAGGAGCTGAAGGAGGCGGCGCGGCGCCTGGAGGGCATCATCCGCGGTTCGGAGGAGGGGGGCCGCGTACCCGTGGCGAGCCCGGCGGCCACCGTCGCGGACGGTCTGGTGCTGCCCGTGGACGGCACCATCGTCAGCGGGTTCGGCATCCACAAGCACCCCGACCTGGACGTGGACGTGCACCGTCCCGGCATCGACATCGCCGCGCCGGCGGGAGCCGAGATCCGGGCGGTGGAGCGTGGCCGGGTGCTGTTCGCGGATCGCTTGCCGGGCTACGGAAAGATGCTTATTCTCGACCACGGAAAGCGCTATTACACGGTGTACGGGCACCTTGCGGAGCTGGCCAAGTCCGTGGGCGATCGCGTGGACCGGGGCGAGGGCATCGCGCGGGTCGGCGACGACCCTTCGTCCGGCCGGTCGCGCCTCTACTTCGAGATGCGCCGAAACGGCAAGCCGGTGGACCCGCTCCCTTGGTTCCGCCGGGCGCGGGCGGTGGCCAGAGGGAAAAAAATAGACGGAGTCGTCGGGAGGGGACGATACGATGAAGCTGCGGAATAGAGAGCGCCGCGTGTCCGGCTGGTTCTGGGTGTTGGGCTGGGTCCTGTTCGCGGCCGGGCTGGTCGTGCCGCGGGTCTCGGCCGTGGACTCCGGCGCCTATGAGAGCCTGGAGAACTTCGCGAACATCCTCGCCATCGTGCAGAGGAACTACGTGAAGGAGGTGGAGACGGACAAGCTGGTCGACGGCGCCATCAAGGGCATGCTGGAATCCCTGGACCCTCACAGCAGCTACCTGACGGAGGATTCCTACCGCGCGCTTCAGACCGAGACCGAAGGGCGTTTCGGCGGTCTGGGCGTGGAGATCACCGTGCGCAACGGACTCCTGACCGTGGTGTCGCCCATCGAGGACACGCCCGCGGCGCGCGCCGGCCTGCAGCCGGGCGATCAGATCGTCGGCATCGACGACGAGACCACCGAGGACATGACTCTGACCGAGGCCGTCAAGCGGCTGCGCGGACCCGAGGACTCCAGCGTTACCCTGCTGGTGCGGAGGAAGGGCGAGGACAAGCTGCTCACGTTCACCCTCGTTCGCGCCGTGATCGAGATCAGCAGCGTGCGCGCGCGCGTGCTCGAGCCGGGCTTTCTCTACATGCGCATCGCGCAGTTCCAGGACCGCACCAGCAACAACCTGATCGACGCCATGGCCAAGCACCAGCCCGGGGACGGCTCCTACAAGGGCGTGATGCTCGACCTGCGCAACAATCCCGGTGGACTGCTCAGCCAGGCGGTCGGAGTCTCCAACCTGTTTCTCGACTCCGGCCTGATCGTCTACACGGAAGGGCGCGGGAGCCAGAACAAGCAGAGGTTCTCCGCTACCCGTGACGGGTCCCGGACCGACTTTCCCATGGTGGTGCTGGTGAACGGCGGCAGCGCCAGCGCGTCCGAGATCGTCGCCGGGGCGCTGCAGGACCACAAGCGCGCGCTGGTCCTGGGGACTCAAACCTTCGGCAAGGGTTCGGTGCAGACCATCCTGCCGCTGGACGACCGCTCGGCCCTGCGCCTGACCACGGCGCAGTACTTCACGCCCAAGGGCCGGTCGATACACGAGGTCGGCATCAAGCCCGACATCGTCATGGATCCCAAGGCAAGGCCGGCCGTCGCCGAGGCTCCTTCCGCGGACAAGGCGGCGGAGTCGGAGGCCGGCGCGCCGGCGGAGAGAGCCGCGGTACCCGACGACCTTATCCAGCGGCTCAGGAGCGACCCGGAGATCGGACGCGCGCTTGAGCTCCTCAAGGGTTGGGAAATGTTCCGCGGCCTCGCCGGCTCGGCCAAGGAAAAGACCTGAGCGGCGTGCGCCGATGTCGCGTCCCTTCCACCCCCCTTCCGTCGGGCAGCCGGCCGCGGTCCTCACGGTCAGCGAGTTGAACGACATCATCCGGGACCGGCTGGAGACCGGTCTCGATGCCTTGTGGGTGGCCGGGGAACTGTCCAACGTACGCTTCGCGCCCTCGGGGCACGTCTATTTCACGCTCAAGGATTCCGAATCGCAGATCGCGGCGGTGCTGTTCCGCCGCAACGCCGAGAGGCTGCGGTTCCGTCTGGAAGACGGCATGGAGGTGGTCTGCTCCGGACGGGTCGGCCTGTACACGGTGCGCGGCGCGCTCCAGTTCTACGCCGTGGAGGTGGAAGCGCGCGGCAAGGGCGCGTTGACCGTCGCCTTCGAGCAGTTGAAGAAACGCCTCTGGCAGGAAGGCCTGTTCGAGAGCGAGCGGAAGAAGCCGCTCCCGTTCCTGCCGCGTACCGTCGGCATCGTCACCTCGCTTCAGGGTGCGGCGGTGCGCGACATGCTGAGCATCATCGGCGAACGGTTCCCGGAGCGCCGGGTGATCATCCGGCCGGTGAAGGTGCAGGGCCAGGGCGCCGCCCTGGAGATCGCCCAAGGGATCCGGGAACTGGACGAGACCGGCGTGGTGGACGTGATGATCGTGGGCCGCGGCGGCGGTTCGCTGGAGGATCTCTGGGCGTTCAACGAGGAGGCGGTGGCGCGGGCCATCGCCGCGGCGCGCACGCCGGTCGTGTCCGCGGTGGGCCACGAGATCGACGTGACCATCGCGGATTTCGTGGCCGACCAGCGCGCGGCCACGCCCACGGCCGCGGCCGAGATGATCCTTCCCCGCCGGCGCGAGTTGGAGGAGCGCGTGGCGCTGTGGGCGCGCCGGCTGCGGCGCGGCGCCGAGAGCCGCATGGAGCGGCGGCGCGAGAATCTGCGTTACTGGGCGCGCCGGCTGGCGGATCCCGGCCGGGGGCTGCGGCAGGGACAGATGCGCCTGGACGAGCTGTCGTTGCGGCTCTGGCGGCGCCAGGAAGACGCGGTGCTGCGCCTGCGGGAACGGCTGGGCCATCTCGCCGGGCGGCTGGGCGGCGTCGATCCGCTGGCGGTGCTGCGGCGCGGCTACAGCATCGTCTACGACGTCCCGGGCGGACGCATCGTCAAGGACGCCGCGGCCCTGCGCAAGGGCCAGCAGGTGCGGGTGGACTTCGCCGCGGGGCGGGCCGTCTGCCGGGTGGAAGAGGTGGAGGAGTAGGACGAACGGGGAAGAGTCCTGTTGCCGTTCGTCCCGAGCCCTTCGTCAAGCTCAGGACAGGCGTAGCGAAGTCGAAGGACGCGACGGACCGGAGTTTCCGTAAGGGGGTGGGAATGTCTCAGGACGAGAGCGCACGGGAGGCGCGGGACGAACGCAGCTTCGAGGAGTGCCTGCAGGCCCTCGAGAAGGTCGTGGAGCGCATCGAGAGCGGCGAGTTGAACCTCGAGGAATCGCTTGGCACCTTCGAGGAGGGCGTGCGCCTGGTGCAATCGTGCAACCACAAGCTCGGCGAGGTCGAGCGGCGCATCGAGGTGCTGACCAAGGATTCCGAAGGGCGCTCGCGTCTGCGCGAGTTGGTCGAGGAGGAAGATTGACGGGGGCCAAGGAACGGCTCGACCGCCTGCTGGTGGAGTCGTCGCTGGCGCGCAGCCGCGAAGAGGCGCAGCGCTACATTCTCGCGGGGACGGTGCTGGTGGACGACGCGCCGGTGACCAAGGCCGGCACCTTGGTGCGGCGCGACGCGCGTCTCCGGGTGAAGGCGCCGGCGCGCTACGCGAGCCGCGGCGGCGAGAAGCTGGAAGCCGCCCTGGCGCGCTTCGGCGTGAACCCGGCGCGCCGGGTGGCGCTGGACGTGGGGGCGTCCACCGGCGGATTCACCGACTGCCTGCTGACCCACGGCGCGGCGCGCGTGCACGCGGTGGACGTGGGTTACGGACAACTCGACTGGCGCCTGCGCCAGGATTCGCGCGTGACCGTGCTGGAACGCACCAACATCCGCCGTCTCGAGCCGGAGGCGTTGGCGGAGGCGCCGGACTTGGCGGTGGTGGATGTCTCGTTCATATCGCTGCGCCTCGTGCTCCCGCGGGTGTGCCGCCTGCTCGCGCCTCCCTTCGACATCGTGGCGCTCATCAAGCCGCAGTTCGAGGTGGGCAAGGGGCGCGTCGGCAAGGGTGGGGTGGTGCGTTCGGAGGAAGAGCACCGGCGCGTCATCAGTGAGATCGAGACGGCGGTGGACGCCCTCGGCCTGGAGCGCCGTCCGGTGATTCCGTCCCCGTTGCTGGGCCCCAAGGGCAACAGGGAATTCTTCATCCACGCACTTGCGCCGGCGGATTGGAGGGCGGTTTCAAATGCGTCTACCGGGCTTGACTTGGGTGGCTGATTGGCTATAGTTCGACAGACCCAAGGAGTGGAACCAGCCTATGACAGGTGTTCGAATCAAGGAAAACGAGTCGATCGAGAGCGCTATCCGGCGCTTCAAGAAGCAGTGTGAGAAGGCCGGAATTCTGGCGGAACTGCGCAAGCGGGAACACTACGAGAAGCCGAGCGTCAAGCGTAAGAGGAAGGCCATCGCAGCCAAAAAGCGTGCCATGAAGCGCGCCCGAAGCCACCAGTGGTACTAGGGCTCACGTTACTGCGACTGGGAGTTCCGGACGTTGCAATGGCACGGGCCGGGTGATTCGACCCGAGGCGGCTCCGCGGGATCCATGGTGGATCTCTCGCGGGGAGCAGACTCCGGTGACGCCCAACAGGCCATTGTGAACATCGTAGACGCAGTGTTGGCAGCAGTCCTGTGCGTGTTTGCCGTCAGGGGCTACGCCAAGGGACTGTTCCAGGAGGTATTCGCCTTGCTGGGCCTTTCGGTCAGCTTCATCGTCGCCGTACGGTACTACGACCAGGCATCCTTCTGGGTCGACTCCTGGCCCTACTCGCCGCATATCCTGAGCGTCCTCGCCTTCGTCGTTCTCTTCTTTCTAACCTACATCGGATTCAACTGGGTGGGGCACGTGCTCCACCGGTCCGCCGACCGCTTCTTCCTCAGCGGCTTCAACCGCATGGGGGGCCTCCTGGTGGGCGGCGCCAAGGGGGCGGTTTTTACGGGAGTCGTCCTCTTCATCGCCATCTCGCAGTCATGGGTGCCGCATAAACTGGAGCAGCCGTTGGGAGCGGCCGCGTTGGTGGAGCCTCTTTACGGCGTTGGCGCCGCGGTGACGTCCATGGGCGCAACCTTCACGTGGCCCGGGCCCTGGAACCCGGGTTCCGCGGCGGGTGGTTCACGGTACGGGGCATGATCTCCGATCAGACCACTCAAGAGGTTCGCGCACGAGCCTCCATCGTGGAGGTGGTTTCCGATTACGTCACCCTCAAGAAGGCCGGCCAGAACCACTCGGGACTGTGTCCCTTCCATTCGGAGAAGACGCCCTCCTTCACGGTCAACGAGGAGAAGGGCGTCTTTTACTGTTTCGGTTGCCGCGAAGGGGGTGATGTCTTCAAGTTCGTCATGCTCTACGACGGGCTCACCTTCCCGGAGTCCGTGGAGCGGCTGGCGGAACGCTACGGCATTCCCATCGAGCAGTCGGGGTCGGGGGGCGGCCGGCGCGGCGACCTCTTCCGCCTGAACGAGCAGGCGGCGGAGTGGTTCCACCGGCTGCTGCTTGAGCCCGTCCAGGGAACCCAGGCGCGCCGTTACCTTCAGAAGCGTGGCGTCGACGAATCCCTGTGGCCGCGCTTCAACCTCGGCTTCGCGCCGCGAGGCGACGGCTTGGCATCCCATTTGCGGCGCCTGGACGTGGCGCCGGCGGACGCGGCGGCGGCGGGCCTCCTGGTGGAGCGGGAGCGGGGCCTGTTCCGCGACCGCTTCTTCGACCGGGTGATCTTTCCCATCACCGAGCCGGGCGGCAAGATCGTGGGCTTCGGCGGGCGGGTCACCGGCGAGGGCGCGCCCAAGTACCTCAATTCCCCCGAGACGCCGCTGTTCCACAAGAGCGCTCAGGTCTACGGCCTGAAGCAGGCCCGGGACGGCATCCGCGCCCAGGACCGGGTCTTGGTGGTGGAGGGCTATCTCGACGTGCTCTCGCTGGCGCAGTACGGCGTCACCCACGTGGTGGCCACCCTGGGCACGGCCCTGACCGTGGAGCATCTGCGCTTGTTGGCGCGCTACACCCGCAACGTGACCGCGCTGTTCGACGGCGACGCCGCCGGACGCGCCGCCGCCGCGCGGAGCGTCGAGGTGTTCCAGCAGGCGGGCCTGTGGGGCCGGGCCGCCTTCCTGCCGGGGAACGAGGATCCGGACACGTTCGTCAGGACTCACGGGAAGGACGCGCTGGAGAGCGTGCTGGAACGCGCCGTGCCCATCGTGGACTTCTACATGGACTGGCTGCGCGAACGGCACGGCACGAGCATCGAGGGCAAGAGCCGTTCGGCCGCCGAAGTCAGCGGGATGCGGGCCATGGTGACCAACCCCAACGACCACGATCTGCTGGCCCGCCGCGCGGCGGACCTCCTGGGGGTGCGCGAGGAGTCGTTGCGCCGGCA
>JAJDXX010000038.1 GCA_022823055.1 Candidatus Binatia bacterium | reverse complement strand
TCGTAGCGGTGATGCGAAAGCTCTTGTTGCAACTCCATGCCATCGCTCGCCGCGGTACCCCGTGGTTGCCTGCCCACAGCCCACAACTCGTTTAGCCCTTGATTTCCATCACAGATACTCCCGCGGAAGCGGGAATCCAGGGGTGGGGGAGGGGCGGAAAGCGGACGTCCCCCGGCCTCACCCCGCCTGGATTCCCGCTTTCGCGGGAATGACGGAAAAGGGGAAGCCGGAATGACGAACGAGGGGACGGCGGAATGACGGTTGCGGCGAAAGGCGCTAGACCAAATTCAAATCATGAGTACACCCGCAAATTTGCCGGTGGTGGCCATTGTGGGGCGGCCCAACGTGGGCAAGTCCACGCTGTTCAACCGGCTGAGCCGAGCCCGGCGGGCCATCGTGGACGATCAGCCGGGGGTCACCCGCGACCGTAACTACAACGCGGTGTCGTGGCGCCGGCGCCGCTTCGTGCTGGTGGATACCGGAGGGATGGAGCCGGACGAGCGCGAGGGGCTCAAGGGGCGCATCCTGCAGCAGACCATGACCGCGGTGACCGAGGCCGACGTCATCGTGTTCCTGTTGGACGGCCGCACCGGGCCCATGCCGCCGGACACGGCCGCCGTGGAGCTGCTGCGGCAGGCCTCCAAGCCCGTGTTCTACGCGGTCAACAAGCTGGACACCGGGCCGCGCGAAAGCGATCTCTACGAGTTCTACCGGCTGGGCGTCGAACGGCTCCATCCGCTTTCGGCGGAGCACGGGCTCGGGCTCGCGGACCTGATGCAAGAGGTGGTGGACGCGCTGCCCCAGGAAACGGAGGGGGCCCGCGAAGCGGTGGAGCCCCTGGCGCTGGCGGTGGTGGGCCGCCCCAACGTGGGCAAGTCCACGCTGGTGAACCGGCTCCTGGGCTACGACCGTTCCCTGGTGGATTCGCGGCCCGGCACCACCCGGGACGCGCTTCAGGCCGACTTCACCTGGAACGGAACGGTTTGCCGCCTCACCGATACCGCGGGCATCCGGCGTAAGGCGCGGGTGGTCGATCCGGTGGAACGCTACAGCGTGAGCCGCGCCCTGCGCTCGGTGGACGCCGGGGACGTGGTCATCCACCTCCTGGACGGAGCCGAAGGCGTGACCGATCAGGACGCCCAGGTGATGTCCTACGCCTCGCAACGGGGCAAGGGGATGGTCCTGGGCATCAACAAGTGGGACCTGCTGGACACGGAGCAGGTGAGTCTGCGCGAATACCGGAATTTTCTGCACCGGCGGCTACCGTTCGCCGACCACGTGCCGATCGTATCTTTGTCGGCAATGGAAGGGTCGGGCATGAACAGGCTGATGGACACGGTGATACGGGTGGGCGAGGCGCAGCGCCGGTGGATCAAGACCCCGGTGCTCAACCGGGTGCTGCGCCGTCTCACCGAGCGGCATGCCGCGCCGCAGCTCCGCGGACGTCCTGTGAAGGTCTACTACGCCACGCAGACGGACGTGCGCCCGCCGACCTTCACCCTGTTCGTGAACAACCCCCAAGGCTTCGGCGCGGGCTACCAGCGCTACCTGGTGAAGGCGCTGCGCGCGGAGCTTGGCCTTGAGCACGCACCCTTGCGCCTGACGTTCCGGGCGCGCGCGGGCAGGGACGAAAGCTAGTGCGCGGCGGGTCGGGTGCGTCGAGCCGGATGCCGGACGAGAGCCGGCGGGACCTCGCCTGGCTTGCGTTCGGTGAGATTCCGGGCCTTGGATGCGTGGGGTTCCGGCGTATCGCGGAAGTCTTCGCCGATCCCACCGACGCGTTCTTCGGCGGCCGGGGCGGCTTGCGGGAGATCGCCGGGTTGAGCCGGCCGGCGGTGGAAGGACTGCTGGAGTTCTCGGCGTGGGACCGCGTGGCGGAAGAGATGCGGCGGGTGCGCGAAGCCGGGGTGCGGCTGGTGCGGTACACGGACCCGGCCTATCCCGAACGGCTGCGAGCCATACACGACCCGCCCCCGGTGCTCTACGTCCGGGGATCGCCGGAGGCGGCCGGGTACGCCTCGGTGGGCGTCGTGGGGACGCGCGCGCCGAGCGAGTACGGCCGCGAGATGACCCGGCTGCTGTGTCGGGGGTTGGCCGCGGCGGGCGTCGTGGTGGTCAGCGGCATGGCACGGGGCATCGACCGCCATGCCCACGAGGCCGCGCTGGACGGAGGCGGCTGGACCGTGGCGGTGCTGGGCTCGGGAGTGGACGTGCCCTATCCGCCGGAGCACCGCGATCTCAACCGCCGCATCGAAGGGAGCGGCGCGGTAATTTCGGAACATCCTCTGGGTACGCGCCCGCTGCCGCACCACTTCCCGTCGCGCAACCGCCTCATCAGCGGCCTCTCCCTCGGCGTAGTGGTGGTGGAAGCCACCGAGCGCAGCGGCTCCCTGATCACGGCGCGCTGGGCACTGGAGCAGGGCCGCGAAGTGTTCGCCGTGCCCGGCCCGGCGCGCGCCAGCCGCAGCCGCGGCCCCCACCGCCTGATCCGGCAGGGGGCCAAGCTGGTGGAGGACGTGAGCGACGTGATCGAGGAGATCGCGCCGCAGTTGACGGCGCGAGCGGTGCTGGCGAGCGATGCGGTTCCGGCGGTCGCGGTCGACTCGGGTGGCGTCCCTTCCCGCCCTCCGCCTGGCGGCGCGGCGCGCGCGATACTGCGGAATCTCGAGGCCGGCCCGCTGCAAATGGACGACGTCATGGACCGAACCGGCCTTCCGGCCCAGCAGGTCTGTGAGGTGCTTCTTGAGCTGGAGCTGGGAGGTCTGCTCAAGCAGTTGCCGGGAAACAGATATGCGCTGAACACGGCTGTTATCGGTAACCCGGGAGCGGCTCGTTGACATGTGGGTTTCGCCGAATTGTCTTACGTTCGGTGTGTACGTGTGGTATGGATAAACAAGGGAGAAATCATGATGGACGCCTCGGAGATCTACCTATTCGTCGCTATCTTTGGAACCGGGATCGCTCTGGCGGGACTGATCCTGCCCGATCTTCGATCCGTGAAGCGTGATATCGCGGACTTGAGGGAACGCATGGCCCACTTGGAAGGCCTGTTCGAGGGATTCACCCGGCGAGATCACAAGACGGATGTCGTTTCCTGAAAGACGGCCGAAAGAATTTGCGTGGGGGCGGCAGAGGTCCAGTCTGCCGCCCCTTCGCGTCTGACCCAATGAACACCCACGTGAGCGACAATATCGAGCGCGTCAACGTCGTCGGTGGCGGTCTCGCGGGATGCGAGGCGGCGTGGCAGCTCGCCCGGCGGGGCGTGCCGGTGGACCTGCACGAGATGAGGCCGGCGCGGCGCACGGAGGCGCACACCACCGGCCATCTGGCGGAGCTGGTGTGCAGCAACTCGTTCCGTTCCCGGTCGCTGACCACCGGCGCGGGGTTGCTGAAGGAAGAGATGCGCCGCATGGGCTCGTTGATGATCGAGCTGGGGGAGGCCCACCAGGTGCCCGCGGGGTCCGCCTTGGCGGTGGACCGGGAGCGGTTCGCGGAGGCCGTTTCCGAGCGCGTGTCGTCGCTGCCGGGCCTGCGCCTGATCCGCCGCGAGATCGACTCCATCCCGCCGGGCCTCACCATCGTCGCCACCGGGCCGCTGACCGCGGGTCCCCTGTCGGAGCGGTTGCGGGAGCTGCTGGGAGCCGAGCATCTCTACTACTACGATGCCATCTCGCCGGTGGTCACAGCCGAGTCCGTGGACGCATCGGTGGCATTTCGCGCCTCCCGCTACGACGAGAATCCCGGCGACTACCTGAACCTGCCCCTGACCCAGGCCGAATACTACCGGCTGGTGGACTCGGTGGTGGAAGCCGAGAAGGTGCCGGTGCGCAGCTTCGAGCGCTTCTTCGAGGGGTGTCTCCCCGTCGAGGAGATGGCCCGGCGCGGGCGCGAGACCTTGGCGTTCGGGCCCATGCGCCCTACCGGGCTCGTGGACCCGGCTTCCGGGGAGAGACCCTACGCGGTGGTGCAGTTGCGCCAGGAGAACCGCGAAGGGACCCTGTACAACCTCGTGGGCTTTCAGACCAAGATGACCTGGCCCGAGCAGAAGCGGGTGTTCTCGCTGATCCCGGGACTGGCCAGCGCGGTGTTCGTGCGCTACGGCAGCCTGCATCGCAACACCTACATCAACGCGCCGCGGCACCTCTTGCCGACCTTGCAGTGGCGCGGCGGCCCGCGGCTCTTCTTCGCCGGCCAGATTACCGGAGTCGAGGGCTACATCGAATCGGCCGCGTCCGGCCTCCTGGCCGGTGTCAACGCCGCCCGGCTGGTTTCCGGAGGCAAGCCGGTGACACCGCCCGCCACCACGGCGCTGGGCGCCTTGCTCAACTACGTGTCCGATCCCGGGCGCCGCGACTTTCAGCCCATGAACGTCAACTTCGGGCTCTTCCCGAGTCTTCCCTTCAAGACAAAGGGCCGGCGCAAGAAGGAGTTCATGGCGGAACGGGCGCTGCGGGACCTGGAGCGCTGGTGGCTCGACTGCGGCGAGGGCCCCTCGTCGACCGCCGTGCGTGAAGCGTGAGGACGCTGGTGTCCCTGATCACTCTCGAGGATATCTCCAAGACCCATGCGCGCATCGCCCCGGTGGCGGTGTCCCACGTAAGCTTCACCTTGGGGGAACGGGAGATCCTCGCGCTGCTCGGTCCCAGCGGCTCGGGCAAGACCACCACCCTGCGCATGATCGCGGGTTTCGACCGGCCCGACAGCGGCAGGATCCTGCTCCACGGAGCGCCGCTCTCGGGCGACGGCATGTGGATCGAGCCCGAGCAACGGCGCATCGGCATGGTCTTCCAGGACTACGCCCTGTTCCCGCACCTGACGTTGCTGGAGAACGTCATGTTCGGCCTGCGGGGCCAGTCGCGCAAGGACCGCGAGGACACGGCGCGGCGCGTGCTCGCGGCGGTGGGCATGGAAGAGATGGCGGCCCGCTATCCCCACGAGATCTCCGGCGGCCAGCAGCAGCGCGTGGCGCTGGCCCGGGCGCTGGCGCCCAATCCCCTGGTGCTCCTGCTGGACGAGCCCTTCAGCAACCTGGACTCCGACATGAGGGCCGAGATGCGCGAGGAGCTGCTGCGGATTCTGCGCGAGTCGGACACCAGCGCCATCATCGTGACTCACGACCAGGAAGAGGCATTCACGCTGGCGGACCGCATCGGCATCCTGAACCGGGGTGTGCTGGAACAGATTTCCGAACCCGAAGTCCTGTACCGCCAGCCTCGGACGCGTTTCGTAGCCGAGTTCGTGGGCCGGTCGGACTTCATCCCGGGGGTGGTGTGCGACGGCATCGAGACCGAGTTGGGCAAGTTCCCCAACGATCCCGGGTTGCCCGCTGATACGAGGGTCGACGTCCTGGTGCGGCCGGACGAGGTGGACCTGGAACCCGCGGAGGACGGCCTCGGCGTGGTGGCGCGCCGGCGGTTTCGCGGCGCCGAGAACCTGTACCTAGTGACCCTTCCGTCGGGCGCGCACGTCCGCAGCAGCCAGCCCTCGACGTATGTGCTGCCCGCCGGCACCCGTGTGCGCGTGACGGTGCGGCATGCGGACGTCATCGCGTTTCCGTGCGCCGCCGCGTCTTCCTGACGTCATACCGGATGCTCGGGAGGATGGGTCTAGTGTCCCGTCCCATTTAATAATTGACAATCATATCACTTTGCTGTGTAATGAGCAGCATGTTTACGCGAGCTGCGGCAATAGAGATCGACGAGAGGACGAAACGAGAACTTGAAACGCTGGAGCGTGCGGGGACAACG
>JAJDXX010000109.1 GCA_022823055.1 Candidatus Binatia bacterium | reverse complement strand
GCGGGAATGACGTTTCGGGGTGGCGGGGTTTCGCCGTCTCACTACGCCGGCGTCAGCTCCGGCTCCATGGGATAGGTGGAGAGAATCTCGGCCCCGTCTGCCGTGACCCGCAGCAGGTGCTCCAGCTTCACCGGGTGGTGGTTGATCTCCAGGGCGATGATCATGTTCTCTTCCAGGGACAGGTTGTACTCCGGGGGATCGAACCCGCGCAGCCAGGGCGCCTCGTAGATGCACATGCCGACCCCGTGAAACCCGTCCAAGCCGGGTAGCCGCGAGGTGGAATCCCTGCCGAAGCGGGCGAACAGTTCGGTGCACGGACCGGGCCGGACGTAACCCAGAGCCTCCTGCAGCGTCGCGTATGCCTCGGCGTAGCGGTCCCGGTCCGCCTGGGACGGAGTGCCGTGGCAGAAGGTCCGCGCGAAATCGCTGTAGTAGCCGCCCGGGCCGGCCACGGTGGCGTCGCAGATGACCAGATCGCCCTCGGTCATCACCAGGTCCATGCCCATGGGCTCGCGATGCGGCCGGATGGCCATCCGTGAGGAATCGAAGATCGAGATGAACTCGCTGCCCGCCTCGAAGCCCTGCTCCAGCAGGTATTCGAGCATCATGCGGCTGAGCCGCTCCTCCACCACCGGGGGCTTGCGCACCGCCTGCCGCACCAAGTCGTAGCCGCCCTCTTTCGCACGGCTGGTCCAGCGGATCAGCGCCACCTCGTCCTGCGTCTTGACCACGCGCGCCTCTCCGACGGCCGGAAGACCGTCCACCACCGCGAAGCCGCTCTCCCGCAGGAGGTCCACCGCGCCAAGGCACAAGGCATCGATTCCCACCCGTTCTCCGGCAACACCCAGCTCCTTCAACCCGTCGGCCGCCAGGTTGACGAAGTCCTGGGTAGCCACCGGCGGCCGCATGCCGAACATGAAGGCTCCGAAGCCCCGGATCGCATCATTCTTCTTGTAACCGGCGGCGCGCTCGCTGCCGAAGAAGCGCTCGTACACCAACGGCTCGCCCTCGGCGGGCACCAGCGCAAAGCGCTGCACACCGGTGGCGCGCAGGTTAAGCCATAGCACGGTGTTGGTGGCGTAGCGGATGTTGAGCGGGTCGGTGAGCAGCATCGCGCTCAGGCCGCGCTCGCGCATGGTGCTCTGGAGGCGGCTCAGGCGGTCGGTGCGCAAGCGATCGACGTCGACGCCGAACGGCGTAAGGTCCACGTGAAACACGACGCCCTCTATTCCGGAACGGACGGCAACGCGTCCATCACGCCGATCATGCTGTCCCGCGTGACGAGCTTCTCCAACTCCTCGACGCTCAGGTTCTCCGTTCCCGCCGGGCGCGCCGGGATCACCAGGTAGCGCATGTCCGCGGTGCTGTCGTGCACCCGGACCTCGACGTCGTCGGGCAGATCCAGGCCGAACTCGCGCATGACCCCTCTCGGGTCGTTCACCGCGCGCTTGCGGTAGTTGAAGCTCTTGTACCAGTCCGGCGGCCGGCCCAGGATCGGACGCGGGTAGCACGAGCACAGCGTGCACACGACCATGTGGCGCACCTTGTCCGTGTTCTCCAGGATCACGAACTCGTTCAGGGTGCTGGCGTCGATGCCCATCTCGGCGCACACCTTCTTGGGATCGGCCATGAACCGCGCCTTGAACTCGGGATCGGTCCAGGAGAGCGCCACCAGCCGGGCGCCGTTGGCCGGCGTCTTGGACTCGGTGAACTCCGCCTGCTGGCGGATGTCGTTCTCCGTCACCACGCCCTTCTCGACCAGGATGTCGCGCATGGCGTAGGCCCGCTTGGCCCAGTGGCTCAGCTCATGCCGCGGCCCCGCCTCGTGCTCCTCTCCCGGTTCGTGCTCGTGTGCCATCGTCTTCCCCCCTCTTCTCAGGCGCCCGCGTCGGCGGCGGGCTCGAGCCAGTGCTCGAAGATATCCACGAAGACCTTGTCTTTGCTGCCCGCGTCGTAACCGTCCCACACGTCCTGCTGGTGAAACCCCACCAAGTAGAGACGCACCCGCGGCAACCCGTCGCCGCTGTGGCCCAGGGACTCCGGGTTGCGGAACTCGCCGTAGCACCGTTCCACCCAGCCGGTCTTGCCCTTGATGTAGAACGGCGTGCGCACGTGCCCCGGCTTGAAGTGGGACTTCACTCGCACCGCCGCGCCATCCCGGAAAACCGCGGCGCCGCTCATGGCTCACCCCAGCGATTTTCCAGCTCGGCCACCTTCCGGTCGACCTCCTCCCGGGTCACGAGACCCTTCTCCACCAGGATGGTCTCCAGGCTGGCGATCCAGCGCTCGTAGTAGCTCAGAGACAGGTACGCTTCCGAATCCATGTCCTCGCGCGCGCGCCGGGTCTCGTCCGTACACTTGATGCCCTTCACCCCGAGCACCTGGTTCAGCGCATCGGCGAGAACCTCCCAGTCGTCCATCGCGTGCTCGGTACGGTCGATGGCCCCCGCGTCCGTGTCCCCGCCCATGTCATGGGTCCTCTTCATGGCGTCCTCCGTGGGTTTCAGCAATACGGAAAAGCCTTGGGGGTGTCAAGAACGCTTCTGATTGGTACGCTATCGCCTCAATGGGCTGGTCGTCAAAAGCCGTGACGCTCGTCCTGGGCGGCGCCCGCGCGGGCAAGAGCGCCTTCGCCGAGGGGCTTGCGAAAACATGGGCTCAACGCGTTTACATAGCCACCGCGGTCGTCACGGACGATGAGATGGCGGAGCGCATCGCGTTGCACCGAACCCGCCGAGGCCCGAGCTGGCGCACCGTCGAGGAACCCCTTGAGCTGTCCGCCGTGATCCGGAGGGAAAGCGCGCCAGCCACCGGCCTGTTGGTGGACTGCCTCACGGTCTGGCTCGGCAACCTCATGCACCACGAACGTGACGTGGACGCCGCCGGTGAAGCGCTCCTCGAAGCGCTCGCCTCCGCCCCTGGACCGGTGGTGCTGGTGGCCAACGAGGTAGGGCTCGGCATCGTACCGGACAACGCCATGGCGCGCGCCTTTCGCGATCATGCCGGGCGTCTCAACCAGGCCGTGGCACGCGTGGCGAGCCGCGTTTACTTCATGGCGGCCGGTGTCCCCATGACGCTCAAGGGACCGGCGCCCGACTGATGCCTGCCCGCGCGCTCATGTTCCAGGGGACAGCGTCGGACGCCGGCAAGTCGCTGGTCACCGCTGGCGTCTGCCGTGTGCTGACGCGCCGGGGATACGCCGTGCGCCCGTTCAAGCCGCAGAACATGTCCAACAACGCCGCGGTGACCCCGGACGGTGGGGAGATCGGCCGCGCCCAGGCACTGCAGGCCAGGGCCTGCGGGGTGGCGCCGTCGGTGGACATGAACCCGGTGCTGCTCAAGCCGCAGTCCAACATCGGCGCCCAGGTGGTGGTCCACGGCAAGGTGCGCGGCAACCACGACGCCGCCGGGTTCCAGAGGGTGAAGCGCGAGCTGATGCCCGCGGTCCTGGAGAGCTTCGAACGGCTGAGGGCCGCGGCGGACTTCGTCCTGGTGGAAGGCGCGGGCAGCGCCGCCGAGATCAACCTGCGTACCCACGACATCGCCAACATGGGCTTTGCCGCCGCTGCGCAAGTACCGGTGGTGCTGGTGGCGGACATCGATCGGGGCGGCGTCATCGCCAACCTGGTAGGCACCTGGGAGCTGCTGCCGGACGACGAGCGCACGCTGCTGCGAGGGTACTTGATCAACCGGTTCCGCGGCGACGTAGGCCTGTTCGCCGGTGGGCTCGGCGTCATCACCGCGCGCACCGGCCTGCCGTGCTTCGGCGTCATCCCCTATCTCCCCGCCGCGCTGCGCCTGCCGCAAGAGGATGCCTTTTCCCTCGACAACCGTCCGTCGCGGGTTGGCGACGGAGCCTTCCACATCGCCGTTCCCCGGCTGCCTCACATCGCCAACTTCGACGACTTCGATCCTCTTCTGGCCGAACCGGCGGTAACGGTGGACATGGTGGCGCCCGGCCGCCCGCTCCCGGGCGATGCCGACTTGGTCATCCTGCCGGGCTCCAAGGCCACCCTTTCCGATCTGCGGACCTTCAGGCGTGAGGGCTGGGATATCGACCTTCTCGCCCACCGCCGCCGGGGCGGCGCGGTGCTGGGCATCTGCGCCGGATACCAGATGCTCGGACGAAGGGTGGCGGACCCGAAAGGTATGGAAGGCCCGCCGGGCGAGGAACCGGGGCTGGGCTTCCTGGACCACGAGACCGTGATTGCCGGCGCCAAGACGCTGAGACAGGTTACGGGAGTCGGCGCCACAGTGGACGCGGCCTTTGCCGGCTACGAGATGCATATCGGCAAGAGCACCGGCGGCGACGCCTCCAGGCCTTTCCTCGTGCCCGAGGGCGAGGGACACGATCCCGGGAGCGTGTCCGCGGACGGAAGGGTCATGGGCTGCTACGTCCACGGGCTCCTGGCCGGCGATGCCTTCCGCCACGAGTTCCTCCGTTCCCTGGGCGTTAACGGTGCATTCGGTCCGGCCTACGAAGCCGGCGTGGAAGAAGCCTTGGACGCCGTAGCCGACGCCTTCGAAGATGCCATCGACATCGACCGGCTGCTGGCGGCGGCCGAGTAGGGCGAGGCTGCAACGTCCTGCTGGCGGACGGGTTTCAAACCCGCCTGTCCGTCGACGGCACCGATACCGATGCATGCGCTGCCGGTGCCAATAATACCGCTATTTCCGATGAGTTAAAGGCAACGAGGCTATGGTCCGAGTCTTCTTATTCTGTGGCCACCGGGTTCGACGACAACGAATGCCCGTGACAGCTCCGGCTCGCCGTAGAGTTGTAGCACTTCGGTAAGTTCGGCGTGCACGGCGTCCTGCGTCGCCGGCAGCACACGCAGATAGAGAACCGCGCCGCGTTGCCGATTCAGGAAACGATTCGCCCAAAATCCCTGTCTCTGGTGATGAACAGGCGACCTTGCGCACTGGCTACTTCAACAAGCTCCTCGTCCGTGGCCCTGGAGAGACCGATTTCCGATACGCGAACCACGTCGTGTCCCAACTCCTTCAGGTGCCGAGCCGTGGCTGCGTAGACGTCCTGGTCGACCAGAAACCTCATCTACCCGGTCGTCGGGCGCAGGCGAATGTCCTCGGCGCCGACCAGGGCGATCGCGTAGCGAATACACGCATGGACATCCTCGACGGTCAGGTCGGGATAGTAGTCGCGAATGATCTGGTTGAAGGGAATGTCCTCGTCAACGAGTCCCAGGACATCCTGCACCGCAATGCGCGTACCGGCGACGCATGGTTTACCGAAGTGAACTCTTGGATCAACGGCGATTCGGTCCATTTGATGCCTCCGTCCTTCTCCCCCGCGATGGGTTGGCAGCCTCGCGGTCAAGCCACTCGCAACGCGGCGAACAACGCTCCCACCAGCACGGCCAGGAGCAGGCAGGCGCCGACATAGACGCGGAGAGCGCGCCGGATGTCGGCGGCGGTCGCCTCGGCGGCGCCGTCGCCCAGCCACGGGTCAGCCGTCACGACGCCCCGATACCGGCGCGGTCCGGCCAGACGCAAGCCCAAGACGCCGGCCATGGCGCCCTCCGGATAGCCGGCGTTGACCGAGCGATGGGTGCCGCCGTCCCGCCACATGATCCTCAGGCCGTGCATCGCGCTGTCGACCTTCGATGGTGCGCCAGCAACGGCCAACAGGAATCCGGCGATCCGCGCCGGCACCCAGTTGGCAACATCGTCCAGCCGCGCCGCCGCCCATCCGAAGTCGCGGTAGCGGTGATCGTGGTGCCCGATCATGCTGTCGGCGGTGTTGAGCGCCTTGTAGGCCGCGATGCCCGGCAGGCCGAGCAGCAGACCCCACAGGACCGGCGCCACCACGCCGTCGCTGAAGTTCTCGGCCAGCGATTCGACCGCGCCACGGGCTACGCCGTGGGCATCCAGGGATTCGGGGTCGCGTCCGACTATGTGGGCGACGGCGCTCCGGCCGGCATCGACGCCGTCGCGCTCCAGCGCGTTGGCGACGTCGGCGACGTGGCGGTAAAGGCCGTTCTGGGCAATCAGCACCGAGACCAGCAGAGCCTCCACCCAGAATCCGACCGGCCATCCGCTCAGGCCGGCACTGATCAGCGCCGCCAGCAAGCCGAACGAGGCGACGACGGCTACCGTAGAGATGGCTCCCGCGACGCGGCGGCCCGCGCGGCCGAAGGCGGGGCGATTCAATCGGCCATCGCAGAACGCCAGCACCCGGCCCATGACCACCGTGGGATGCGGGACAACCCGGTATAGCCAGCGGGGGTCGCCGATGAAGGCGTCGAACACCATCGCGGCCAGCAAGAGAGATGCGGTGTCGGAGAGGTTCACGTCGGTCCGTCGGCGCAAGACGCCCGGCTAGCCTCCCGGCCTCAACGAGCCCCCTTCAACTCCGCCGAAAGCCGTTGCAGGGCATCCAGCGACGGGGGCAGACCGATCCTGAGCCAGCTTGGATGACGATCGAAGGACCGGACCAGGATCCCGGCCCGGCCGAGGCGGTGGGCGAGGTCACGGGCTCCGGCCGTTTCCACCAGCCGGAACAGATCAGTGCCGCCGACAAGGCTCAAGCCGGCTTCCGAGAGAACGCCGTCGAGCCGTAGCCGCATATCCGCCAGCCGGGCGCGGGTGCGGACGATCCAGTCCGTGTCGGCCAGCGCCCGCCTGCCGATCTCCAGGGCGGGCCCGGAGACGGCCCAGGGGCCCAGACGCCGCGCGATGCCGTCCACCAGAGTTGGCGGGCCGGCTACGAAACCCAGCCGCAGGCCGGGGAGGCCGAAAAACTTGCCGAAAGAGCGCACGATCAACGTATTGGGAAGGCCCGGAGCCGATGCCAGGCTGACATCGGGTGCGACGTCCGCAAAGGTTTCGTCGACGACGAGCCAGCCGCCGCGTGGCGCCAGTTTCTCGGCGGCCCGCACCAGCGTCTCCCGGTCCGTGATGCGGCCGTCGGGATTGTTGGGGTTGACCACCACGACCACGTCGGCGTCGGGACGTTGCCCGAGCGAGCGGACCTCGTCCACGACGTGCCCCAGGCGACGCCATGCCACGGCATGTTCCTCGTAGGTGGGCGCCAGGACAGCCACGCGGCAGCGGGTCCTCATGGCCGGCAGCAACTGGAGCAAGGCCTGACTTCCCGGAGCCGCCGCCAGAACGCTGGCGGGCGCGATGCCGTAGGCCTCTCGCGCCGCCGCCAGCAACGCCTCCATCGCGTCGTGCTGCGGCAGGCGGGTCAGGGTTTCGGGGCCGATGGCACCGTATGGATAGGGCCAGGGGTTGACGCCGGTGGAGAGGTCGAGCCACGCGCAAGGCGGCGAGCCGAATGTCCGCCGGGCAGCCGCAAGATCGCCGCCGTGCCGCGGATGGAAGGAGCTCAATCCCACGACCCCACCCCGCGCGGACCCGAGGGTGAGCGTTCCGGCTCGGCCGGAAACTCGATGTGCACCGCATCGCCGAAACCCGCCGATGTCATCCATGCGTCCGCGCAGCCCGCCTCGGCCAGCGCGGCCTTGATGATACCCGCGTGGGTCACCACCGCATGAGACACGCCGCTGCGGCGGTAGTCGGCCAGCGCGGAACCGACCCGCTTTGATACCATCGCCACGCTCTCGCCGCCGTGGGGCCGTGCGTGAGAGAAGTCCGCGGCCCACGCGTCCAGCTCCGTCCGGTCGATGGCACTCCACGGCAAGCACTCCCAACGACCGAAGTCCATCTCCCGGATCCTGCCGTCGACCACCGGAACGAGTCCGCGCGCCGCCCCAATCCGCTCCGCCAGCCTCATGCAGCGCCGCAACGGGCTGGTCACGAGCCGCTCCACCGCCGGCAGGGTCGCCACCACGCGCGCCGCATCCTCCTCGAACGTCGGCGCCACGTCTACGTCCGTGACGCCATAACACACGTTGTCCGCGACCGCGGGCCGCGTATGACGGATGAGAATCAAGCGCATGGTGCCGAAACCCCTGCCCACCCCTGGATTCCCGCCCCCGATCGGGGTCGAGGGCAAGCTTTCGCGGGAATGACATTTCAAGGGGTTGTTGCCTCTCTCAGATGGTGTTTTGACACAACATGTTCCGCGGGAATGACGTTTCAGGAGGTCCTTGTCTCATGAGTTTTGACCGTGCCTACAAAACCGCGACGATGCCGAGGTAGAGCCCCAACTCGCTGGTCTGTTGCACGGCCCCGAGACAGTCCCCTGTATAACCGCCGAGCTTTCGTTCGTACAATCCACGCATGACGACGTGACCGATCGCAAACCCGGTGAAACCGGCCAGCATCGCCGCCGGGGATGCCAGATGCCACAGCCCCGCCACCGCCACGGCCCCGGTGGCAAGCGCCAGAGCCAGACCGGCCGGCGTCACGCCGTCCGCCACCGGCTTGGCCGCGCCGTCTTCCCTCACGTACCGGCCCGTCGCAATGGCGAGCACCGCCGAGGCGCGGCTCGCGGCGTGGGCCGCCACCAGGAGCCACGGAATCACCACCGCCGGCACGGCCGCCAGCGCCAGTATCTTGGCGGCCAGCATCAGGCCGAGACCGGCCGCGCCGTAGGTGCCGAGGCGGCTGTCACGCATGATCTCCAGTGCCTGCTCGCGCGCGGCGCCACCGCCAAGCCCGTCACAGGCGTCGGCGAACCCGTCCTCGTGGAACGCGCCGGTGACCAGGAGCACCGCGGCGGTTGCGAGAACCACCGACAGCGTTATGGGAAAGACCAAGTGCGCAAACCAAAACACCGCACCCGCGACCGCGCCCACCAGAGCACCCACCAGAGGATAGTATCGGGTGGCGGCGGCAAAGCGCGCCTCGGTGAAGAGGTCCGCCGACGACACCGGAACGCGCGTGAGAAACTGCACCGCCAAAAGAAACACCGCCAGTTCTTCACGCACCCCGCGCAATCCTCCAAGGAAACACGGACACCGTTCGTCCTGAGCGTAGCGAAGTCGAAGGGCGCCAACTCGCTCGGCGGCAACAATCGGATTTGGTCCAAGCGCCGAACGACGCTCAGGTTACCGGGAACCTCCCCGAGCTGAACTTCTACCAACCCGCCGCATCACACCGGACCGCTCACCCCGGCGCTCTCGAAGCTCGCCATTTCAGAGAGCATGGCCGCCGCACACTTGAGCACCGGCCAGGCGAGCAGCGCGCCGGTACCTTCACCGAGGCGCATGTCGAAGGCCAGCAATGGGCGCGCCTCCAGCGCCAGCAGTACCGCGCCGTGGCCGTGCTCGGCGGACCGGTGGGCGAAGACGAGGTAGTCCCGCAACGCGGGCGCCAACCGCACCGCGGCCAGCGCGACCGCGCCGGCGATGAACCCGTCCACCAGCACGACCGCCCCGGCGCGGGCAGCTCCCACCATGGCTCCGGCCATCATGGCCATCTCGAAGCCGCCGTATTCCCGCAGCGCGTCCTGGCCGTCCAGCCGCGCGGCGGTGCGCCGGGCCGCCCGGTCAAGGATCGCATGCTTGCGTTCCAGACCCGCGTCGTCGAGGCCGGCACCCCGTCCGACGAGCGAGTCCAGCCCCGCGCCCGTGAGCTTGTGGGCCACCAGCGTGGCCGAGGAGGTGTTGCCGATTCCCATCTCGCCGAAGGCCGCGGCGTCCGCCGCCACCGCGGCGCCGAGCGCCTCGCCGGCGCTCAGCGCTTCTTCGCATTGCTCCGGGGACATGGCCGGCTCCACCGCGCAGTTGCGCGTGCCCGCGGCAATGCGCCGCGACACGAGCCCCGGCGCCTCCATGGAGTGGCCCGCGACCCCGGCGTCCACCACCTGCAGGTCCACGCCGTTGGTACGGGCGAACACGTTGGCGGCGGCGCCGCCGGCGAGGAAATTGGTCACCATCTGACGGGTCACGGCCTGCGGATAGGGAGACACACCCTCCGCGGCGATTCCGTGGTCGCCGGCGAAGATGGTGAGGCGGCAGTGGCGCAGCCTGGGAGTCAGCGTGTGTTGAATGCGCGCGATCTGTGCGCCGACGGTCTCCAGGACTCCCAAGGCGCCTAGGGGCTTGGTCTTGCCGTCGATGGCGCGCCGGATCGCATCGTCGAGCGCGTGGGAGACAGGCGGGACATGGAACACGAGTCACCTTCCGGCCGGCACGAGAACGACGCAAGGCTCGTCATTCAAGCCGCTCTCTCGCCGGCACCGCGCCCTCCACCCCCGCCGGGGAATGTTGCCGATGGGTTCCGTGGGGATGATCATGTCCGGTTTCCTCTCGGGGTTGAATCGTCGCGAGTCTAGCCCATGTTCCGGGTCACGACAAACCACGCTGTTGGATCGGACCATGCGGTATGCCTTGCGTGCTCCGGAGCCTATCCCGGCCAATTCCGGCCGTTTCTGGGTCATTCCGGCCAATTGCAGCTCGTTCTGGCCGATTCCGCGGGTTCCGGACATTGAGACGCCGTCACGTTTCCAATACAAAGGCCGGACGGGCATCGTTCCTGATGAAGCGGATGCGGCAAGCGCTTGCCACCGAACCGTGGGGCCGAACCACCCATGTACGCAGACTTCAAGCAACCGTTACGGATGACGATAGTGCCCGGCATGTTGGTCGCGTGCTTCGTCCTGGCCGCCTGCCAGCCCCCACCGCCTGCCAAGTCGCCGGGGCGCCGCATCGTGAGCCTGGACTACTGCGCGGACCAGTTCGTGCTCGGCCTCGCAGAGCGCGCCGACATCCTGGCTGTTTCGCCGGACGCGGGCGCGGCGTTCTCCTACATGCGTGCCGCGGCCCAAGGATTGCCGACAGTCCGCCCACGGGCGGAGGATGTGCTGGCGCTGGACCCGGACTTGGTAGTTCGCGCGTACGGCGGCGGTCCCAATGCGCGGGCCTTTTTCGAGCACGCCGGGGTGCCGGTGTTGCAGGTCCCGTTCGCGGACGACATCGCGGGCGCGCGGGCGGTGATCCGGCACGCTGCCCGCGGGCTCGGCGTGCCTGAACGAGGAGAAACCTTGATCGCCGAGATGGACGCGCGGCTTCGCGCGGCGCGGGTCCGCGGCCCGGACGCGCGCGCGTTGTACATGACGCCCGCGGGCTATTCCGCCGGCCCCGGCACCCTCGTGCACGACGTGTTGACGGCCGCCGGTCTCGGCAACTTCCAATCGCGGCGGGGCTGGCAACCGATCCCCCTGGAAGCCTTGGCCTATGAAACCCCGGCTCTCGTGGCCCGGGCCGACTTCGGCGAGGGCACCAGCCATGACGACGCCTGGACCTCGTTCCGCCATCCCGTGGTCCGGCGCACCATACAGGCCGTTCCCGTGGCTGCGCTCGACGGCGCCACCACCTCGTGCGGCGGCTGGTTCGTGGCCGACGCCGTCGCGGCTCTGGCAGCCCTCCGCAGAGGGGCGCCGACGCGGGCCGAACCGTGACGGACCGGGGCGTGCTCCTGGCGCTGGCGGCGGCGGTTTTCGCAGCTCTGGCGGCGGCCTGCCTGGTGGGTTCCACGTCACTGGGAGTGGACCGCGTTCTTGCCGCCCTGGCGGGAGGGGGATCGGCGGGGGACCGCGTGGTGGTGTGGGAGATCCGGCTGCCACGGGCAGTGGCGGCGCTGGTGGTGGGCGCCGCGCTGGGTGCGTCGGGCGCGTCGCTACAAGGGCTCCTGCGCAATCCCCTGGCCGAGCCGGGCGTGCTGGGCGTCTCCGCCGCCGCCGCTCTCGGCGCCACCACGGTGATCTACTACGGGATCGCCGGCGCCGGCACGCTCGCGTTGCCCATGGCCGCCGTCGCGGGCGCCCTCGCCGCCACCGCCCTTCTGACGGCGGCGGCCCGTAGAGTGGGCTCGGTGGTGACGCTCATCCTGGTGGGGGTCGGGCTGTCGAGCTTCGCCGGCTCGCTGACGGCATTGCTGATGAACCTCGCACCGCACCCGTTCTCCCTGTCGGACATGCTGAACTGGATGCTCGGCACCGTGGCCAACCGGAGCTTCAACGACCTGCTGCCCGCGGCCCCGTTCCTGGCGGCGGGACTGGCGATCCTCTTCGCGGGGCGGCGCGGTCTCTCCGCCTTGACCTTGGGCGAGGAGGGCGCGGCGGGCGTGGGTGTCGACCTTCCCCGCACCCGCCGGCTGGTGGTGCTGGGCGCGGGCCTCGCCACCGGCGCGGCGGTGGCCATCGCCGGCGCCATCGGCTTCGTCGGCATCGTGGCGCCGCACCTGGTGCGGCCCCTCGTGAATCACGATCCCGCGCGTACGCTGGCGCCGTCGGCGTTGCTGGCGGGCCTGATCCTGGTATTGGCGGACATCGGCGTACGGTGGGCGCCACCCGACGCCGAGTTGAAGCTCGGGGTGGTGGCGGCGCTCTTGGGCGCACCGGTGTTCATCTGGATTGCCGCGAGGAGGCGGGTGACCAGTGGCTGAGCTGTGCGTACACGACGTCGCCGTGACCCTGGCACAGCGTGACGTGTTGCGCGGCGCGTCGCTGCGTGTGATGTCGAGGGAATTGGTGGTGCTGCTCGGTCCCAACGGGGCCGGCAAGACCATGCTCCTCAGGGCGGTGCTCGGCCTCGTAAACCGCCGCCGGGGCAGTGTCCGACTGGACGGCGACGACCCGGCCCTGCTTTCCGCCGCCGAGCGCGCCCGCCGCCTCTCCTATCTGCCTCAGTCCCGGCCATTGGCCTGGCCCCTGCGGGTGCGCGACATGGTGGCCCTGGGGCGCTTCGCCCACGGCGCCTCGCCCGAACGGCTGGGGAACGAAGACGCCGCCGCCGTGGAGCGCGCGCTGGTTGCCTGTGATCTCCAACGGCTCGCCGACCGGCCGTGCGATACACTCTCGGGCGGGGAACTGTGCCGCGCCCACATGGCCCGGGCCATGGCGGGGGAAGCGTCGATTCTGCTCGCCGACGAGCCCACCGAGGCCCTGGACCCGCTCCACCAGCACCAGGTCCTGAGCCTGATCCGCGCCTACGCGGACGCCGGCAACGGCGCCCTGGTAGTGTTGCACGAGGCCGCCCTGGCCGCGCGCTTTGCCGACCGGCTGGCATGGATGCGCGATGGACGCATCGTCGCGGACGGCCCGCCGGACCAGACCCTCACGCCCGAGCGCATGGCCGAGGTGTACGACGTGCGCGCCACGGTCCGGCGCATCGCGGAGGACTGGGTGGTGGCCGTGACCGGGCCGGCGTAGCGGTTGAAGCCAACCCAGCGACGGGAACCGTGAATGCTTGCCTGGTGCTTTGACGCCCGCATCGCGGTACACGGCGGGTCCGCGGCCACGCGCCTTGACAGGCGCCTGGGTTCATGGGCGTACTTGGACAACAACACCCGACCAGAAGGGAGCCTCGATGAGCACTCTGATAACCGGCATCGGCCTCGTGGGCACCGCCTTTGCGCAACGCGCGCTGCAACGGGGCGAGAAGATCGTCTTTTACGACATGGCACCGCGGATGGATTTCCTCGAACGCAAGCTGGGCAAGGTGGACGTGACCGTGCTGAAGCGCGACATCCGGGACCTGCCGGCGCTGATCGACGCCATGCAGACCCACGAGGTGGATACGGTGCTGCACACCGCCGGCCTCATCGGCGGCGCGGTGGCCAACCCCGTCTACAGCGGACTCCAGATCAACGTCATGGGCACCGTCAACGTGGCCGAGGCCGTGCGCCTCACCGGCGTCAAGCGCTTGATCCAGATCAGCACCATGGGCGTGTACAACCGCCGCATGGAGGGCGACGAGCCTATCGGCGAAGGTTTCAACCGGGGGGACGGCAACGCCTACGGCAACTCCAAGGTGGCCAAGGAGCTCATGGTGGAGGCCTATCAGCGGCTCTACGGCTTCGAGCTCATTGTGCTGCGGCTGGCCAACGTGTTCGGCTTCGGCCACTTCGCGGGCGGCTCCGCCGGCGGCGAGATGCTGCAGAACCTGGTGGAGTCCGGCCTCACCGGCCGCGTCGCCCACATCCCCCAGGAATCCACCCGCGACTTCGAGTACGTCTACTTCAAGGACGTGGGCCGGGCCATCGAGCTGGCCGCCACCATCCCCGCCCCGGCGGAGACCACCTTCAACATCGGCACCGGCGTGGTGGTCACCTTCGACGACTTGGTTTCCATGGTGCAAGGGCTTCTGCCGAAGCTGGACGTGGAGATCATTCCAGGCAAACCGCCGCGCTCCTCGAAGCAACCCATGGTCATCAGCCGCGCCAAGGACGTGCTCGGCTGGGAACCCGAGTACACCGTGGAGGAAGGGTTCAAGGCCTACATCGAAGACATGAAGGCGGCCGGAATCGGGTGACGCCCCGCCCCGGGTCGAAGCCTCACGCAGCGGGGAGACCTTCCGTCTTGACAAGATCTCCCCGCGCGACTACAAACCCAAAGGCCCTGTCCGGTTCTGTCCAATGAACCGGGCAGGACACCAAGCCACGGACGGCCCTTCCCGGCCGTCCGGTCCTCAGGTCCCCTCAGGGGATAACAGGGAAACCGGTTGAAAGCCGGTGCGGTCCCGCCACTGTAAATGGGAACCCTTGCCAGGGTGCCACTGTTCCCCACGCGGGAACGGGAAGGCGGCAAGGCGGTCCACGCGGCCAGCCCATGAGCCAGGAGACCTACCTGAGGACACGACGCAGCCGTGCTCTCCGAGGAGAGAGGAGGTCTCGCCATCCGCACTCGTTCCATAGACGCGTTCGTTCCCGCATCCGCCGGGTCCGGTCCTCTCTGACCGGCCCCGGACCGCCGGCAACGACGTGCGCCGTCTTCTTTATTGCCTGTTGGGCTCCGCGCTGTTCCACGCCGCGCTGCTGTGGGTACCCCTGCCCATGAACGCGGGAGGTGCGGGCGCGGATGACCTGCTGCTCGTGCGGGTGCGGTTCGTGGAGGCACCGAGGAGCGATGCCGTGCAGCGGAAGTCGCGTCGTGACGAACGGGCCGAGCAAAACGGACGAGCGCTCCAGGCACGGACGAAGCCGCGGCACGTGGCGCCGGAGACGCCACGCGTAGCACGGAGAGCGGAGCCCGTTCGGCCGACCTTGGAAGCGAGCGCCGACGTGGCTACGAGGCATGCGGTGTCCGACAACCCGACGAAAACACCCTCCATCACGGCCGCCGCAAGGAAACAGCGGGGCACGGGGGGAGATGCCACCGAAAACCCGTTGAAGACCGCCACTGCCGGCTCGAAGCGAGAAGTCGGAGGCGCACGCAATATCGCTCGTGGCGCGCCCGCGGAGCAGGTCACGGCCGGCGCGGAATTCAGCCCGGTCCGCTACGCACGGACCGTCAAACCCCGCTATCCGCGCAAGGCGCGCCGCGCCGGCTGGGAAGGCACGACGCTGCTCAGGGTGCTCGTCAACTCTGAAGGCGCACCGGGCCGCGTGACGGTGGAACGCACGTCGGGCTTCGAAATCCTCGACGAAGCGGCCGTGAAGGCGGTGCGGCGCTGGCGGTTTCACCCGGCGCGGCGCGGGATCGCGCCCTTGTCGAGTTGGGTGCGTATCCCAGTCGCTTTCAGATTGGAGGAGGTTCGGCGATGAAACCGTAACGAAGAGAACCTGATCCGCCACCATTCAAAGGCCTGAAGACGGACGCCAGGGAAAGGGGTGCGAATCCCCTGCTGCCCCGCAACTGTAACGGCTACGAAAGCCGCAGATCGAGCCACTGCCCCTACGGCGGGTGGGAAGGCGCGGCGAGTAGGACGGCAGCCGCCGCGGACTGCCAGGAAGCCCAAGCCAGGAGACCTGTCCGTTCTTCATCCACAATCCGCCTTCGCGGGAAAGGAAGATTGCCATGAAGCTCCTGATCACGGGTGTCCTCGCCCTCTCTCTCGTTGTGACCGTCCAACCCGGCGCGGCCCAGTCGCCCCCGGGAAACGCCTCGGAGCCGGCCGCCGATCCGGGGGCTGCCCCGGAGAACGTCGAACAGCTTCCCGAGATCGTCGTCTCGGCCAGCCGCGTGCCGTTGGAGGCCGAGGCCGTGGGCAGCTCGGTCACGGTCATCACCGCCGAAGAGATCGCGCGCAAGCAGGTACGCGTGGTGTCCGACCTGCTGCGGGAGGTTCCCGGGATCGCGGTGCACCGATCGGGCACGGCGGGCACCTTGACCGCGGTACGGATGCGCGGCTCGGCGCACCGGCACACCCTGGTCCTCATCGACGGCGTAAAGGTCAGCGACCCGAGCAGCATCGGGGCGATTTACGACTTTGCGGACCTGCTGGCCGCAGACATCGAGCGCATCGAGATTCTCCGTGGGCCGCAGAGCGGCCTCTACGGCAGCGACGCCATCGGCGGCGTGATCCACATCACGACGAAGAAGGGACACGGGCCGGTCACGGCGAACGCCAGCGTGGAGGGCGGTTCGTTCGGAACCAGCGGCTTCTCCGCCGGCATCCGGGGCGGAAGCAACGGACACCATTTCTCCCTGGGCGCGGCAGGTCTCGGCACGTCCGGGATTTCCATTGCCGGGGGAGACGAGAAGGACGGGTACAGGAATCAGACCTACAGCGCCAAGCTGGGAGTACGACCCGCCGAGGACCTGGATCTGGAGCTTGCGGGACGCTACGTCAAGGCGCGGGTGGAAACCGACAACGTGCCGACGGACAACGACGACCGCACCGACTCGGATCAAGTCATGGGACGCGGCCGATTAAGGTACAGCCTGCTCGACGGGGACTGGAAGCATGCCTTTGGCGCGGCCCTGCACCGAACGAGAAGGAGCGTCGTCAGCCAGTGGGGAACCAATGAATACGACGGCAGGAAAACCCGCTTCGACTACGAGACAAACCTCCTCTTCGAGACAGAGGCGATGGCCGACGCCAGCCACGCCGTGACCTTCGTCGCGGAGCAGGAGAAGAATTCGCAGAAGTCCGGGGGCCTCGCCTCGGAGGTCACCAACTACGGCTATTCCGGCGAGTATCAACTCGGTCTGCTGGACCGGCTCTTCCTGTCCGGCAGCCTCCGCTACGACGACAACAAACGCTTCAAGGATACGACGACGTTCCGGGTCACGGCCGCCTATGTTGTCGACCGAAGCGGGACGCGGTTCCACGGCAGCTACGGCACGGGAGTGAAGAACCCTACCCTGTCACATCTCTTTCAACAGTTTGGCCGCATCGGGCCGAACCCTGACGTCGAGCCGGAGGAGAGCCAGGGTTGGGACATCGGCGTTGAGCAGAGCCTGATGGAAGACCGACTCTCCCTGGACCTCACGTACTTCAGCAACCGGCCGACGAACCTGATCTACTGGAACGACGCCGGCACGCCTTACGATTGGCAGAACCCCGAGACCGGTGACGACGACTTCTACGACAACCTGGAAGGGACATCGAGGATTCGCGGCCTGGAACTCACCTTGAGGGCGACACCCGCGGAGGGATGGAACATCTCCGCCCAGTACACCTGCACGGACGCGAAGGATCCGGACGGCCAACCGTTGCCGCGCCGCGCCGAGCACGTGGCCAGCTTGAACCTCGGCTACCGCTTCCCCGGCGGCAAGGTCAACGTGGACCTCGGCCTCGATTACAACGGCAAGCAACTCAACCGCACGACGGATCCCGTGATGATTGATGACTTCGTCCTGGTCAATGTCGCTGCCGGCTACAAGCTCGGCGGACAGATGGAGATGTTCGGACGGATCGAAAACCTCTTCGACGAGGACTACGAGGAAATCCCCGGGTACCGGACCACCGGCATCGGCTTCCACGCCGGAGTGCGCGGTACATTCGAACTGTTCCAATGAACCCGAGGCCGCCGGACGACCACGCCGGAAGTCTCCGATGGTAGTCTATTGGGACTTGGCGTTCGACTTATTGAGCGATTCCTCGACGGCGCGTCGAACAAACTTCAAATGTCAATACAAATGAACCGTCACTCGAAGCGACGCCAACATCACTCCGCCATCAACGGGATGATGCGCCGCTCCTTGGCGCGCACCAAGCCGCGGCCGGTGATGCGGAGCTCCGGGAGGGTGACGAAGGTAAGGAAGCAGAGGGCGTAGAGGGGCTTGGGAAACGCGCTGCCGCGTTCCTTCAGAATACCCTGGACGGCGGCGAGCTTCTCGCCGACGTCGCGCCAGGGTGCCAATGAAAAGAGACCGCCTATGGGAAACGGAATCTCTTCGAGAATCCGGCCCTTGTCGACGACGGCGATGCCGCCGCCGTTTTCCAGCAACAGGTTGGCGCAATAGGCCATGTCGTAGTCGCTGGAGCCGGCCACCAGGAGCGTGTACTCGTCGAGGTTGACGGTGGTGCCTGCCGCGCCGATGTCGGTTCCAAGGCCGCGCACGAAGCCGAAGGCGGGGCTGAAGCCTTCCCGGCGGTCGAAGACCGCGACCTTGAGGAGGTCGGCCTCCACGTCCGCGGAGACGACCCCGCCGGCGCACGGGACCTCGACGACGCGTTCCCGTGTGATGGTCTGGTTGACCAGGTCCATGACGCGGATGCGGGCGCGGGACTCGTCGCAGCGGACGCGCATGTCCTCGGCGGTCACGGGAAGGCGGAAGGCGGTCTTGAGGCCCATGCCGTCTGGGAAGGCAGGCGGAACGACGGCGACGTTCGTTTCGCCGGCCTGGGCCACCGGCTCGCCGCCGATGTAGGTGGCGCCGACGCGCACGCTGTCCAGGTCGTCCAGCAGCACGAAGTCCGCGAACCGGCCCGGCGCAAGGCCGCCGATGTCCTGTTCCAGGCCGGAGTAGGTAGCCGGGTGCAGCGTGGCGGCCTGGATGGCGCGCACCGGGCTCAGGCCGCACGCCACGGCGCGGCGGATCACGTGGTCCATGTGCCCGTGCGCCGCGACGTCGTCGGGGGCCATGCCATCGGTGACCAGGATCAGCCGGCCGGTATCCACCCCGGCGGCCAGGAGCGGCTTGAGGGTGGCTTCCAGGTCTTGGCGGAAGGAGCCTTCGCGCAGCATGGTCCAGTAGCCGAGGCGCAGCCGAGCCAGCGCGTCCTCGCCGCTGATGGGCTCGTGGCACGACGACACCGAGGCGGCGGCGATGGCGTTGAGACGGCGGTCCCGCGCCCCTGCGGTATGGCCGTGGACGATCTTCCCCTGGTTGAGCGTCATGTCGATGCGCGTCGCCAAGTCCGGGTCGCCCTGCACCAGGCGCAGCCACGAGACCACCTCGCCAAGGCCCAGCACCCTGGGGTCGCGCAGGACCTCCTCGACCTGCTCGTCCGACAGGGACTCGGTCTCGCACAGCAACGGGTCCTGGGGCGCGGCCATGGAGATCAGGGTGTAGACCCGGAGCGGGTGGGACGCGACTTCGTCCAGGAAGAGCTTCATGCCGGTGAAGCCGAAGGCCACGGTGTGCTCGTCGCAAGACGCCATGAGCGCGGTGGTGCCGTGGGGCAGGTACGCCTGCAACAGCTCGAAGGGGCGGCAGAAGTGGCCGATATGCGTGTGGGCGTCGATGAAACCGGGCGCGATCCAGCGGCCGCGGGCATCGATGACCCGGGTTTCGTCGCCGCGGGTGTGGTCCGCGCTGGGGCCGACGTAACAGACGCGTCCCTGGCTCACCGCCATCTCCACGCCGTTGAGCACTTCGCCGCTGTAGACGTTGATCAGCCGCCCACCGGTCACCACGAGGTCGGACTTCACTTCGCCCATGCTGGCGCGGATCAGGCGTTGTATCGTTTCCTTGGATTTCTGCATGGGACTTTTGCTTCAGGTTGTCGCACGGACTGCCGCCCCCAATCGTCATTCCCGCGAAAGCGGGAATCCATGGGTGGGGAGGGACACACCCGGCAGGCTTCCCCGCCTCACCCCGCCTGGATTCCCGCTTTCGCGGGAATGACGATTGGGGGCTCGGATTGTTTTACCCCGGCCTTTGCCTTACCATGGCCGCGTGAAGAACCTTGTCTTGCGCAACATCACCAAGCGCTTCGGAGCGGTGACGGCCGTGGACGGCTTCGATCTCGAAGTGGACCAGGGCGAGTTCCTGGTCATCATCGGAGAGAGCGGTTGCGGCAAGACCACCCTGCTGCGCGTCATTGCCGGGCTGGAGACCCCGGACACGGGCGAGGTGCTCATCGGCGGCGTGCCGGTGAACGACGTGCCCGCCGGGCGCCGGGACGTGCAGCTCATCTTCCAGAGCTACGCGCTGTGGCCGCACATGCGCGTCTTCGAGGATCGCAAGTACGCCAACCTGACGCTGCCGTTGCGCATCCGCAAGTGGTCCGTCGGCGCCATCCGTGAACTGATCCGGCCTCTGGCCAAGGCCCTGAACATCGAGGAACGGCTGTTCGAACGCAAGCCGCAGGAGCTGTCCGCGGGGCAGCAACAACGCGTGGCCCTGGCCCGGGCCATGACCACGTTCCCGCAGATCATGCTCATGGACGAGCCCCTCAGCAACCTCGATCCGCCCAACCGCCGCCGGGTGCGCGAGGAGATCCGCGCGTTCCACCGGGACCAGCGCCTCACCACCCTCTTCGTGACCCACAACCTCGAAGACGCGCTGGAGCTGGCCGACCGCATCGCGCTCATGCACGAGGGGCGCCTGGAGCAGGTGGGTACCGCCGAGCGCCTGATGCGCCACCCCGCCAACGAGTACGTCAGCGACTACTTCCGCGTGCGTCCGTCGTACGGCGTGCCGTTCCAATGACCCCCGCCGTTCGTCCCGAGCTCTTCGACGAGATCAGGACAGGCGTAGCGACGTGCCTGCGTAGCGAAGCCGAAGGACACTCGTTCCCAAAGTGCTTCCTCAGATCTTGAAGGCCTCGCGCGTGTTGGACGCGTACAGACTCTCCAGGTCCACCGGATTCTTGATCACGCCCTGCTCCAGCAGGTAGGAGTGAAAGGTCTCCAGGGTCTTGCGGTTGCTCTCGAAGCCGTAGGGCCAGTAGTCCTCGCCCATGAGGTCCACCGTTTCCTCGTACTCGAACAGGTACCAGAGGTGGTGCGTGCGCAGTACGTTGGTGTCGTAGATCTGCGACTGGCACAGGTCCTTGGCTTGGCAGAAGGCCTTGTAGAGGTTCTGGGTAACCCACGGGTGCGCCTCGTGGATCTCCCGGCGCACCACGATGCAGTGCATGATAGGGAACAGGCCGGTGCGGCGAAAGTAGTCCATCTCGGCGGCGCGGCAGTCCTTGAAGAGCCGAGTGATTCCGGGGGCGCGCCGCACGAAGCAGGAAGGCATGCGCGCCGACACCAGTGCGTCGATGTCGCCCTTCTCCAGCATGTCGTCGAGGGTCCGCTCCTCCTCGGTGTCGATCTCGACACCGGCCGGAGCGTCGAACGGCACGCGGTCCTTGCGGCCGGGCTGCTCGACGCCGCCCTGGACCCAGTGGACATCCCTGGCTTCCACGCCGAAGTCGTGCCGCAGCATGCCACGGACCCACACGGATGCGGTCATGGTGTACTCGGGCACGCCCACGCGCCGGCCCTTCAAGTCCTCGGGCTTCTCGATGCCCGACGCCGCGTTGACGAAGATGCAGCGGTGCCGGAACATGCGCGACGGGAACACCGGGATGGCGATGAACGGCTGGTGCCCGCGGGAGGCGTCCACGTGGTAGGCACCCATGGACATCTCGGCGGCGTCGAACTCGTGGAAGTGGAGCATGCGCCAGAAGATCTCCTCCACGGGCAGCGCCACGTAGTTGAGATCGATGCCGTCGGGCTTCACCAGCCCGTCCTTGAGGGCACGGGTGCGGTCGTAGTCCTCACATGCCAGCGTCAGTTCAATGTTCGCCATAGGTCCCTCGGGTTCGGATCCGGCCCGGACGCGCGCTCCGGACGCGCTCCCGCCTCGAATCCATCGTTATAGTTTCGCGAGGCTCGTCTCCATGCGGTCCATGGCTTCCTCGATGTTCTCGTAGGAGTTGGAGTACGCGAGCCTGACGTGTCCCGTGCCGTGCTCTCCGAAGGCGCTGCCCGGCACCGTGGCGATGTAGGCGTCCTCAAGCAGGTGCTCCGCTACCTCCCGGCACGAACGTCCAAGGCGCCGCACCGACGGGAAGGCGTAGAACGCGCCCTCGGGCACGGGGCAATCGATGCCCTCCATGGCCTGGAGCCGGCGCAGTATCAGCTCCCGGCGGCGGGCGAACTCCCGCCGCATGTCCTGCACGCAGTCCTGCGGTCCCTCGTAGGCGGCCACCGCGCCGTACTGGGCAAAGGAGGTGGGGCACATCACCGTGTACTGGTGCACGCGGATCATGACGTCGATGAGTTCCCGCGGCGCGGCCACGTAGCCGAGGCGCCAACCGGTCATGGAGTAGCTCTTGGAGAAACCGTTCACCAGCAGCGTACGCTCGCGCATGCCGGGGAGGCCGCCGATGCTGTGGTGCACGGCGCCGTCGTACACCATCTTCTCGTAGATCTCGTCGGCCAGCACCAGCAGGTCGCGCTCCTGCGCAAGGGCCGCCAGCGCCTGGAGGTGGTCCCGGTCGAGCACGGCGCCGGTGGGATTGTGCGGGCTCATGACCACCATCATGCGCGTGCGCGGCGTCAAGAGCCGCGCCACGTCGTCGGGGTCCATGCGGAACCCCTTTCCCACCCGTAGCGGCACGCTCACGGGCACGCCGCCCGCCAAGGTGATGCAGTAGAAGTAGTTGAGCCAGGACGGGTCCGGCACCAGCACTTCGTCGCCCTCGTCGAGGAACGCCATCATGGCCAGGAACACCGCCTCGTTGGCGCCGATGGTGACCGCGATCTCCCCGTTCTCGTCGAACTCCAGGCCGTTCTCGGAGCGCAGCTTGCCGGCGATGGCGCGGCGGATCTCCGGCACGCCGTAGTTGGAGGTGTAGTGCACCCTGCCCTCGTCCAGGGCACGCCGCGCGGCGGCCTTGATGTGCTCCGGCGTGTCGAAGTCCGGCCGGCCGATCTCCAGGTGGATCACCGGCTTGCCTTCCCGCCCCAACTCGTCGGCCCGCAACATCATCTTGCGGAGACCCGAGTAGGGCACCGCCTTCATTCGCCGTGCTTCCCAATTCGCCATTGTGTGCCGAGTCAAATCAGGACCGTGCCCCAATTGTCCTTACCGGGGCATGCAGCAGCGCTTGTACTTGCGGCCGCTGCCGCAGGGGCAAGGGTCGTTGCGGCCGGCCGCGGGGCGGGCGTCGTCGTCGGCTTCGCGCACTAGGCGCATGACCTTCTCGATGGGCTGGCCGGCCTGCCACAGGCCGGCCATGGTGCTCAGGTGCTCGCGGCTGTGGATGAAGAACTTCTTGTAGCCGGCGCACAGGTAGTTGAGGCCGTCCTCTCCGTCGGGGGTCTTGATGAAGCGGTCCTTGGGGCAGCCGCCGTTGCACTGCGCGCGCACCTCGCACTCGCGGCAGTAACGCGGCAGCGAGGTCCACTTGTCGCGGCCGAAGCGGCGCTGTGCCTCGCTGTCGATCATCTGCGCCACCGACGTCTCGCGGATGTTGCCGACGCGGTACTCCGGGTCCACGTAGTGGTCGCAGGAATAGAAGTCGCCGTTGTGCTCCACCACGGGCACGTCGCCGCAGGTTTCCCGGAAGATGCACAGGGCGTGCTCGATGCCCAGGCCGGTGCGCGCCGCCTCGTCGAAGATCTGGATGGTGACCCGGCCCACGTCGTTGCGGATCCATTCGTCGAAGATGGCGCACAGGAAGGTGCCGAAAGCCTCTGCCGGGACGCTGCGCGGGCCCACCGAGGCACTCCCGGGTGCCCGTTCCACCAGCGGAATGAACTGCTGGTGGTCGGCGCCGAGGCTCTTGAAGTAGCGGTACACCGTGGTGGGGTGGCCGACGTTGCCGGCGTGCACCACGCAGAGCACGTCGCAGGGCACGCGGTGCGCCCTGAGCCGCTTGTACGCCTGCACGACCTTCCGATGGGTGGGCTGCTGGCCCTTGGTAACGCGGTACTCGTCGTGGAGCTTCTCGGGACCGTCGATGCTGAGTCCGATGGAAAAGCCTTCCTCGGCGAAGAAGCGGCACCACTCGTCGTCCAGCAGGACGCCGTTGGTCTGCATGCCGTTACGCACCTTGCGGCCCGGCGGGCAGTGCTTGCGCTGGAGCGCGACGATGTCGCGGAAATAGTCGAGGCCCAGGATCGTCGGTTCGCCGCCGTGCCAGGCGAAGTCGACGACCGGGTCCGGCGAGGCCTGGATGTGCTGGGCGATGTAATCCTCCAGCACGTCCGGCTCCATGCGGAACGACTTGGTCTCCGGGTAGAGGTCTTCCTTCTGGAGGTAGTAGCAGTAGACGCAGTCCAGATTGCAGATGGCCCCGGTGGGCTTGGCCATGATCTGGAAGCCGCGCGAGGCCGGCGGCGGAACGGGCTTGATCAGTTCGATCGCCATTCGGAATCGTGCCAGTCCTTCGACTTCGCTGTCCTGAGCTTGTCGAAGGGCTCGGGACGAACGGTTGTTGTCACCATTTCCCGTTCGTCCCGAGCGTAGCCCGGTGAAGCCGGGCGAAGTCGAAGGACGCCGTCTTCAGTTCATGCCGAAGAACTTCCTGGCGTTGTCCAGCATGATCTTCTGGCGCACCTCGGGCTTGAGCTGGATCTTCTCGAAGTCGTCGAGCCAGCGCTCCACGCCGATGGCCGGCCAGTCCGAGCCGAACATGGCCTTGTCCTGCAGGATCGAGTTCACCTGCTGCACCAGCTCGGCGGCAAAGTACTTGGGCGACCAGCCGGACAGGTCGATGTAGAAGTTGCTCTTGTGGCGCGCGATGGCCAGGCTCTCGGCCGTCCAGGGCCACGACGGATGGGCGCAGATGATCTTCAGCTCGGGAAAGTCCGCGGCCACGTCGTCCAGGTGGATCGGCTGGGTGAACTTGAGCTTGTTGCCCATGCCGCCGGGAGTGCCGGCGCCGGCGCCGGCCATGCCGCTGTGGAACAGGATCGGCAGCTCCAGCTTCTGGCATTCCTCCCACAAGGGGTAGAAGCGGGTATCGTTGGGGAAGAACTGCTGGCGGGCCGGGTTGATCTCGCCGACGCCGTGCAGGCCGAGGTCCTTGATGCGCTGGATCTCTTGCAGCGCCACCTTCTGCTGCCACGGATCGATGACGCCGAAGCCCAGGAAAACGTCGGGGTTCCGCTTCACGCCGTCGGCTACGTGCTTGTTGGGGACCGGGGTCAACCCCGTGATGGTTTCATCGGTGGTGTTCTGAATCACGGCCATCATGTTGCGCGCGCGGTACTCGTCCGCCATCTCGTCGATGGACACGGGCTTGCGTTCGCGCTTGAAGTACTGGGCCATCTGCTTGGGGCGGTCGCCCTTGGAGCTGAGGGTCAGCTCGTCGCAAAGGTGCACGTGCACGTCGATGGCGATGGGGTCCGTAATCGGGTCCATACTGTCGGTCCTCCTTGGGTTTGATCGAATGCCGGCGGCAGCATGGAACTCGCTGCCGAATACGAACGGGCGGGCTTGAAGCCCGACCCTGTTAGCTAGCACGATCCGCGATGGCTGGCCAGCGCGGCCCGCTATTCCTCCCAGGGTGCCGCAGCGAGCGCGGCGCAGGTCTTGTCGAGCATCTGCCGCATGAAACCGGCGTTGCTGCTCTGATTCAACTCGTAGCGGACGCCGCTTACGATGGTGACTCCCTGTTCCTGGTCTTCCAGCACGGTGTCAAGCTCCACCTGGAACAGCGCGAAGGGGGTGTCTTCCAGTTGTTCCCGCGTGCGCGTGGCGTTGCCCTTGAGGTAGTAGTTCAGGCCGTGGTCCGTGACCACCAGGGTCAGCGCGCCGGTGCGCACGAGGTTCCTTTCCGTGGTGCTGTTCTTGCCCACGGCCAGATGGATGCGCCCCGGGCTCTTGGCCACCAGCTCGTAGTAGGAGCCCATGGCCGGGTGGCACCAGCCGTTCTCGTCCACCGTGGCCATGATGAACACCTTTCCGGCTTCGACCGATTTGCCGCTCATCAGCGCGAACAGATCGTCCGGCATCTCCTTGCCCACCAGTCGTGACATGAACCCTTCCTCCTCGGTTCGACGCGGCCGTGGACGCCGCGCCATCCCCGTTCAGCCGCGTCAGCTCGCCGCCGCGCCCTCGCCCAGCGCCAGCTCCTGCCTCTTGCCGAACCCCTGCTGGTTGTCGATGTAGTAGAGCCTCTCCGGGGTCACCCGGTAGAACTTCACCTTGAGAAACGCCTTGTGGTAGATGCCGCTCGCCGGGTCCGTGAAGAGCTTGATGATGCCCGGATACTTGCGCGCGTACACCGCCAGGGCCTTGGCCTTGGCGATGACCGAGTCCACGAGCTCCACGGTGCCCTCGAGCTGGATGCCCTTGATCTCGCGCCAGTCTTTGTAGTCCTCCTGGACGGTCACCGCCACCCGCGGGTTGTCCGCGAGGTTGGTGCAGTGGCGCGAGTCCGGCGCCGAGAAGAAGTAGAGCTGGAGTCCGTCGCTGGCATAGAACACCGTGGCGTTCCACGGCACGCCGTCGCGGCAGGTGCCGAGGGTCATGGTGTTGTGGGTGCGGAGGTATTCCAGCACCTGTTCTTCGAGATCGGCCATGCGGCTCTCCGCGCGGGCGGTCCGGCGCTCACCGGGGAACGCGGCTCGGGCTCATTGCCCGTCGCCGGGATAGCGGCTCAGGGACTCCTCGTCCCACCGGTGGAACATGTCGGTCTCGACGTCGAACTGGTCGAGTATCCGCGCCACGGTCTGGTTGATGACGTCGTCCAGGGTCTTGGGCCTGTGATAGAAGGCGGGCACGGGCGGAAAGATCACCGCGCCCATGCGCGTGAGCTGCGCCATGCTCTCCAGATGCCCCAGGTGCAGCGGGGTCTCCCGCACCACCAGCACGAGCTTCTTCCGCTCCTTCAGGATGACGTCCGAGGCGCGCACCAGCAGGTCGCCGCCGACGGACATGACGATGCCGCCCATGGACTTCATGGAGCACGGCGCGATGACCATCCCCTCGGTGCGGAACGAGCCGCTGGCGATGCTCGCGCCGATGTTGTTGATGTCGTGCACCATGTCGGCCATGGCTTCCACTTCCTTGACCGTGTGCGGCGTCTCCACCTGGAGCGTCATCTTGGCCGCCTTGCTCATGACGAGGTGGGTCTCGATGTCCGGTATCTTGTGCAGCACCTGGAGTATGCGGATTCCGTAGATGGAACCGGTGGCCCCTGACAGGCCTACGATGACACGACGCATGCGGACTTACCTCCTGTAAACTGCCTACTCGCCGAAAACCACGGTCAACTCGTCGCCGTCACGCACCGAGCGGGTCTGCTTCAACGAAACCGCGGCGATGATCTCCAGCTTGTCTGTGGGATAGTCCCTGACCTCGGGCACCACCACCGCGACCTTTTCGCGCGGTCCCGCCGAAGATGCCCAGCCTTCGAGAAAGCCCGTGTAGAGGAAGGCACCGCAGAAACCCGGATCGGGCGGCGACACCACGCTCCTTGCCCCGTCCCGCCGGACCTCTTCCCAGCGGGACAGCTCGTCCCCGCGCGGCCGCAGGTTCAATGTGCCGGGGTAGGGATCGAACCCGATCCGCTCACGGATGGCCTCCCGCACCCAGTCGACGCCCAGAAACGCACCGGCGCGTCCCAGGTCCGAGAACACCTCCCCTTTCACCCGAGTTTCGCGGGAACGCGTGGACAGGATACGAACCTCTACTTCCGGGACAGGGACCGGGCCTTGCCGCCGCGCCGGACCTTGATGATCTCGCCCAGGATACCCAGCGCGATCTCTTCGGGAGTTTCCGTCGCGATGTCGAGGCCGATGGGGGCGTACACTCGGGAGATGAGCTCTTCTGATATCTGTTCCTCTTCCTTGAAGCGCTCGAAGCACGCCTTGATGCGCCGCTTGCTGCCGATCATGCCGATGTACTTGGCCGGGCGGTCCAGCAGCTCGCGCAGGCACGGCTCGTCGTACTTGTGGCCGCGCGTGATGAGCACGACGTAGGTGGTGGGGGTGATGTCCATGTCCTTCACGGTCTCGGCCATGTCCCCCACCACCACCTCGTCAGCCTCGGGGAACCTCTCGCGGTTGGCGAAGAGTATGCGGTCGTCGACGACCACCACGTGGTAGTCCATGAGCTTGGCCATCTTGACCAGCGGCACGGCGATGTGTCCGGCGCCGACGACGATAAGCTTGGGCGGCGACGGCATCACCTCGAAGAAGACGTCCGCCTGCCCGCCCGAGTCCGTCTCCAGCGAAAGCAGTCGGGAGCGCTCCTCGGCCAGCCGCTCGGCGGCTTCGCGCACGATCCTCTGCTCAAGCGCCGGGTCGCTCACCGATCCCAGCACGATGCGCCCGTCGCGCACGAGGCACTTGGCGCCGCTGTCCAACCCGTCGACGCCGTCGGACTCCACCACGGTGATGAGCACCGCGCCGGCGCCCTCGCTCTTGACCTTGATCAGCTCTTCAACCAGTGCGTCCATGCATCCGTCACCTTGCCATACGCCGGTCCGGGCCCGGCGCCCGCGACAGGCTCCCTCACGCGCTCTTCTCGTCCCCTTCCTCGTCCTTCCACCAGGGGTCGATGAAGACGTTCATGATGCCGCCGCACACCGCCGGGCTGTCGGACGAGATCTCGTCCAGCAGGTCCACGCGCACCGTGCGGGGCTTGCGCGTGCGCACCACCTCGATGGCCTCGCGCCGCACGTCCGCCTCGCCGCAGCCGCCACCGATGGTGCCGAGGATCTCGCCCCAGGCCGTCACCACCATCTTGGCGCCGACCTCCCGCGGGGTCGAACCCTTGGTGGACACGATGGTCGCCACCGCCACCGTCTCGCCCTTGTCGAGGAATTCCTTGACGTCGTCGTAGATGTTCTCCATCGATGCCTCCCAGTCCCGAGCCTGCCGAAAGAGTTCGGTAAGCCGCTACTCGGACGGGTTTGAAATACGCCCTTCCCGGGCGGCGTTGCCGATCGTCCCCGGCGACACTCTCTTCGCGCTACGCCACCAGCCGGCGCATGGTGTGGCCGAGATGGACCAGGCTGTTGGCGTTGTGCGCCGACAGGAACAGGTCCAGGTACGGCAGCGCCGCCTGCATGCCCTTGCACAAGGGCTCGTAGTTCTCGCTCGCCAGCAGCGGATTGAGCCAGATCATCTTGCCGCAGCGCCGCTTGAGGGCCTGCATCTGCCGTTCCAGCACGCCCACGTCGCCCCGGTCCCAGCCGTCGCTGATGATGACCACGACGGTGCGGTGCGTCACCATGCTCACCGCGAAATCGCGGTTGAAGATTTCCAGCGAGCGCCCGATGTTGGTGCCGCCGGACCAGCCCAGCACGCTCTTGGAGATCTTCTCCAGGGCGTTGCCGATGTTCTTGGTGCGGATCAGGTGGGTGATGCGGCTCAAGGTGGTGCTGAAGACGAAGGTCTCCACGCCCCACAGCTCGTTCTGCAGGCCGTACATGAACTGGATCAGGAAGCGGCTGTAGCAATCCATGGAGCCGCTCACGTCGCACAGCAGCACCACCCGTGTCTTCTTGATGCGCCGCTTGCGCGCCACCAGCTCCACCAGCTCGCCGCCGTACTTGATGTTGCGCCGCATGGTGCCGCGCGGGTCGATCTCGGTGCCCCGGCGCGCGCGCTTCTTGCGCCGGCTAACCTGGGTGGCGATCTTCGAGGCGATGAGCAGGATCGCCTGGGTCACGGCCCGGCTCTCCTCGATGCCCATCTCGCTGAAGTCCTTCTCGTTCAACAGCTCGTTGGGGCTGTAGGTGGGCACCAGCATCGGGTCCGCGTCCGGATCGCCCTCGTCGGCCGCGCCCTCCTCTTCGGCGATGGTCTCCTCCGTCGTGCCGCTGCTGTCGTCCGAGGGGTCCAGCGAGTCGTCGGGGCTCTGGGCCGGCACCTCCATGGTCTCCATGGCGGGCTCGATCTCCATGTCGCCCTGCCAGAAGGCCTCGAACACCTGGTCGAAGAGCGCAATGTCCTCGTGGTCGTGGAGCAGGTTGGCCGCCAGCGTCCGGTGGAAGTCCGGCCGGCTGCGGATGTCGATGAGCGGCATGCAGCGGTTGGCGTCGATGACCTGGCTCAGCCCGAGGCGGAAGCCCAGGTCCTTGAGCACCCGGCCGAACACGAGCATGTTGGCCATGGTGCCCTGGCCGCGCAGGCGCTTGTAGCGCTCCACCGCGCGGACGATCTCTTCCTCGTTGACTTCTCTTGCCATGTCGAGATCCGGGCGGGCAACCGCGTTACCGGACGCCCCCGCCGACCACGGTGGCCGGCTCCTTGAGGATGCGGTCCATGTCGAGCTTGTCGCCGGACAGCTCTTCCTCCAGGTGGTGCAGGTCCTCGCGGTATTTGAACACGCAGCCCACGGTCTCCTTCACGATCTCCGGGTCCAGCTCGCCGCGGTTCAGCAGCAGCAGTGCCGACGCCCAGTCCAGGGTCTCCGCCACCCCCGGCCGCTTGTAGAAGTTCATCTGCCGCACCTGCTGCATGAACGCGCAGATCTGCTCGGCCATGAGCGTCTGGATCTCCGGATGCTTGGTGGTGATGATCTCGTACTCCTTCTCGAACGTGGGGTACTCGATCCAGTGGTACAGGCAGCGGCGCTTGAGGGCGTCGTGGATTTCGCGAGTGCGGTTCGAGGTGAGGAACACGTAGGGGCGCTTGGCCGCCGCGATGGTGCCGACCTCGGGAATGCTGATCTGGAAATCCGACAGCACCTCGAGGAGGAAGGCCTCGAACTCCATGTCCGCGCGGTCGATCTCGTCGATGAGCAGCACCGGAGGCTCGGCGCCGTCGGTGCGGATGGCGTCCAGCAAAGGCCGGCTGATGAGGTATTCCTCGGAGAAGATCTCCGTCTCCACCGCCTCGCGGTTGCCCGTGCCGATCTCCTCCAGCTTGATGCGCAGCATCTGCTTCGGGTAGTTCCACTCATAGAGCGCGGTGTTGGAGTCCAGCCCTTCGTAGCACTGGAGCCGGATGAGCCGGGTCTGAAGCACGTCCGCGAGCACCTTGGCGATCTCGGTCTTGCCTACGCCCGCCTCCCCTTCCAGCAGGATCGGCTTGCCCAGGCGCACCGAGAGATAGACCACGGTGGCGAGGCTCCGGTCGCATATGTACTTGCGCTCGCGCAACGAGTCCCGGATCGAATCGACGGTAATGCTGTCCAGATTCATGCTCATCCCTTCTTTGCGGACGGTCCGGTGAGTTTGTGAATGCTGTCTGTGCGTGGCGGCGGCCGCGAGGGTCACGCGACGGCGTTTCGTGCGTGGCGTTACCTGGCTACTTGTTCTCGGCGAGCTGCCGTTTCCATCCCAAGGTGCGCGCCTTGGCGCCGACGGTCTCGGCCTCCTCGATCATCCCCTTGCGCTGGTAGAAGATGGAAAGGCTCGTGTGCGCCAGCTCATCGTCGGGGCACGCCTCCACCAGGCGCTTGCCCACTTCGATGGCCTCGTCCAGGCGCTCCGTATTGGCGTACACCATGGCCAGGGCGTGCAGCGCGTCGCCGTAATCCGGATCCTCGGCCAGAGCCTGCTTATATGACTCGATGGCCTCGTCCACCCGATCGTCGGCGTACGCTTCCATGCCCTGGATATAAAGGTCCTCTTTCGTCATGGCCCTTCACCTGACGGAATTACTGTGTATTACGAATCCGTGATATTCTCAACCGACCTGAGCAACACGGAGGACCCACCATCATGGCCGAAGCCGCAACACTGGACGAAATCAAGGACCGCATCCGCAAGCGCGTGGGCAACCGCAGCCCCTTCCATCTCATGGACCCGGCCGAAGCCGAAGGCGCCCTAGCGGAACTCACCAGCATGGACGCCGACGCTTGGGCCGACGCCTGGAGCAAACCCGGCGCACGCTGGGAAGAGACCGCCAAGGAAGCCGAGGGAAAGGGAAAGGCCGAGGAGGCCAAGGCCGCCTACTTCCAGGCCGCCGCCTGGTACGGCGCCGCACGCCACCCCTTCCCCAGCTCACCCGGCAAACAGGGGGCCTACCGCAAGACCATCGCGAACTACCTGGCCGCCTCGCGCTACTTCGACCCCCCGCTGGAGCGCATCGCCCTGCCCTTGCGCGACAAGGAGGTGGTGGGCTACCTGCGCCTGCCCGACAAGCGGCCCGCGCCGGTCATCATGCACTGGGGCGGCATCGACAACTGGAAGGAGGAGCGCCACAGCTTCGTCGAGTCCATGCTCGCCGAGGGCTGGGGTTGTTTCATCATGGACAGCCCCGGAACCGGCGAGTCCCCGGTGCTCGCCTCCGACACCGCCCACGAGGTCTACACCACGGCCCTGGACCACCTCGTCACCCGGCCCGAAGTGGACTCCGACCGCATCGCCGCCTTGGGCGCCAGCTTCGGCGGCTACTGGTCCACCAAGCTGGCCCACGTGGAGCCCGAGCGCCTGCGCGCCGCGGTCAACTGGGGCGGCGGCATCCACGGCTTCTTCCAGCCCGACTGGCAGCAGCGCTCCCGCAACGCCTCCTCCTACCTCTTCGACCTCATCGAGGCCCGCGCCAACCTGTTCGGCAAGCGCACCTTCGACGAACTCTGTGAGATCATGCCGATCCTGTCCCTCAAGGACCAGGGCCTGCTCGACAAGCCCTGCGCCCCCATGCTCCTGGTCAACGGCAAGGACGACCTCCAGGTACCCATCGAGGACTTCTTCATGCTGCTGGAGTGCGGCGACCCCAAGACCATACGGCTCTTCCCGGGCGGGCATATGGGGGAGTCGCCGGACGTGTTTCCGACGATATTGAAGTGGCTGCACCGGGAGTTGGACGGGGAGTGACCAGGAGAAAAGTTGAACGAGACAATCGATGGTGGAGTCCACGACCTTCTTTGATCGCGGTTTTCGAAAGGAAGAATGATGAAACTCCACTACTACCCCGAAACCGACAGTCTTTATGTCGAACTCAAGCTGGGACCGGGTACCGAGACACGCGAAGTCGCCGGAGGGCTCAACGTCGATCTCGACGCCAACGGGGACGTCGTGGGCTTCGACATCGATAATGCTTCCAAACGCCTCGACCTGTCCACCTTGGAGACCGAGGCGCTGCCGGTGCGGACTTATCGAGCCGGGTGAGAGCTTGGGTCCCGCTACGAGACACGCATCTACCGCTCCAGCAGAATACGTACCGGAGAAACGCATGCCAATTCCGGACTTCCAGTCTCTAATGTTGCCTTTGTTGGAACTGGCTACTGACGGGGAAACTCGCCATCTCCGCCAGACATACGACACCCTAGCCCAACGCTTCGATTTAACGGACGACGAGAAAAGGGAAATCTTGCCGAGTGGCCGCCAGCCAAGGTTTGTCAACCGAGTCCACTGGGCTCGGTCATACCTCACAAACGCCGGCCTACTGGAATCTCCCAAGAGGGGCTGCTTTTGCATCACGGAAAGGGGACGTGATGTTCTCGCTAACAAACCCTCCGCGATCAATATCAAATTTCTTGAACAGTTCGAAGAATTCAAGAGCTTTCAGCAGCGTCGCCGCCAGCCATCATCGCAGGTTGGAGTAACCTCCCCGAATAACGGGAACCAGGAGAACACGCCTGAGGAAACCCTACAGGATGCGTACATGGTGCTACGCAAGAACTTGGCGGACGAACTCCTCAAGGCTGTTATGGAATCGCCCCCCTCTTTCTTCGAGCAACTCGTTGTGGATTTGCTCCTCCGCATGGGCTACGGCGGTTCACGACAGGAAGCCGGTGAGGCGATAGGCCGCTCCGGCGACGAGGGCATAGACGGAATCATTAAGGAGGACCGGCTTGGGCTGGACATCATTTACGTCCAAGCCAAACGGTGGGAGAATGTCGTCGGTAGGCCCGACGTCCAGAAATTTGCTGGCGCCCTTCAGGGGCAGCGCGCCCGTAAGGGCGTCTTCATCACTACTTCAACCTTCTCGCGTGAGGCGATGGCGTTCGCCGCAAATATTGAAACCAAGATCATTTTGATCGACGGAGCCAAACTCGCCGAGTTCATGATCGACCACGGCGTCGGAGTGACGACCGAGGAAACCTACGAAGTGAAGAGGATCGATTCGGATTACTTTCCGGACGATTGAGCCTGTATCGGCACAACCTCAGGAGCGCCATCCCTACCCCACCCTCTCCCGCGCCTCCATGATCTTGTGGACCACGGCCTCCACGTCCGCTTCGTCCACGAACGGGGACAGGATGTAGGACTTGAGGGCGTAGATGGGCTCGCCGTAGGCGGTGCGGCGGTAGCAGTCGGTGCCGGAGATGACGACGCCGCGGCCGGCCATGGCCTCGGAGTGGACGTACTGGAAGACCTTCCGGTTGAAGTCGTTGTGGGCCAGCAGGCTGTCGCGGAAGGCGGGGTCTTCGAATTCCTGGCGCTTAATGGCGAAGGTGTCCACTCCCGGCGGATAGGCGCGGAAGAGGCTCACGGTGCCGAAGTTGTCGCGGTTGAGCACGGTGCTGCCTTCGCGTCCTTCCAGGTGTTCGCGCAGGAGCTGGGCCATCTCCACGATGTGACCCAGCACCACCTGCAGGCCCTGGCGCCCGAACAGGCGGTAGTTGGCGATGGCGGCGAGGGGGCCGGTGCCGGCCCGGGAGGTCTCCAGCGTGTACATGCCGGGACGGTGCTCGCCGAAGTGGTAGAGGTAGGGCATCTGCGCCGGGTCACGGGCTAGCCGCTGCAGGTCGGCGCGGTCCTTGGCCAGTAACAGGCTCGATATGTACGGCGCGAAGCCGGTCTTGTGGAAGTCCACCCCCACGGAGTCCGCCAGCGGCAGGTGGCGCATGCGGCGGCACGCCCCCGCCAGGGCGCGAAGGGTACGCGGCCGGAAACCCAGCGGGTTGGCCTCGAAGTCGTAGTCGTTGAAGACCGCCCACGCCCAGCCGATGACCGCGTCGGCGTGGATGTGCGGGCGGTAGGCGAGCTGGAATTCGTCCACCAGCGTGTCCCGCAGCGCCGCAATGGCCTCGAGGTCGTCGAGGCCGAAGGAATCGGTGGTGCCCATGGTGGCGATGATGGCGGCGATCTTCCGGCCTTCCGACAGGGCCGTTCGCGCGGCCTGGTCCAGTTGGGCCACATCGATTTCGTTCTCCGGCGTCGTAGGGACGGTGATCAGGTTGCGCGTGCCCAGACCGAGCCAGCCGGCGATGTTGGCGGCGCAGTAGTGCCCTGTATCCGACACGAGGATCACGGCGTCCCGAGACACCCCGTTCTGGATGGTGTCCGGGCAGGCCTTCTCCAGCCCCATCTTGACCCCGTAAAGGGATGTGCCGGTGCCCCCGAAGGTGAACACCCCGCCGGACCGCTCCGGGTCGTAGCCGATGAGCCCCGCGGTGATGCCCGCGGCCTCCACCTCGGCCAGCGCCACGAGCCGACTGTACTCGTCCCAGGCGACGTTGGGGTTGTACAGCGCGGCCAGCAGGACGCCGATCACGCTGGGGATGGTGGGCGGCGGGATCACGTTCTGCTGCGTGCGCGGGTGGCCGAAGAGCGTCATGCCGCGCAGGTAGCCCACGAGCTCGGCCGTGACCGCCTCCACCGACGACGTCCCCTCCGGCAAGGTCGCCGTGCGCGCCGCCTCGAAGTCGCCCGCCGTCAACTCGCCGAGGATCGGCAGCTCCGTCTTCAGCGCGTCCACCTGGTCGAGGGCACGCATGATGGAATGGATGAAATACGAGTCGTGGATGGGATCGGACACCGGCTGGGGAAACGCCAGCCGCACCTTGTCCAGGATGTCGCGATAGGGTGTCGTCATGGAACCGATCCTCCGAATCGGATGGGGATGAATGCGTCCCTACGGTTCAGTTTACAGGAAATCGGTGAAGTCGCTATAAACCGTCTCGCGACGAGACGAACGGCGCCAGATGGGACGCCCGTGTCACCGCGCTACCGAAAGGAGCCACGATGATCACCCTGTACAGCAAGGCCACCTCCAACGGCCGCAAAGCCTCCATCATGCTTGAGGAATCTGGCCTGGACTACACCGTCAGGCCGATGGACCTGGACAACCGGGAACAGAAGGAAGACTGGTGAGCCACTTGCAAACGGCCATGGTTCCGAGGGGAGCCGCCCCGTGGGATGAAACAGAGGGGCATCTGTAAGGGGCTTACCGACGCAGTCGGCTTCGTGGCAGTGTGTGTGAAGGCGGCGGGGATGGGAGAGCGTGGATTT
>JAJDXX010000051.1 GCA_022823055.1 Candidatus Binatia bacterium | reverse complement strand
CTCGCGGCGCAGGGCGCGGTGACCGTGGGCGAGCGGCTGCGCGGGCACGTGCGCGAGGCCCGGCGCCGGCGGGAGGCGCCGCCGGAAAAGACCGCGGGAGGCGCGCCGAGCCGCGCGCCGGTGCTCACGGACGAGCAGCAGGGGGTGCTCCGGTCCATGGAAGGGCGCCTGCGCGACGGCGGCTATGAGACCGTGCTGCTCCACGGGGTCACCGGCAGCGGCAAGACCGAGGTGTACCTCCAGGCCATGGAGACGGTGCGCGCCCGCGGAGACCAGAGCCTGATCCTGGTGCCGGAGATCGCCCTGACGCCGCAGTTGCTGGACCGGCTCGAAGGGCGCTTCCCCGGCGACGTGGCGGTACTCCACAGCGGCCTCACCCCGGCCGAACGGTGGCGCCACTGGTGGCGCATCGCCCACGGCGTGGTGAAGGTGGTGGTGGGAGCGCGCTCCGCGGTGTTCGCCCCGGTCCGGGAACTGGGACTCATCGTCGTGGACGAGGAGCACGACTACAGCTACAAGCAGGAGGAAGGCGTGCGCTACCACGGGCGCGACCTGGCGGTGGTGCGCGGCCGCATCGCCGGCTGTCCCGTGATCCTCGGTTCGGCCACGCCGTCCCTGGAAAGCTACCACAATGCCCGCGGCGGCCGTTACCGCCTGCTGGAGCTCACCCGGCGGGTGCAGGCGCGGCCCTTGCCCGGCGTCGACGTGGTGGACCTCAAGGCCGGGCAGGAGCCCGCGCCCACGGAGGGGCTCTTCTCCCCGCGGTTGCTGCGCGCGTTGCGAGAAAACCACGAACAGGGCCTGCAGAGCCTGGTCTTCCTCAACCGGCGCGGCTTCGCCTCGTTTCTCCAGTGCTGGTCCTGCGGCTTCGTGGTGCGCTGCCCGCACTGCAGCATCAGCCTCACCTACCACCTCGGGCGCAACAGCAGCTTCTGCCACCACTGCGGCTTTCGCCGGCGCAAGGTGGACGCCTGTCCCGCGTGCGGCAACGTGTCCCTGAGCGAGGTGGGCTTCGGCACGGAGAGGGTCGAGCACGCGCTCCGGCGCCTTCTGCCCAAGGCGCGCATCGGCCGCATGGACCGGGACACCACCAGTGCCCGCGGCGCCCAGGAGCGGATTTTCCGGGCCTGGGAGAAGGGCGACCTCGACGTGCTCGTGGGTACGCAGATGGTCGCCAAGGGCCACGACGTCGGCGGCGTGACCCTGGTGGGCGTGGTGCTGGCGGACTCTTCGCTCAACCTGCCGGACTTTCGCGCGGCGGAAAAGACCTTCCAGATCATCAGCCAAGTGGCGGGGCGCGCGGGCCGGGCGCGCCGGCCCGGCAGGGTGATCGTGCAGACACTGGTGCCCGGGCACTACTGCTTCGGGCATGCCCAGGTTCACGATTACCCTTCGTTCTTCGCGGCCGAGACCGAGTTCCGCCGCGAGCTCGGCTACCCGCCGTTCCGCCATCTGGTGCACCTGCGGTTGGACAGCACCGACGAGGACGGCGTGACGCAACGCGCGCGCGCCCTGGCACGAGACCTGCGCCGCGAGGACAACCCAGACCAGGTGGAGATCCTCGGACCGGCGCCCGCGCCCATCGCCAGGCTGCGCAACCGCTACCGCTGGCAGATCCTGCTCAAGGGCCGCAGCCGCCCCGCCCTCGGCGCCATGGCCCGGCGCGCCGTCGCACTGGTCCCCAAGGGCCGGACGGTCCGGCTCCACGTTGATGTGGATCCGTACAACATGTTATAAATACGGGAAAAATTCGTAGCAGGTCCCAGAGGCGTCCGAAACGTCATCCCCTCGGAACAGGGTGTGCTAAAACGCCTCACAAACAAGTTGGCACCCACGCCCCGAATCGTCATTCCCGCGAAAGCGGGAATCCATGGGTGGTGGGCGGGGAAAGGCATGATCCTCGAAATTCTCAAGTTCCCGGACCCGATCCTGCGGGTACCGGCACCGCCCGTGAGAGCCGTCACGGGCGAGATCGCCGAGTTGATGGACAACATGCTGGAGACCATGTACGCGGCCCCCGGCATCGGCCTCGCCGCGCCGCAGGTGGGCGTCTCCAGGCGCGTCATCGTGCTGGATCTCGACCACGAGAACCGCGGCGCCAACGTCATCAAGCTGGCCAACCCGGAGGTCCGGGAAGCCGAGGGCGAGGTGGTCTACGAGGAAGGTTGCCTCAGCGTGGTGGACTTCACCGCGGAGGTGAAGCGCGCCGAGCGGGTGTTGGTGGGAGGTTACGGCGCCGACGGCGAGGAGTTGGAGATCGAGGCCGACGGACTCCTGGCCGTGGCCTTGCAGCACGAGATCGACCATCTCGACGGCAAGCTCTTCATCGACCGCATCAGCCGGCTCAAGCGCGACATCTACGTGCGCAAGCTCAAGAAGGCCGTCCGCACGGGCAAGGAACCGGAAGAGAGCCGCGGCGTCGTCATTTGAACCGCCGGGAAACGGACCGTGCCGCGCGGCGGTCGCGGTGCTTCGCGGGGCTCCAACCGTTCGCTCAAGCGGGGAAGCGTCTATCCCCTCGGACATCCGATGCGAATCGTTTACATGGGTACACCGGCCTGCGCGGCGGCATCACTGGAAGCCCTGCTCGACGGTCCCGACGAGGTCGTGGGCGTGGTCACGCAACCCGACCGGCCCTCCGGACGCGGGCAAGCCAACACGCCTTCGCCGGTGCGGCAGGCCGCGGAGAGCCGCGGCATCCCGGTGCTCACTCCCGTGAAGATGAAGGACCCGGGCCTGCTGGAGCGGCTGGAGGCCTGGCGCCCGGACCTCGCGGCGGTGGTCGCCTACGGGCGCATCCTGCCGCAATCTATCCTCGACCTGGCGCCCCTGGGCTGCGTCAACGTCCACTACTCCCTGCTCCCCAAGTACCGCGGCGCGGCGCCCATGCAGTGGGCCGTCCTCCAGGGGGAGGCGGTCACGGGGGTCACCACCATGCGGCTCGTGGCGGAAATGGACGCGGGGCCCGTGCTGCTCTCGGAAACGGTGGCCATGGACCCGGGAGAGACGGTGCCTTCTCTGGAAGCGAAGCTCGTGCCGCTGGGCGCGCGGCTGTTGCTGCGCACGGTGGCCGGCCTCGCGCGGGGAACGCTCAGGGCGCGCCCGCAGGATCCCGCCGGGGCGACGTTCGCCCCCATGCTGAAGAAGGAGGACGGGCTGATCGACTGGACCCGGCCGGCGTTGGAGGTCGAGCGACGGGTCCGCGCCTTCACCCCCTGGCCCTCCGCGTTCACCTGCTGGCAGGGGAAGCTGGTGAAGATTCACGGCGCGAGTCTGGCCGAAGGGGACGCGGCGTGCGCGCCGGAACCGCCGGGAACGGTGTTGCGCGCGGACGGCACCGGCCTCCGCGTAGCCACCGGCGCCGGCGTGCTGCTGCTTGCCGAGTTGCAAATGGAGGGGCGCAAACGCATGCCGGCCGACGCTTTCCTGCGCGGTGCCGGTTTGCGCGCGGGCATGCGGTTCGAGCAGCCGCATCGCTGATCCGGCCTGGCGGTCCCCGCGGTTGCAGGCCGGTCGCGTCCTGCGCGACTATCTTTCCGTGACACCGCACCATAAGAACCCTCGCGAGCTGGCCGTCGGTATCGTCGACCGTGTCGAGAGGCGGAACGCCTACGCGGACGTGTTGCTGAGCGCGCGCCTGGACGAGGCGGCGTTGCCGCCGGCGGACGGCGCGCTGCTGACCCGCCTGGTCTACGGCACGCTGCGCTGGCGCGGGCGCATCGACTGGGTGCTCGCCCGCTTGCTGCGCGATCCCCTGGACAAGCTGGATCCGCTGGTACGGAACCTGCTCCGCGTGGGCGGTTACGAACTGCTGTTCCTGGACCGGGTGCCCTCCTACGCCACCGTCAACGAGTTGGTGGAGATGGCGAAACGCCGCATGGGTCCCGGCAAGGCGCGGCTGGTCAACGCGGTGCTGCGGCGGATCGCGGGCCGGGAACGGGAGGCGTGGAGCCCGGCCGCCGGCACCGGCAACGCCGCGGAACTGGCGGCCCTGGTCTCCCATCCGCCCTGGCTCGTGGATCTGTGGCGGGAGCGGTTCGGCACGGTCGAGAGCCGGCGCCTCATGGAAGCCGGCAACGAGGACGCGCCGCTGGTGCTGCGCGCCAACCGGCTGCGCCTGACCCGCGACGATCTGGTGCGGCGCCTGCGCTCCCATGGGGTGGAGGCTTGGGCCGGGGCGTGGTCGCCGCTGGCGGTGCGGCTGCGGGGAGCGTCGTCGCCGGCGCGTCTGGCGGAGTTCCGCGAGGGTTTGTGCCAGGTGCAGGGTGAGGCATCCCAGATGATCGGCTTCCTGGCGGCGCCGGAACCGGGCATGCGGGTGCTCGACGTGTGCGCGGCGCCCGGCGGGAAGACCACGCACTTGGCCGAGATGATGGAGGGCCGCGGCGAGGTCGTCGCGTGCGACGTTTCCGTGCGCGGGCTGGAGAAGCTGGCGGACAATGCCCGGCGCCTGGGGCTCGATTGCATACGCACCCAGGTCTGTGACGCGGTCCGCGGGCTTCCGGGCGAACCCGAGTCCTTCGACCGGGTGCTGGTGGACGCGCCGTGCTCCGGCCTGGGCACCCTGCGCGCGCACCCGGAGATCCGCTGGCGTCGCGAGCCGCGGGACCTGCGCCGGCTCGCCGCGCTTCAGGCCGACATCCTGGAGCAGGCGGCGACGCGAGTGGCTCCCGGCGGCCTCCTGGTGTATGCCACCTGCACGCTCTCCCGGCCCGAGAACGAAGAAGTGGTGGAAGGCTTCCTTGAGCGTCACCGGGAGTTCGCCGTCGAGGAGGCCGCGGAACACCTGCCGTCCTCCGCACGGTCCATGGCCGCGGAGCCATATTTTCTTGCACTGCCCCATCGGCATGACACGGAGGGTTTCTTTGCCGCGCGCCTGCGCCGGCCGGCTGCCGGCCGCGTTGTCCCCGGCCGGAGCAGCGACCCGCAGGCGAACCCTCGGGGGTCCGTTCCGCTGTCATGAGGCCGCTCTCGTTTACCTCCCGGAATCCATGTGTTAGATTTTGCGGACAACCCAGGGTTCGATCGGACCGAGTGTCGGGGCGTGGCTCAGCCTGGTAGAGCGCACGGTTCGGGTCCGTGAAGTCGCTGGTTCAAATCCAGTCGCCCCGACCATTCCCTACTGTCCGGAGACGGACTTCTCTGACCACGCCCGCCTCATTCCAGCGTTCCTGAAGGTGTCTTGCAAGTGCCCTCCTACGCCTGTCCCATGCACCCCGAGGCGCGTCAGCCGGAATCCGGCCCGTGTCCGTCCTGCGGCATGATCCTGGAGGCGGAAGCCGTTTACGAGGAGGAGGGCAACTCCGAGCTGGCGGAAATGACGCGGCGGTTCTGGAGTTGCGCGGTGGTTTCCGTGCCGGTGCTGTTCCTGGGAATGGCCGAGATAATGCCGCCCTTCTTCTTTGCGATACCCATGAGCCGGACCGTCTGTGTGTGGTTGCAGTTCTTGATGGCGACGCCGGTGATCTTCTGGGGCGGGTGGCCGTTCGCCCGGCGCGCGTGGGTGTCCGTGGTGAACCGCGGCGCCGGCATGTTCGCGCCGGTTTCGTTGGGGGTGGGGGCGGCGTGGCTCTTCAGCGTGGCCGCCATGCTGTTCCCGGAACTGTTTCCCGACGCCTGGCGCACCGACGGCGGCGGCGTGCCGGTGTATTTCGAGTCGGCCGCGGTCATCGTCACCCTGGTCCTGCTGGGACAGGTGCTGGAGATGCGCGCCCGGGCACGCACCCGCGACGCACTCCGGTCGCTGCTGGCGCTGGCCCCCGAGGCCGCGTACCGGCTCGGGGGCGACGGCGACGGCGAGGAGGTTCCGTTGGCCCGCGTCGCCGTGGGCGACCGGCTGCGCGTGCGTCCCGGGGAAAGGGTGCCGGTGGACGGGACCGTGCTTTCCGGGAACAGCGCCGTCGAAGAATCCGCGGTGACCGGCGAGCGGTCGCCGGTGGGAAAAGGGGAGGGCGATCCGGTGGCGGGCGGGACGCTCAACGGAGACGGCGGTTTCGTCATGCGCGCCGACCGGGTGGGGCGCGACACGCTGGTGGCGCGCATCGTGCGGATGGCGAGCGAAGCGCGGCGCGGCCGCGCGCCGGTTCAGCGGACGGCGGCCCTCGCGGCGGCCTGGTTTGTCCCGGCGGTGGTGCTGGCGGCGGTTGCCACCCTGGCGGTGTGGAGTTGGCTGGGGCCGGAACCGCGCCTGCTGCACGGCCTGGTGAGCGCGGTGGCCGTGCTGGTCATCGCCTGTCCCTGCGCCCTGGGGCTGGCCGCGCCGATGGCCCTGACGGTGGGAACCGGCCGCGGCGCCGTGGCGGGCGTGTGGGTCAAGGAGGCCGGGGCGCTCGAGTTGCTGGCCAAGGTCGATACGCTGGTGGTGGACAAGACCGGCACCATCACCGAGGGAACCCCCCACCTCGTGTCGGTGGTGGCGCTGCCGGGTCACGAGGAGGACGCGTTGTTGGGCCTGGCCGCGAGCCTGGGACGGCAAAGCGGGCATCCGTTGTCGCGCGCGTTGGTCCGAGGGGCGCGGCAACGCGGCCTGACCCTGTCCGATGCGGCGGACTTCCGCGCCGTCGCGGGCAAGGGAGTCGTGGGGGAGGTGGACGGGCACGCGGTGGTGGTGGGCAGCCGGCTGCTGTTCGAGGAGCACGGTATCGACGGCGGCGAGCTGTACCGCCGGGCGGAGACGCAGCGACGGGACGGCTGCACCGTGACGTTCATCGGGGTGGACGGACGGCCCGCGGGCATGCTGGGCGTGGCCGACCCCGTCAAGCGCTCCTCCTACGACGCCGTGGAGGAACTGCGCGGGCAGGGGCTTCGGATCGTCATCCTGACCGGCGACCACCACGCGACCGCGCGGGCGGTGGCGCATCATCTCGGTATCGAAGAGGTGGAAGCCGACGCGTCCCCCGAGGAGAAGGTCGCGGCCGTCCGGCGCCTGCGGGAGAGCGGCGCCAAGGTGGCCATGGCCGGCGACGGCGTCCACGATGCCCCCGTCCTGGCCACGGCCCACGTCGGCATCGCCTTGAGCACCGGCGCCGAAGTCGCCTTCGAGAGCGCCGGCATCACCCTGCTCCGCGGCGACCTGCGGGCGCTGGCGCGCGCGCGCAGGCTGAGCCGCGAGACCCTGTCCAACGTCCGCCAGAACATCGCGCTCGCGGTCGCCTTCAACGTCCTGGGAGTCCCCATCGCCGCGGGCGTGCTCTACCCGGTGTCGGGGCTGCTCCTGAACCCGATGGTGGCCGCGGCGCTCATGACCCTGGGCTCGCTGTCCGTGATCGCGAACCCGCTGCGGCTGCGGCGCAGGATGTTATAGGAGGAGGAAACGGCGGGACGGTGCCGCGCCGCGTGCTCGACGCGCTGGTCCCGTGGCTCGGCCCAACCGAAGGCGTCGCCCGGGGTGGCGGGCCGCTAGTGCTCCCGCAGGAGCTTGCCGTACCCCTCGATGCGATCCTCGATGCCCAGGCTGCGCAGCGCCCACCACAGGATCGCCTGGCTTCCCTGCACGACGTTCACTCCGAGTTCCTGCTCCAGCGTGTCGATGATGGCTCCGGCGGCCCAGTGGGGCGAGCCCAAGTGGATGGTGTCGATCTCGGGGTGTTCTTGCTTGAGCTCCCGGGCCAGTTGCAGGGGTACCTCGGTGGGGATGGTGCCCACCTCGACGAACGGAACGCCGGCGAACTTCTGCGCCACCATGGTGGTCTTGTCCGGGTCGGTGAAACGCTCGTTGGGAAGGTGGTCGGCGCTGCCCGGGGTCGAGGCGTAGGTGACCGAGCCCACGAGCCTGGCGCCCAGGACAGCGTCCGCCTGGTGGTAGGCGGTGGTGCTGTTGGTGACGGGGACGCCGAGTTCCTCTTGCAGCGCCGCCATGGTGTCGTGGGCGCGCCGGGCGCCCCCGGAATAGACCACCGGGCCGCCGCCGAAAACGATGATGTCCGCCTTGGCGCGGGCCATCTCGCGGGCCGCGCGCACCGCGTGGTTCCAGCTCTCCTCGGCCTCGCCGGACTCCTTGGAGTGCCGCGCCACCATGAGCGTGGTCAACGCCAGCGTAACGCCCGGCGGCGCCATCTTGTAGAACTCGTAGGGGAAGACCTCGGTGACGATGGGCGGTGACGTGTAGCCGATGCGGGCGCGATGACCGTACATGCCGAATCTCCTCTTTCCAGGCACGACGAAGCGGGGGCTTCCGGCGCCAACCCGCGGCGCTGGAAGCCCCCGACTGTTTCCGGGCCGGCGTGCACGCCGGCCTTGACTCGAACCCGATCTACATGCCGGCCTTGACCTTGGCCGCCACGTCCGCCGACACCCACTTCGTCCACACGTCCTCGTAGTTCTTCAGGAAGTGCTCCGCGGTTTCCTTGGCGTCGGCCTTGTTGTCGGCCTTCCACGCCAGGACCTTGTTCACCACGCTGTTGGGCCAGGACACGCTCGAGACGAACTTGAACGCGTCGGGCTCTCTCTCCGCGAAGCCGCCCACCACGTAGGTCAGCACATCGGACTTCGGGTACATGTTCGGCTTCGGGTCGGCGCAGTCCTTGTCGGTGATGCACGCGTACGTGGCGGGGTCGTGCTTCATGCCGCCGAGTTTCACCATCGGGTACTTGCCGAGCACCGAGGTGGGCGCCCAGTAGTAGGTGAAGATGGGCTGCTTCCGCTCATACGCCTTGGCGATGGCCGCAGCCAAGCCCGCTCCGGACCCCGGATCGAACAGCGTGAAGTTGGCCTTGTCGAGGCCGTAGGCCTTGAACAGGTTGGCGTTGATGATCTGGCAGGCCCAGCCGGAAGGACAGCCGTAGAAGCGGCCCTTGCCGGGGTCTTCCTTGTCCTGGAACAGGTCCGGGCGCTTCATGACCGCCTGCAGCGTGGTAAGCTCCGGATTTTCCTTCACGAGGTAGTCCGGCACCCACCAGCCCTCCTCGCCGCCGTCGCTCAGGATCTCGCCGGCTTGCTTCAGGCGCCCCTCCTTGGTCGCCTTCGTCACCACCTCGCGCACGGAATTGATCCAGATCTCCGGCGCGACGTCCGGCTCGCCCTTCTCCGTCATGGAGGTCACGGTCGGCACCGTGTCACCGGGCACCAACTCCGCCTGGCAGCCGTATCCCTTGTTCAGGATGATGGCCTCCACCTGCGCCGCCACCGCGGCCGAATCCCAGTTCATCTCCGAGATGGTGACCTTGCCGCACTTCGCCTGGGCCGAAGCGGCCAAGGCAAGCACCAGGAACGCACCCGCCACTAAGCTCGCTATTCGCAGTTTCATGTCATGCCTCCTCTTGTTTCGTCCACGCGCCCCCGCCCGGCCTGTGCGTGCGCAGTCCAGGAGGCGACCCATGAACCGGTTTCTTGTTTCGCCCGCGCCGTGGAGGGCCGGGACACATGGCCCCGCCGCAACGCAACCCTCACGGAGGTCCCGGGCAGGAACCTCCGGGCGCCGACGGCTTCTCCGGTTTCTTATCGGTTGCGGGAAGTATCTCCCAAGTGGAAAAGGGTCGCAACCCCGGCGAATATCGGAAGGTGAAGCGGTCCCGGAAAGTCGGACCGCTGTTCAGGTGTCTTCAGCAAGTGGGGAGGGCGGGTGAAGGGGGACCACGAGGCGGCGGTCAGATCAGGTCGGGTTGCCGTGTTGCCGGGGAGACGCCGCCAAGCGCGCCTTGAGAGCACGGTACCCGGCTTCGTCCAGCCCCGTGGCGGCCTTGATGACGCTCCAGGTCACCTCGGCTCTCAGCAAGCCTTCCACTGCCTCCAACTTGCCGCGCAGCACGCCCTCTTCCCGGCCCTCTTCCAGGAGCTGTTGAGCATAGGACATGACGTCACCTCCCTGTTCCCGTCCATGGCGCCGCAGCGCTTCATCGAAAGCCCTCACTGCCGCTTCGTCCTGCGTCGCCATCACGTACAACACGAATAGCCTGAAATGGTTCACCGCGCCACTGAAAATACCCGTTGCCGCCAGTCTCGCGGCGGCCTCCAGCGCCGCATCCGCGTGGCGCCCACTGGCCGCCATCATCAGCAACTGCGCAATGCGCCCCCGCGTGCCGCCCTCCACACCTTCCGGCTCCAGACCCGTCTGATCCACCAGCACGTGTGCGAACCGAGGCACCCAGCGCCACCCCCGAACCGCGGGCGAAAACAGGTCCGCAAACTCGGTCGAGTGACGCCAGCCGCGGCGTCCCTGATAGAACACGAGCGGCACGATCGGGCGCAACTCCGACCGGCCCGGCTCATCCCTCCGTTCCGCCTCCCAGATGCGGCAACAGTACTTTAGCAAACGAAACCGCATCCACGGATCGGGAGTCGATTGATGCTCGAACAGGAGGTACAACCGGAGCTGATCCTCCTCATCCCCATATCCTGCTTCGAACAGCAAATCGGATTCACTCTCGCGCAGGGCTTCGTCAAGGAATGTTCCGTCCAGCAGCTTGAGGCTGTCCCAGTGGACCTTCTCGCGGAGTTCCCCGGACAGGACTCCCTGCAGCAAACCGGCGGCCTCCCCAGCGTCCGTGAAGACCGCGCGGAACAGCCTGTCGTGGGGGTGATCGAGTTCGCCGGCCATGAAAAATACCCTTTCGGACAAGGAGGCGGGTGACGAGGATTCGTAGCCTCCTCCTTCCAGGGTATTCGGCGCTCTTTCGTAGAACCTTAGCCGCGCTCAACTTGTCGCAGCTCCGGCAGTGGGTATCGGAGGACGTGGGGCGAGCGTGGAAGGGCGATGAAACCCCTTCCTCCTCTCTCAACCAAGGCGCCCTGAACGGGAAATGATGGTCAATTCGCCGGAACTCTCGATCTCGTATCCAGGGTAGCGGGCACGAATCTCGTTGCAGACAGTGGCATTGTCCTCGACGAAGTACACGAACGATTCGTTCATGTGCGGCATCACATGTTCCAGGGTTTGCATAATTGCCTTTGACTCGTGTGTGGCGTCGTCAATACAAATGAGCCACTTGCAAACGGCCATGGTTCCGAGGGGAGCCGCCCCGTGGGATGAAACAGAGGGGCATCTGTAAGGGGCTTACCGACGCAGTCGGCTTCGTGGCAGTGTGTGTGAAGGCGGCGGGGATGGGAGAGCGTGGATTT
>JAJDXX010000201.1 GCA_022823055.1 Candidatus Binatia bacterium | reverse complement strand
GAATCCAGGGGTGGTGGCAGGGCGCTACAGCGGCGTTTCCCCGCTCTACCCCTCCTGGATTCCCGCTTTCGCGGGAATGACGTTTCTGGGGGTTGTTGCCTCTCTTGAATGGTGTTTTGACACAGCCTGGAAAGCGGGAATCCAGGGGTGGGGGTGTGGCGGCTTCATTGCCCGGCCCCACCCCGCCTGGATTCCCGCTTCCGCGGGAATGACGAATTCAAGAATGACGCATTCAATAGGGCGTGACAATTCAACCTATCCTCTGCCGCGTTGACTCCTAGCCGCGCAGTTCGATCTGTTCGCCGTCGGGGCCGCCGAAGACGACCCGGCGCCAGCTCTGCTCGCGCGGCTCCCGCGCCGCGGTATCGTGGGGGGCGCGCAGCAGCGGCACGCCGCGCCGCTGCAAATCGCTCACCGTTTCATCGAAGTTGTCCGTCTCGAGGCAGAAGTGGAACCCGGTCATGGAGCCGTCGCTCTTGTGCGTCAGCTCCAGCACGGTGTCGCCGAGCTTGAGGTACGCGATCTGCATCCCGGCGTTGGACTGATGCTGGAAGTACTTCCGGAAGCCGAAGTTGTCCTCATAGAAGGCGATGGCGCGGTCCAGATCCGCGACATGGAGCGCTACGTGGTCGATTCTCTTGAACATGGGGCTCCCCGTCTGCCACACGGAACGATCTGGCGCGATTGTGCCCCGAACCGGCACGGCTCGTCAACGTGTTTGTTCTGGAGCCCGTGGGTCAGTAACGGACGCCTTACGGTCGAGGAGCGAAGCGGCGTTTGGCCACGGTCGGGGCCAGGATGGGCTCATTCAGGCCGACGTGCCCATGTCACGGCCTCGGCCACATCATTCTCGTCCACGCCGAGTTCGGTCAGCTTTGCGCGTACCGTCTCGACACGGGTCAGGCGCACGGGGGTCAGGACGATGCGGCCTGTCTCCTTGGTCACCTCGAAATACTCGTAGCCTTGCAGGTCGGAAACAACTGCTTTCGGCAGTGTGAGCTGGTTCTTGGACGTCAGCTTTGCAAGCATTGATGTACCTCTAACCAAAGTAAGGAGATAGGAAACCTTGCTGCCTTGGCATTTGCGACAGGTAGAGTCAAGGGTAAGGACAGCGTGACTTGCATCCCCGGCGGCGATTCATGATGGTTGCTCCATGCCTGTCTATCGCCTGACCCGCGAACTCGTCTTCCCCGACCCGCTGGAGGCGGAACCCAGCGGGCTTCTGGCGGTGGGAGGCGACCTCGGGGGCGCGCGGCTCCTCTTGGCGTACTCCATGGGCATCTTCCCGTGGTACGGCGAGGGCCAGCCCATCCTGTGGTGGTCGCCGGACCCGAGGTGCGTCCTCGATCTCGACGATTTCCATGTGTCGAGGCGACTGCGGCGGGTGCTGAACCAAGGGCGGTTCGACGTGACCTTCGACGCGGATTTCCGCGGCGTGATCGGGGCGTGCGCGTCCGTGGACCGGCACGGCCAGGAGGGCACCTGGATCACGCCGGAGATGGAACAGGCCTACGTGCGGCTACACGACGCGGGCTTGGCCCATTCGGTGGAATGCCGGCGCGGCGGCGAGCTGGTGGGCGGCATCTACGGCATCGCCCTCGGGCGCGGGTTCTTCGGCGAGTCCATGTTTCACCGGGCGACGGACGCCTCCAAGGTGGCGTTGGCGCGGCTGGTGGAGCGGCTCGCCGGTTGGGACTTCCATTTCATCGACGCCCAAGTTACAACTTCCCACATGTTGAGTCTCGGCGCCCGGGAGGTGCCGAGGGAGGCTTTCCTGGCGAGTCTCGACGAAGCGTTGCGTCATCCCACCAGCCGCGGCAGTTGGCGGGAAACCGGCGCGGCGCGATAGCGCGGCAAGTCGCAGGTTGGATCTTGAAATCGCCGCGATTGACAAGCTCGGGAAGCGACATTCGAACCATAGAGAAGGGAGGGGCCTCGGATGGCCACGGTCAAGGAAGGATTCACGTTCAAGTATCAGGCGAACAAGAACTCATCCATCGAGGAGACCACTTTCTCCACGGGAGACGAGTTGGAGGTGGTGCAGGAGTGGAGCAACGACCTGTGTCTCGTGCGGGACGCGGACGGCGTGGTCTACAACGTGCCGAAGAAGAACCTCGATTTGTGACAAGACGCCGGTGACAGGACGCCGGTGGTGGGCCGGCCCGCCGCCCGTCACGCGCCGCGGAACTCTTCCGGGAAGAGCCGGACGGCGCTCTCGATGGGCGGCCCCGGCATGTTGATCAGGCTGCAGAACCCCTTGCCCTTGTTGAAGGCGATCACCTTCCCGAACTGTTCCACCAGCGCATCGTTCCCCTCGCCTGCCTGAACCTTCTTGAGCAGCGCCACCAGCATGTTGGTTTCCATGCGGCAGGCGGGGCACTGGCCGCAGGATTCCCGGGCGAAGAAATCCGCGATGCGCACCACCTCGTCCACCACCGAATCGTCCTCCGTCAGGACCTTCACGACGCCGCAGCCGATGGAAGAGCCCGCTTCGCGGAGGGAGTTATGGTCCAGGGGCAGGTCGAGGCTCTCGGGCAGTAGAAATCCCGATGACGGGCCGCCGGGAAGGATGGCCTTGATGGCCTTGCCGCTCTTCAAGCCTCCGCCGCATTCCTCAACGAGGTGGCGCAGCGGGGTCCCCAGGGGCAGCTCGTAGACCCCAGGCCGCTCCATTTCGTCTCCCAGCGAGAAGACCATGGTGCCCGGACTGTCCGCGGTGCCGAAGGAGCGGTAGGACTCCGGCCCCTTGTTGACGATGGGCGCGATGTTGGCCAGGGTCTCGACGTTGTTGACTAGGCTGGGCTTGCCGAAGAGACCTTCGGTGACCGGGAAGGGCGGCTTCTGGCGCGGCAGCGGCTCCTTCCCCTCGATGACCTCCAGGGCCGCGGTATCCTCGCCGGCGACGTAGTTCGACGGCGCGGGCACCATGACGATCTCGAGGCTGAAACCGGAACCGGCGACGTCCGCGCCGCAGTACCCGGCCTGCCGGGCTTCCTCGATGGCCGTCTCCATCGCGCGGGTGGCCGCCTCGTAGCCGTGGTTGATGTAGAGGTAGGCTTTCTCCGCCTGCACCGCATACGCCGCGAGAATGATCCCGTCGAGGATGAGATGGGGCACATTCTCCATCAGCACGCGGTCCTTCTTGCTGCCGGGTTCGTCCTCGCCGCCGTTCATCACGACGTAGCGGGGCGTTTCGGGGCATTCGAGGGTGAGGGCGAGCTTCCGGCCCGTAGGGAACCCGGCGCCGCCGCGGCCGCGCAGGCCCGACGCCTCCACCTTGGCGACCACGTCCTCCGGGGACATCCCGGCGAGCCGCTCCACGGCCTGATAGCCGCCGCGGGCGCGATAGGCGTCCAGCCCTTCGAGCCCCTCGGGCACGCCGCGCGGGAACAGGATGCCTTCCATGGCCGTCAAAACACTCCGGTGTCCAGCAACTGGTAGATGAGTTCCTTGAGGGAGGGGTCGATCTTGTCCAGCCGGTCCACCGCCGGGCCGCCGGCCATGTGCTCGACGATGTCGTCCAGATCCTCGCTCTTGACGCCGGCGTACCAGAACCTGTCGGGGTAGAGGACCATGTTGGGACCTTCCTGACAGGCGCCGAAGCACATGTAGGAACGTACCTCCACGTCCTCCAGCCCCTTGGCCGCCACCCGCTCCTGGAGATCCTTCATGATTTCCTCGGAGCCGCGACTCTTGCAATCGACGTTCTGACACACCAGGCAGAATCGGTTCACGGGTTCTCCTTGCTCGAAGACGGAGTCGACGAGGCGGACCGCCGGTTCATTTGAAGAACCCAGCCCTTGTCCTTGAAGTTCTTGCTCGGGACGCGCTCGTCGTCGGCGTTGGGAAGCGCCTCGGACTGATGTTTCCCATATTCCGCCCCGGAGAGCAAATCACCCGCGGAGGCTGTAGCGCCCGTCCGCGTGGCCGCCACGGACTCCGCATGGTCGCACGGACTCACGGTACTTTGTGCGCGCTTCCCTTTGCCTGTGATTTGTGCGACAAACGTGTGTTTAATAACGGTGCGGGGTTTCACCGTGAGGCATCACGAATCGACGGGCTGGAAGCGGTCACACGGACCGTCCACGCCCGTTGGTGAAGGGCGCCCCGGCGAGGCACCGCCGACAAAGCGTAGGAGGTTCGTCATGGTCAATCGGTTACTCCGAATCTTGATGCTCACGGCGCTTGTCCTTGTGTTGGTGCCGTCCCTCTCTCTTGGGGCGGACGACTTCTTCAAGGGCAAGACCATTCGTTTCGTTGTCGGATTCTCCCCGGGCGGGGGTTTCGACACCTACACCCGGCTCATTGCCCGCCATTTCGGCAAGCACGTGCCCGGCAACCCCCGGACGGTGGTTCAGAACCGCACCGGCGCCGGCAGCATGATCGCCGCCAACTACATCTACAACAGGGCCAGGCCCGACGGCCTCACCATCGGCAACTGGATCGGCCCGCTGGTGCTGCAGCACGTCCTCGGCAAGAAGGGGATCAAGTTCGACGGCCGCAAGTTCAACTGGCTGGGCGCCCCGGTCACCGACGACAACACCTGCGCGCTCACCAAGGCCAGCGGCATCGCCAACCTCGACGACTGGATGAAGTCCAAGCGGCCCATCAAGATCGGCGCCACGGCTCCGGGCTCCACCACCGACGACGTTCCCAAGCTGATCAAGGCGGCGACGGGCCTGCCCATGCAGATCATTGAGGGTTACGGCGGTACCGCGATCATCCGGGTGTCGGCGGAGAAGGGCGAGATCGACGGCGGCTGCTGGGCGTGGCAGTCCATCAAGCCGACCTGGAGGCAGGGCATCGAGAGCGGCAACGTCAGGCCGGTGCTCCAGGTGGGTCCCGACAAGCACCCGGACCTCCAGGACGTGGCCGTGGCGACCAAGCTGGCCAAGGACGACACCGGCAAGAAGCTGTTGCAAGTGGCCGCGGACGTCTATCGCGCCCTCTCGCGGCCTTACAGCCTGCCGCCCGGAGTGCCTGCCGACCGGGTTAAGACGCTTCAGAACGCGTTCATGGCTACCTTGAACGACCCCGAGTTGAAGGCCGACGCCGACAAGTCGAAGCTGGAATTGAATCCGCAGGACGGCCCCTCGGTGGCGAAGAAGATGGCGGGACTGTACGACATGGACGCTGCCACGGTGTCTCTGTTGAAGGAAGCCCTGCTGCCCAAGAAGTAGGTAGTCACGCTTCCGCAAAGGCGCCCGTCTCCCGTCGCGCACGTTCGCGCCGGGAGACGGCTCGCCGTGTACCGGCCGCACGGACGGAAGAGGGGACTGTACCGCTGGCTGTGCGCGGCGTGTATCTGACCTGCTTCGGGTATCCCGGCCATCCTCCTGTCGATCCGAGTCGGTCCTCGGACGAGTCCCGGGCTCGGTTCGTTCCCTTTTCACGGAAAGTCATGAACCATGGGTGAAATGCTTCAGGCCTTTGGCGCGGGCCTGGCCCAAGTCTTCACGGCGACGACCTTCACGCTGATGATCCTGGGCATCGTCATCGGGTTCGCCGTGGGCATCCTGCCCGGGCTCGGCGGGCCGGTGACGCTGGCGCTGATGCTGCCGTTCATCTTCAAGATGGAGGCGGTGGAGGCTTTTGCCTTCCTCTTGGGGATGTCCGCGGTTACCGCCACGACGGGAGACATCACCTCCATCCTGTTCGGCATACCCGGCGAGGCCATTACCGCGTCCACCATCGTGGACGGCCATCCCATGGCCAAGAAGGGCGAGGCCGGACGCGCCCTCGGCGCCTCGCTCATGAGTTCGCTGGTGGGGGCCGTCTTCGGCGCCTTCGCGCTGGCGCTGGCCATCCCCATCGTGCGGCCGTTGGTGCTGGCCATCGGCTCGCCCGAGTTCTTCATGCTTGCGCTCCTGGGGGTAACTTTCCTGGCTGCGTTGAGCGGTGAAGCCGTCGTCCGAGGGCTCACCGCCGCGGCCCTGGGGCTCATGCTCGCCACCGTGGGGCTCGATCCCATCTCCGGCATCGAGCGCTTCACCTTCGACAACCTCTACTTATGGGACGGCATCAAGCTGGTGCCGGTGACCCTCGGCCTGTTCGCCATCCCGGAGGTCATCGAGCTCTGGGTCAAGGGGTCCAGCATCGCGGAAGAGAAGGTGGACAAGCTGGGCGGTGTCATGGAGGGAGTCAAGGACACCTTCCGCCACTGGGGCTTGGTGCTGCGCTGCAGCGCCATCGGCACCTACATCGGCATCATCCCGGGCATGGGCGGCGCCGTTTCCCAGTGGGTCGCCTACGCCCACGCGGTGCAGAGCACGCCCGACAAGGAGCGCTTCGGCAAGGGGGCGGTGGAAGGGGTGCTGGGACCCGGCGCGGCCAACAACTCGAACCTGGGCGGCGCGCTGGTGCCCACCATCGCATTCGGCGTGCCGGGCAGCGTCACCATGGCCATCCTCCTGGGGGCGTTCATCATCCAGGGTCTCGTGCCGGGACCGCCGATGCTGGAGCCGGCCAGTCGGGGAGGCCACCTCGACCTCACGTTCTCGTTCGTATGGATCGTCGTGGTCTCGAACCTCATTACGGTCTCGGTCTGCTTCATCTTCCTCAAGCAGCTTGCGCGCATCACCGAGGTTCGCGGCAGTCTGGTGCTGCCTTTCCTGCTGGTGCTGATCTACTTGGGCGGTTTCGCCCAGAACAACGCCTTCGAGGACCTCATCGTGGTGCTGGCCTTCGGGCTGCTGGGCTGGGTCATGGTGCAGCTCGACTGGCCGCGTCCGCCGCTCCTGCTGGGCCTGGTGCTCGGTTCGCTGGCGGAGAAAAACCTGTTCCTGGCCACCGACAACTACGGCTGGGTGTGGGTGGGCTTTCCCGGGGTGCTGATCATCGGCGCGATCATCCTGGCGGGAATCCTCTATCCGATCTACCAGCGGCGACGCTATGCCGCGCGACAAGCCGCCGGAGCCGCGTCCGCGCCTGTCCCCGTTCCGGAGATGGAAGCCCCCGAAGCGCCCAAGGGACTCACCGTTTGGCATATCGTCTTCACGGCGGTGCTCCTGGCCGGATTCGCCTGGGGCGTTTGGGAGGCGCGGGACTGGGGCTATCGCGCCAGCCTGTTCCCCTGGGTCATCGGCATTCCGGGTATCCTGTTCTCCCTGGCGCAGCTCGAGATCGACGTCATGGGATTCCTGAGGCAGGGGAAGGAGGGGGGAGCACCCGAAAGAGCCAACCCCACGGTCGTGCGGCGGACGGTGACCATCGTGGGCTGGATCCTCGGCTTCTTCGCCTCCATCTGGCTGCTCGGCTTCCCCATCACCGTGCCGCTCTGCACGTTCCTCTTCCTCAAGGTGGGAGCCGGCGAGAAATGGCCCATCAGCATCATCCTCACGCTGCTGGCATGGGCCGGCTTTTATGCGGTGTTCGAGTACGCGCTGAGCCTGCCGTTCCCGCCGGGAACGCTGATAGAGATGTTCACGGGGTAGTGTGGACTCCAACGCCCCGAGTCGTCATTCCCGCGGAACAGTCTGTGTCCAAACGTCGCCCGGACAAGAATTGGCGCCAAACCCCCGAGTAGTCATTCCCGCGGAAGCGGGAATCCAG
>JAJDXX010000138.1 GCA_022823055.1 Candidatus Binatia bacterium | reverse complement strand
GAATCCATGGGTGGGGCGGGGCCAAGAGGCCTGTTTCCCCGCCCCACCCCGCCTGGATTCCCGCTCCCCGATCGGGGTCGGGGACAAGCTTCGCGGGAATGACGATTCGGGTTGTAGCGGGATTCTGTAACTAGCTGAATTCATTGAACAAGATTTTATTTTCATATCAATGACGGAAGAAAATTGAAGACCGTTAGGGAATCCATCGTCATGAAGAACGAACCGCAACCCCTGAGCCCCGACGCCGCCAACCTGGAGCCGCCCCAAGGCGGCCTGCGCAACTTCCCGCCGCGCGAGCGCTGGCTGGACTGGACCGAGTACGACGCGGCCGCTTGGCCCAAGCGCGTGGAGCGCCGCTACGACCTGGTCCCGACCATCTGCTTCAACTGCGAGGCGGCGTGCGGGCTGCTGGCGTACGTGGACAAGGAAACCCTCAAGATCCGCAAGTTCGAGGGCAACCCGGAGCACCCGGGAAGCCGCGGGCGGAACTGCGCCAAGGGACCGGCCACCATCAACCAGGTGTACGACGCCGAACGCATCCTCTACCCCATGAAGCGCGTGGGACACCGGGGCGGCGGCCAGTGGGAGCGGGTCACCTGGGACGAGGTGCTGGACGACATGGCCGCGCGCATCCGCAAGGCACTGGAGGAGGACCGGCGCAACGAGATCATGTACCACGTGGGGCGGCCCGGGCACGAGCTGCTCTACCACCAGCGCATCATGCACGCCTGGGGCATCGACGCACACAACAGCCACACCAACGTGTGCTCCGCGGGTGCGCGCACGGGCTACGCCTTCTGGTGCGGCATCGACCGCCCCTCGCCGGACCACGCCAACGCGCGCTTCATGCTGCTGCTGAGCTCGCACCTGGAGACCGGCCACTACTTCAACCCCCACGCCCAGCGCATCATGGAGGCCAAGGAGCGCGGCGCCAAGGTCTGCGTCATCGACACGCGGCTTTCCAACACCGCGTCCAAGGCCGACTACTGGATGCCCACCTGGCCGGGCACCGAGGCCGCCGTCCTGCTGGCCATCTGCAACGTGCTGCTCCAGGAGGGGCTGTACGACCGCGAGTTCGTGCGCCAGTGGGTCAACTGGGAACAGTTCCTGCGCGAGGAGCATCCGGACGAGCCCCAGACCTTCGAGCGCTTCGAGGAGATCCTCAAGACCCTCTACGCGCAGTTCACGCCGGAGTTCGCCGCCGAAGAGTCGGGCGTGGACGCGGCCATGATCGTGGAGGTGGCCCACGAGGTGGCGCGCGCCGGCTCGGCCCTGGCCACCCACGTGTGGCGCAACGCCGCCGCCGGCAACCTGGGCGGCTGGGAGGTGGCGCGGGCGCTGGAGTTCCTGGTGGTGCTGATGGGCGCCGTGGGCACTCCGGGCGGCACCACGCCCAATGCCTGGAACAAGTTCATCCCGGCTCCGCCCATGATGCCGCCGCCAGCCAAGGAGTGGAACCCGCTCATGTACCCGCCGGAGTTCCCGCTGGCCTTCTTCGAGATGAGCTTCCTGCTGCCGCATCTCGTGAAGGAAGGCCGCGGCAAGCTGGCCATGTACTTCACCCGGGTCTACAACCCGGTGTGGACCAACCCCGACGGCATGAGCTGGATCGAGATGCTGAGCGACGAGTCCAAGGTGGAGCGCCACGCGTGCCTGACGCCCACTTGGAGCGAGACCGCGTGGTTCGCGGACTACGTGCTGCCCATGGGGCTGGCGTCCGAGCGCCACGACCTCATGAGCCAGGAAACCCACTCGGCGCGCTGGATCGGCTTCCGCCAGCCGGTGCTGCGGGTGGCGCTGGAGCGGCGGGGAAAGACCTTCGACACCACCTGGGAAGCGCACGCGGAGGCCGGGCTCGGCGAGGTATGGGAGGAGGACGAGTTCTGGATCGAGCTGTCCTGGCGCATCGACCCCGACGGCTCCCTGGGCATCCGCAAGTACTTCGAGTCGCCCTACCGGCCGGGCGAGAAGCTCACGGTGACCGAGTACTACCAGTGGATGTTCGAGAACAGCGTGCCGGGGCTGCCGGAAGCCGCTGCCGCCGAAGGCATCTCGCCGCTGGAGTACATGCGCCGGTACGGCGCCTTCCTGGTGGCGGAGAACATCTACAGCAGCCACGCCAACGAGATCAAGGAAGCGGACATGGCCGAGGCCGCGGTGGACCCGGTCACCAAGGTGGTCTCCAAGGGCGGCGCGGTCATCGGCGTGGAGGTGGACGGCAAGGGCTACGCCGGCTTCCCCACGCCGTCGCGCAAGATGGAGTTCTATTCCGGCACGTTGAAGGACTGGAAGTGGCCGGAGCACCGCTACCCCGGCTACATCAAGAGCCACGTGCACCGCTCCCACATCGACGCCGCCAAGGGCGAGATGCTGCTGCTCCCCACCTTCCGGCTGCCCACGCTGATCCACAGCCGCTCGGCCAACGCCAAGTGGCTCTACGAGATCTCGCACAAGAACCCGGTGTGGCTGCATCCGCGGGACGCCGAACGGCTCGGGGTCGGCACCGGCGACCTCGTCAAGGTGCACACCGAGATCGGCTACTTCGTGGACCGGGTGTGGGTCACCGAGGGCATCCGTCCGGGCGTGGTGGCGTGCTCGCACCACCTGGGGCGCTGGCGCCTCAAGGAAGAGACCGGCGGCGGCCGCTTCGCCACCGCCCTGGTGAACCTGGAACAGTTGGCGCCCGGCCAGTGGATGATGCGCCAGGTGCACGGCGTCCAGCCCTTCGAGAGCGCCGACAAGGACTCCGGCCGGGTATGGTGGCAGGAGGCCGGAGTGCATCAGAACCTGACGTTCCCGGTGCAGCCCGACAACATCAGCGGACAGCACTGCTGGCACCAGAAGGTGCGGGTGGAGAAGCCCACGGGAGACGACCGCTACGGCGACATCTTCGTGGACACCAACAAGTCCCACGAAGTGTACAAGCGCTGGCTCAAGCTGACCCGCCCCGCCCCCGGCCCGCAGAACCTGCGCCGCCCGCTGTGGCTGCCGCGGGCCTACAAGCCGGCGGCCGAGGCCTATGAATACAAGCCGTGAGCCTCACTGTTCAGAAATACTGATTTTTCATCTATAAACTTGGGCTCCAATACACGAACCAGGAGCGTCACGTGTTCGAAGCAATGGCCGATGGCCTGACCGCGCTGCTCAGCGTGGAACGGTTTCTTTTCATGATGTTCGGCGTCGTGGTGGGGATGGCGCTGGGAGCCATCCCGGGACTGGGCGGCGTCGTCGGACTCGCCCTGCTGCTGCCGTTCACGTTCGACATGGACCCGACCGCGGCCATCGCCATGCTGGTGGCCCTCTCCTCGGTGCCGGTTACCACCGACACGATCCCCTCGGTGCTGTTCGCGGTTCCAGGAACCGTGGGTTCCCAGGCCACGATCCTGGACGGCCACCCCATGGCCCGCAAGGGCGAGGCGGGGCGGGCCTTCGGCGCCGCCTACTTCTCGTCGCTCCTCGGCGGCATCATCGGCGCCGTCATCCTGGGAATGCTCATTCCCATCCTGAAGCCGCTCGTGCTCCTGTTCGCCGCACCGGAACTCTTCTCCCTGGGCATCATGGGCATTTCCATGGTTGCCATCCTGAGCGGCCGCGTCCCCCTCAAGGGCATCGTCGCCGGCGGCATGGGCCTGTTGCTGTCGATGATCGGCATCGACAAGCAGGAAGGGCTCCTGCGCTGGACCTTCGATTCCCTCTACCTGTTCGACGGCCTCAACATCATCGTGGTGAGCTTGGGGATCTTCGCGCTGCCCGAGCTGGCGGACATGGTGATCGAGGGCAAGCAGATCAGCAGCGTGCCCAAACAGGCCATGAAGGGGGTGGGGCACGGCATCCGGGACGTCTTCGCCAACTGGTGGCTGATGCTCCGCTGCGCCTTCCTGGGCACCTGGGTCGGCATCATCCCGGGCCTGGGCTCCGCGGTGGTGGACTGGCTCGCCTACGGACACGCCAAGTCTACCTGCAAGGACGCCGCCCTGACCTTCGGCTCGGGCGACGTGCGCGGCGTCATCGCCCCGGAAAGCGCCAACAACGCCAAGCAGGGCGGCGCCCTGGTGCCCACGCTGGCCTTCGGCATTCCCGGCAGCGCCTCCATGGCGCTCCTCATCGGCGCCTTCATGATCCACGGCCTGCAACCGGGCCCCTCCATGCTGAACGAGCACCTGGATCTCACCTACTCCATCGTGTGGAGCACGGCCATCGCCAACATCATGGCCACGGTCATCGCGCTTTGCTTCACCAACCAGCTCGCCAAGATCTCTTCGGTACGGATCAACATCCTGGCGCCGCTGGTGACGGTGGTGGTGTTCCTCGCCGCCTATCAAGCCACGGCCAGCATCTTCGACCTGGTGACGGTGCTGATCTTCGGGCTGCTGGGATGGATCATGAAACGGTGCGGATGGCCCCGGCCGCCGCTCCTCCTGGGATTCTTGCTGGGCGGGCTCATCGAGCGGTACCTCTTCATCTCCGTCCGCGCCTACGGCGCCGCGTTTCTCGTCCGGCCGCTGGTCCTGGTGGTGCTCGCGGTCACCATCGCGACCATCTACTACAGCGTCAAGCAGGAACGGAAGGTCCGGCAACTCGCGGGTGTGACAGGGGAGGGAGAGTAGCCATGCGCGTCACACCTTCTCTGCTGTTCACCCTGTTCGTCGCCGTGGTCGCCGCCGGCATGGTCTACACCGCCAAGGATTGGCCTCTGGGCACGGGGCTGTTTCCCCGCTCCGTGGGCGTGCCGGTCCTGGTGATGGCGCTGATTCAACTGGTCATGGACGGCTACCGCAGCATGAGGACAACCGCGAGCCAGGAGCGGGAAACCGGCGACCTGCAGGTGGACTGGACCATGTCCGCGGCCGAGGTGGCAGCGGCCGGGCTGACCTTTGCGGCGTGGCTCCTGGGTCTGTTCTTCAGCATCCTGCTGTTGGGTTTCTTCATCACGGTGCCGGTATTCACCCTCCTTTACCTCAAGTACCAGGCCCGGGAGGGTTGGCCGTTGACGCTCTGGCTCACCGCCGGCATGCTGGTGTTCTTCGTCGGCGTTTTCGACCAGATCCTGCACATCCATTGGCTCGAGCCGCTCATTGCCGGACCCGAGAATCTCCTCAAGAGCCTCATGCCCTGGCTGGGGTGACGCCGGGTCCCCCAACCCTGTCCATCCGCAAGCAAGAAGGGCGCCCGGGGTACCCCCCGCGCCCGTCTCGACAACATCGGGCAAACGGACTGAGCGCTGCTACTTGCCCCCCTTGGGGTTGAAAATCTGCGCCACGATGGCCTTGTCTTCCGGCGAGGCGTTGAGCGAGTCCTTCCACATCTTCTGCAGGTCCGCGCCGCTCGTGGGGTTGACGGGCCGCTTGAGCTTCTTGGCCTCGGCCAGGAACTTCTCATCCTTCATGGTGGCATCGAATGCCTTGCGGATGAGCTCGACCCGTTCCGCCGGGACTCCCGGAGGAAGGGTGTACGGACGCCCGTAGCGCGAGAGCAGGAAGGTGGCGCGCACCAGGTTCTTCTGCTTCTCGGTCTTGGCCATGTCCTCAAGCAACGGCGCGTCGGGGAACTCCGGAGCCTTCTTGCCTTCCACCGTACCGGTCTGGGCGAGCATGACCAAATCCCCGGCCTTCCACATGTCCCCGAGCTGATCCAGGAACGACGACGTCACGTTGCCCGAGGCGTCCACCTCCCCCTGCCGCAACGCCAGGCTGTACTGGCGCGCGCCGGGGTAGCCAAAGACATATTCGAACAGCTTCTTGCCGCGAAGCTTTTCGATGATGTTGCCCATCACGAACCCGCCCGACTGATTGCCGCTGATGCCGACCCTGGCCGGCTTGGCCGACTTCTCGACCTCGTCCAGCGACTTGAACCGATCCTTGCGGGTGTAGAAGAGGCCGTTCTCGATGACGATCACGCCGACGGCGTTCATCTTGTTGAAGTCGAACTGGCCGCCGCGGCTCTTGTCCCCCACCACCTGCCAGTTCCACACCCCCCAGTTGATCTGCTCCATGACCGTGCCGTCGCGCCGCGCCTTGTTGTAGAGATAGCTCGCCGCCCGGACCCCGCCTGCTCCCGGCATGTTCTGCACGATGATGGTCGGGTTTCCGGGAATGTTGCGCCCGAGATGGCGCGCCAGCAAGCGCGAGTACGTGTCATTGCCGCCGCCCGGCGATGACGAGACGATCAGACGGATCTTCTTGCCCTCGTAGAAGTCCGCCGCCCCTGCCGAGCCCGCGCCGAACAGGAGCAGCACGAGCACCACGAGACTCAATACAGTCCGCATAGTTACCTCCCAGTCCAGCCAGGTGTTACTTCTTGCCCGGGGGATTGAAGATCTGCTTGACGATGGCCTTGTCTTCCGGCGAAGCGCCGAGCGAATCCTTCCACATCTTCTGAAGGGCCGGGCCGCTCGTCGGCCTCACGGGCCTCTTCAGCTTCTTGGCCTCGGCCAGGAATTTCGGGTCCTTCATGGTGTTGTCGAAAGCCTTGCGCACAAGCGCCACGCGGTCCGCGGGGACTCCGGGGGGCATGGCGTACGGACGTCCGTAGCGCGAGAGCAGGAAGGTAGCCCGCACCAGATTCTTCTGCTTCTCGGTCTTGGCCATGTCCTCGAGCAACGGCGCGTCGGGGAACTCCGGACTCTTCTTGCCCTCCACCGTGCCGGTCTGGGCGAGCATGATGATGTCCCCTGCCTTCCACATGTCCCCGAGCTGATCCAGGAACGATGAGGTCACGTTGCCGGAGACGTCCACTTCACCCTGCCGGAACGCGAGGCTGTACTGGCGCGCGCCGGGATAACCGAAGACGTACTCGAACAGCTTTTCGCCGCGCAGCTTCTCGACGATGTTCCCGAGCACGAATCCGCTGGACTGGTTGCCGCTGATGCCGACCCTGGCCAGCTTGCCGGAGTTCTTGATCTCGTCCAGTGTCTTGAAACGGTCCTTGCGGCTGTAGAGCAGGCCGTTCTCGATGACGATCACGCCGATGGCCTGCATCTTGTTGAAGTCGAACTGGCTGCCGCGAGCCTTGTCGCCCACCACCTGCCAGTTCCACACGCCCCAGTTGATCTGCTCCATGACGGTGCCGTCGCGCCTGGCCTTGTTGTAGATGTAGCTGGCCGCGCGGACGCCGCCGGCTCCCGGCATGTTCTGCACGATGATCGTCGGGTTGCCCGGGATGTGCCTGCCGATGTGGCGCGCGAGCAAACGTGAGTAGGTGTCGTTGCCGCCGCCGGGCGAGGACGAGACGATCAGACGGATCTTCTTGCCCTCGTAGAAGTCGGCCGCCGCCGCCGAGCCTGCTCCGAACAGAAACAGCGCGAGCGTCGCGAGACCCAATACTGCCTTCATTGTTACCTCCAGGTTTCTGCCGATGTTCGGGACCCCTAGCAGACGGACCCCCCACCCGGACCATTCACCCGGTGCCCCGTTCGGAACACGAAGCTTCGGTTCGGGCTTTCCGATATGAGCCGGGCATTATAGGGAGCTGTCCGTTACCCTGTCAACAAGACCCGTCCAAGCCCGAACGACAAAGGCGCCGGGAACTCCGGTTCCCGACGCCTTTGCTCGTTGCGGCCCGGTCCGGCGCTACCCTTCGCCGAATATCTCCTTGAAGATGGCCAGGTTCTCGGGGGACGCGTTGAGGACGTTCTTCCAGAGTTGCTGGAGTTTTGCGCCGGTGGACGGAATGATCACCCGCTTGATCCTCTTGGCCTCGGCCAGGAACTTCGGGTCCTTCATGGTCGCGTCGAAGGCATCACGCATGATCTGGACACGGTCCTTGGGCACGCCAGGGGGAAGCGCATACGGACGGCCGTAGTGGGTGAGATCGAAGGCGACCTTTATCACTTCACGGTGCGCGTCGGTCTTGGCGTATTCCAGCAACGTGGGCGTATCCGGGAACTCCTTGGTCCTGCCGCCGTCGGGCGTCGGTGCCTGCGCCAGCATGGCAACCTTGCCTTCGTCCCACATGTCGCCGAGCTGATCAGCGAACGAGCCCGGGGTATTTCCGGACGACTGGACCTCACCCTGGCGGAACGCGAGACTGTACTGCCGCGCGCCCGGGTAACCGAAGACATAGTCGAAGATCCGCCTCCCTTCTATCACTTCCATCACCTTGCCCATGGTGTAGCCCAGGGATTGACGTCCGCTGTTTCCGCTGGTGATCAGCTTCTTGGAAGCCAGCACGGACTTCCAATCGGGAAACTCGGCCTTGCGGGTGAAGAGGATCGCGCTCTCGATGGCGGCGACGCCGACGGCGTTGATCTTGTTGAAGTCGAAGCGCGCGCGCTTGGACCCGACGACCTGGTGGAACCACACGCCCCAGTTGATCTGCTCCAACACCGTGCCGTCCCGCTTGGCCTTGCGGTAAAGGTAGTCCGCGGCCATGATGCCGCCGGCGCCGGGCATGTTCTGGACGATGACGGAGGGATTGCCTGGAATGTGCCGGGGGATGTGCCGCGCGATGAGCCGGGAGTAGGTGTCATTGCCGCCGCCGGGACTCGACGACACGATCAGGCGGATCTTCTTGCCCTTGTAAAAGTCGTCCGCCCCATGCACCGGGCCGGATATCACGACAGCCAGCAGCAAGGCGGTCACGGCTGTTAAAACTCTCATCTGCACCTCCTGATAGGGTTGATTTCTCGCACCGCGCGAATGTATCCCCGGACCTCCGGGAGTGTCAAGCGGCCGGCCCAAAGGTTGGTGTCCCGGTCTGCAAGCCGCGACACTACCGCCAAATGGTGCCATGGCGTCTTGCATCTGGTACAAAGGGCGCCATGGCAAGGATCGTCCTGGCGCTGGCGACATCCCACACCCCGCAATTGAGCGTCCCCGACTGGCGCCTGCTGCAGACGAAGGACGAGACCGATCCGACCCTCGACTACCCGGCGCTGACGGCCGCGGCGAAAGCGGACATCGGCCGTGAGATCACGCCTGAAAAGTACCGGGAGCGGTTCCAGGCGTGTCAGGATGCGCTGAAGGTGCTGGGCGACACGCTCCGGGAAGCGCGCGCGGACGTGGTGGTCACCTTCGGCGACGACCAGCACGAACAGTTCCTCGACGACAACATGCCGACCTTCGCGGTCTACCACGGGCCGGACATGACCATCGCGCCGCGCACCGGACCGCTGCCCGAATGGAAGAAGTCCGAGCAGCGGGGCTGGGCGGAGACCGCGCCGCTCTATTGCAACCACACGGAGCTGGCCGAGCACCTGATTGCCTGGCTCTCGGACCATGAGTTCGACATCGCCCGGACCAACCGGCTGCGCGAGGGCATCGGGCACGCCTTCAGCTTCTTGTACCGCCGCCTCCTCCCCGGAAGCACGCTGCCCATGGTGCCGGTGATGGTCAATACCTACTACCCGCCCAACCAGCCGACGCCGGGACGCTGCTACGCGCTGGGGCAATGCGTCCGCGAGGCCATCGAGT
>JAJDXX010000013.1 GCA_022823055.1 Candidatus Binatia bacterium | reverse complement strand
TCTGGAAGCTGATCCACACCAGCACGGCCACCAACACGAAGATCACCAGCAACGGGATGCTGGCGAGCCCCGTGAGAAGCGGCGACCCTTTGGGCCGGAGGGCGCGAAGCCGCGGCCAGCCTGCAACTTGTTCCATGGTGGCTGCGGGCGGGCCGCCGGCCCGCCCGCGTCCTCTGCTACGCTAGTTGGTCTTGCCTTCCGCCAGGATCTTCTCGAGTTCCTTGCGGGTCTTGCGATAAGTGGTCTGGCTCCCCAGCCATTGCGGTGAGTTGACGACCACCTTGGCGCCCTGGGCCTTGGCCGCGTCGAGCGTCTTGCGCTGGTGGGATTCCGGATAGAGGTGGAAGTCCAGGCCGTTCCTTTCCCACATCCACTTCTGGCCTTCCGGCGTGTGCAGGTATGCCACGAAGAGGGCGGCGGCCGCGGGAGACTGCGAATGCACCGGCACGGAGCCGTAGCGGGTGTGGGAGACCACCGCCTCCTTCACCACCGCGTAACCCAGCGGGACTCCTTCTTTCGCGTACCGGTTGACGTACTGGTCGCCGCAACTGAACACCAGCATGGCGAACTCGCCGCTGGTGAGCTTGTCAACCGAGCCGCACCGGATCAGCCCGCCGATCTGCTTGGCGAGCTTCTTCGTGTAGTCCACCATGACTTCCTTGCCCAGGAGGTCGTCCATGGCGAACTCACGCACGCCGGCGGCATAGGGGGTGGAGGCGATCTTTCCCTTCCACTTGGGAGCGAGGATGTCGTGCATGCTCTTGGGGATGTCGTCGCCCTTCACCACGTCGGAGTTGAACATGATGCCCACGAGTGTCGAGGCGGAGGCCAGCGCGTTGCCGTTGGGGCCCACGGGATCGAAACCCGGCTCGGGATCCAGCATCGGCCGGCCGAGGTACGCTTTCCAGGGCAGCGAGCGCGTCAGCTTCACCTTGCTGGCCTGCAGCACGCCTCCGGAGTTGCCCCAAACGACGTCCGTGCTGGCGGGCTGACCGGCCTTCATCTCACGGGTCAGATTGCCGATCATGCGGGTCATGGACGGACCCGGAGTGAACTTCGGCTTGAGATTGGTGCCGTACATCTTGTTCATGGCGGCGACGACCTCCGAGAACCCCTTGCCGCCGCTCAGGCTGGACGACGACCACATGGCCCTGATGGTCGTCTCCTTCTTGGCGGCCTCCACCAACTCCTTCAGGTTCTTGGGAGCGTCGGCCGCGTAGGCCCCCGCGACCAGGAAAAACGAGCAGAGCGCCGCGCCCAGGGCGACCGCCCACCTGTGTTTGCTTTTGACATCGAGCATCAGTGTCCTCCTTGAGTGTTGGTTTCCTGACACGGATTCTCCTTGCACCACAATTTCCGAGCTATTGCAAGGCCGGCACGGAGCAGCGCTGACGGAGGCGCAGTCCACGCCATCCTGGAAGTGATCGACCCGCGTGGAGCGAGATGTAGTCAAATCACGACTTGTCAAAACATGACTTGTCAAAATACGACTTGTCATAATACCGGGACTTCGGTACAGTGTGGACATGGCGGAATTCATCGGGCGCGCTTCGGAGTTGGACCTCCTGGAAAGGGCCTTCGCGTCGAAGCGCTCGGAGTTCATCCCGATCTATGGCAGGCGTCGGGTGGGGAAGAGCGAGCTCATCCTGAAGTTCATGACGCCCAAGCCCGGGGTCTACTACCTCGGGCAGCAGTCGCCCGCCGCGCTGCAGGTCCGCGGGTTCCTGGAGGAGGCCGCCACCGCTCTCCGCATGCCGCTGCTTGCCGAGCTTCGCGCCACCGATTGGCAGACAGCGTTGCTCACCGTGGCCGAGCAGTGGACCGTGGCGCGGCCCGGCACCAAGCTGGTCCTGGCGCTGGACGAGTTCCAGTGGATCGCCGCTTCGAGTCCGAGCATTCTCGCGACGTTGCAGCAGTGCTGGGACCGGCACTGGAAGGACGCCGGCAACGTCGTGCTGCTGTTGTGCGGCTCGTACCTGGGCTTCATGGAACGGGAAGTGCTGGGTCAGACAAGCCCTCTGTTCGGGCGCCGCACGGCACAGATACACCTGCGACCGTTCGGTTACCAGGAAGCTGCCCGGTTCCATCCACGCTGGTCGCTGGCGGACCGCGCCCGGGCGTATTTTCTCGTCGGCGGTCTGCCGCAATACCTCCTTTGTCTTGACCAAACGGCCTCCATCGCCCAGAACATCCGCCGGCATCTTCTGGACGAGTTTGCTCCCCTGTTCCACGAACCTACCTTCCTCTTGCGCGAGGAGCTTCGCGAAGTCGCTCCGTACCACGCCGTCCTGTTCGCCGTCGCCTCCGGGCACGGCACCGCCCGGGACATCGCCGCGGCCACCGCACTGCCGGAGCGTAATCTCCATTACTATCTTCAACAACTGGTGGACCTCGGTTACCTGCGACGGCGCTACCCGCTCGACCGCCGCCGGCCGAATCCGAAGCAGGTGCGTTTCGCCATGGACGATCCGCTGCTGCGTTTCTGGTTCCGGTTCGTGTTCCCCAACGTGAGCGTCATCCGCGGCGCAGGCCCGGCCCGCGCCTTCGACGACCGCATCGCACCGGCCCTCGACGCCTGGTTTGGAATTGGCTTCGAGAGCCTCTGCCGGGAGGCGTTGCCTCTCATCTATGCGGCGGAAGGGGTGTCGGCCGGCTTCGAGGTGGGCGAGTACTGGAGCGCCGACGTGCAGATCGACATCGTGGGTATGCGCGACGACAACTGGACCGATCTAGGCGAGTGCAAGTGGGGCTCGGTGAACTCGCCCGGGGGACTGGAGCGCGAGTTGGAACAAAAGGTGGCCATCTATCCCAACAGCCGGGGTGCGAGCCTGGGACGTCGCTACTTCACGCGGCGCAAGCCCGCTGGAAAGGACCGGGTGGACGGCTGGTATTCGCTGGAGGATTTCTATGCGCTCGACGTGGCGCCGGCGCGGTTCGGGTGATCCGTGGTCGTCGCGACACTAGCCCTGCTTGCCTACCGAGTTCACGAAGGTGGTGTTTTTCTCGTCCGCCGCGAACACCATGACGTCGTCGGACATGACACGGAGCGAGAGCATGTCTCCGTGGGTCGTAGGAACCGTCCGGCTCTTGCCGGTGAGGGGGATGTTTCCCGCCGTGGCGTCGTAGACGAACTGGTCGCCCAGGAACACGCTTGAGGTCAGGCGCGCCTCGAAGGTGTTCTCGTTCTTCGCGTCCACCGGCTCGGCATACTGGATGCATTCGGGTCTGAACCCCACGAACACCTCTGTGCCGGGATCTGCGTCGCTCGACGTGCGAAAACGGCCGATTCGGGTCTCTACGAGGTTGGCCTCCACGCGCCGGCCCGGGAGCCAGTTGACCGAGCCGAAGAACTCCGCCACCTCGGCGCAGTTGGGGCTGCGGTAGAGGTCCATGGGACTGCCGTACTGCAGCAACTCGCCCAAGCTCATGAGCGCGATCTTGTCGGCCATGGCCATGGCCTCGATCTGGTCGTGGGTGACGTAGAGTACGGTGGCGCCGAGTTGCTTGGCCAAATCGCGGATGCGCCCGCGCACGTCCTCGCGTAAGCGCGCGTCGAGGTTGCTCAGGGGCTCGTCCATGAGCAGCACCTTGGGGTTCACGGCGATGGCGCGGGCCAGCGCTACCCGTTGCTGCTGGCCGCCGCTAGGAGCGTGGACGGACGCTCGATCTGCTCGTCGAGTTGCACCATGTGAAGCGCGTTCCGCACCCGGTCGTTGACCTGCTGGCGCGGGATCTTCTGGGCGCCTTCGCGCAAGGGCAGGGCGACGTTGTCGAACACCGTCAGGTGCGGCCACACGGCATAGGACTGAAACACCATGCCGAAGTTCCGGTCCTGGGGCGGCACCCACACCGGCGGGTTGTCGCCGAACACGGTGCGGTCGGCGATCTGGATCTCGCCGCTGTTGGGGGTCTCGAGTCCCGCCACGCAGCGCAGCAGCGTGGTCTTGCCCGAGCCGCTGGCGCCGACGATGACGAAGAACTCCCCCTCCTCGACGTCGAGGTCGAGTTTCTTGAGCGCCGCGACCTTGCCGTCGGTAACGATGAACTCCTTGCGTAGTGCCCGGATCGTGATCATACGGGTTGCGCGTCCTCTGACTTTCGAAGATGTTTCAGGTGCCGCATGTTGCCATCAGAATGAACACCAGGCAACTCCAGGACCAAGCCCGTCGAAAAGAAACGTGTCTGCCTACTCCGTCGGGCGGCTGTTGTCAAACCGGTAGACTCCCTTGGGGCCATTTGGTAATTAGACTGGATTCCCGCCCCCGGTCGGGGTTGAGGGCAAGCCCGCGGGAATGGCGCACGGAAAAACGGTAACCGGGAGACCTGCATTGCATCAAGACCTGCGAGAATTCCTTGACGTGCTGGAACGAGAGGGCCAGTTGCTGGAGGTGAACCGGGAGGTGGACACGCGCTTCGAGGTCGCCGCCGGCATCCGCAAGAGTTCCGACGTGGGCGGCCCCGCGCTGTTGTTCAACAACGTCAAGGACCATCCGGACTGGCGCGTGCTCGGGGCGCTGTACGCCACCCGGCGGCTGGTGGCGCTGGGGCTGGGCGTTACCGAGGACAAGCTGCTGGAGCGCTACCTGACGCTCGAGGAGGCGCGCATTCCCTCCGAGATGGTGCCCACGGGTCCGGTGAAGGAGGTGCGCTGGACCGGCGACGACATCGACCTGGACAAGCTCCCCATCTGCGTGCACTCGGAGAAGGACTGCGGCGCCTACGTCACCATCGGAGTCCAGATCGGCAAGGATCCGGACACGCGCATCCCCAACGTTTCCATCCACCGCATGCTGCGGCTGGGTAAGGACAAGCTGTCCCTGTGGGCGCCGGCGGACCATCACCTGGGGCGCATGATCCTCAAGGCCGAGGACCGCGGCGAGGGGCTGGAGGTGGCCACGGCCATCGGCGTGGACCCGGCCATCATCATCGGTTCCCAGTCGCGCGTGCCCTACGGCGTGGACGAGTTCGCGGTGGCGGGTGGTCTGCGGGGCGCGCCGGTGCAGTTGACCAAGTGCGACACCATTGACGTGGACGTGCCGGCCCACGCCGAATTGGTGATCGAGGGGGTGACCGTCCCCGGGGAGCGGGTGTCGGACGGCCCCTACGGCGAGTACCCGGGCACCTACAGCGAGAGCAAGCAGGCGCCGGTGATCCAGGTCACGGCCATTACCATGCGGCGCAACCCCATCTACGAGACCTGCCTCACCGGCATGCCGGTGACCGAGAACCACACCCTCATCGAATGCGCCAACGCGGCCCTCGTGTACCGCACGGTGGCTGCCATCACCCCGGAGGTCAAGGACTTCAGCGTCAGCGCCGGCGGCACCTTCCGGCACCACGCCGTGGTGTCCATGCGCAAGCGGCACGACGCGGAGGCGCGCAACGTCATCCTGGCGCTGCTGGCCACCGGCGCGGGCTTCAAGCGCGTGGTCGTCGTGGACGAGGACATCAACGTGCACGATCCGGTGGACGTGGAATGGGCCGTCAACACGCGCGTCCAGCCGGACAAGGACGTCATCATCGTGCCGAACCTGGCCATGTCCACCCTGGACCCGTCGGCTCCGGCGCCGCGCACGACGGCGGTCTGGGGCATCGACGCCACCATGCCGCTCCACGACAACGAGTATTACCGCAAGGTCGTGGTGCCCGGCGTCGACAAGGTGGATTACCTCTGAGGCCTTTGTGGACGGCGTCCTTCGACTTCGCTTCGCTTGCGCTCCGCTACGCTCAGGACTGTTGAGCGCGGTCAGTCGCTCCTGAACGTGGCCCCACCAGTAGAGTCTCCCTACCATGAAGCATTTCGAATACCTGGAACCCGGTACCGTGGACGAAGCCTGCGGGCTGCTGAAGCAATACGCGGGCAACGCGCGCGTGTTCGCCGGCGGCAGCTCGCTCACCATCTTGCTCAAGCAGGGATTCCTGCAGCCGGACGCGCTGATCAACATCAAGAAGATCGACGAGCTGCGGCGCATCGAGGAGTCCGGTGACGATCTGGTTATCGGCGCGCTGGTGACGCACCACGACATCGAGACATCGAGCCTCCTGGCCGAGCGTCTGCCGGTGCTGTGCGAACTGGAGCATGACGTGGCCAACATCCGCGTGCGCAACATGGCCACGGTGGGGGGCAACATCGCCTCGGGCGAGCCGTTGACCGACTTGCCGTGCGTGTTCATCACTCTGGATGCCACGGTGCGTATCGCCAACACGTCGGGCGGACGCACGCTGCCGCTGGAAGAGGTCTTCCTGGACTACTACGAGACCCAGTTGGGGGAGGACGAGGTGCTGACGCACGTGGTGATCCCGCCGCTGCCGTCCCACAGTGCCATCGACTACGTGCGCTTCTCCAGCAGCTCGGTGGTGGACAAGCCCTGCATCGGCGTGGCCGTGCGGATGTCGGTGAACCCTGACGACGGCGCCTGCGGCTCGGTGCGCATCGGCCTGGGCTGCGTCGCACCCACCCCCATGCGCGCGCGCAACGCCGAGGCGGTGCTGGAAGGCAAGCCGCTGACGGACGAGAACCTCCAGGCGGCGGCCCGCGCCGCCGCCGAGGAATGCGACCCCATGGACGACCTGCGCGGCTCCGAGCGCTACAAGCGCGAGATGGTGGCGGCGCTGGTGCGGCGGCTGGCGCCCAGGGTGTACGAGAAGGCGAAAGGCCAAGGTTAAGATTGTGTCAACCCTGGCGGGTTACGAAATGGTACCGAAGCCCTGCGTCGTTGTTCCCGCGGAACAGGCCGTGTCAAAACTCCCGAGGCGACCACGTCACAGAACGTCATTCCCGCGGAAGCGGGAATCCAGGCGGGGTGAGGGGGAACCACGCCGGATTGGCCCCTCCCTACCCATGGATTCCCGCTTCCGCGGGAATGACGATTCGGGGGTGTTGGTGGCCATTTCGTGGCCGAGCGGAGTTTGACACAGCCTGGAGCGGAGTTTGACACAGCCTGTTTTGCCGGAATGACGGAAATGACGGTTTCGGGGTGGCCGCCATACTGAAGATGAACAGGGCCGGAGAGGATATTGCAGCATGAAGAAGGCCATCACCATGGAGGTCAACGGCGCGTCGTGCCAGGTCGAGGTGGAGCCCTGGCGTACGCTGCTGGAGGTGGTGCGGGAGGAACTGGACCTCACCGGCGCCAAGCTGGGGTGTGACATCCAGGTGTGCGGCGCGTGCACGCTCTTGGTCGACGGCAAGCCCGTGAGCGCCTGCTCGGTGCTGGCGGTGGACGCGGACGGGCACAGGGTCACAACCGTGGAGGGGTTGGCGGACGGCGACCGGCTGCACCCGTTGCAGGAGGCGTTCATGAAGCACGGGGCGCTTCAGTGCGGCTATTGCACTTCGGGCTTCCTGCTCACCGCCAAGGCCATGCTGGACGAGAATCCCCGCCCCGACGACGAGCAGATCAAGAGCTACATGGGCGGGAGCTTCTGCCGCTGCGGCTGCTACCAGGAGATCATGCAGGCCATCCGCAGCGTGGCTCAGGCATAGGAACACATGGCGTGAGGGAAACCCTGATCTATTGCCGCTTTTCGACTCCTCTCCGCTACGCGCGGGACGAACGGTGGGGCGGCACCATGGATCATCCGAGGTTCCAAAGGAGCGTGTCATGGCGATAAGCGAGAGGCCGCTGAGCGCGCAGGACGGACAACGGCTGGACTACCAGGCCAAGCTCACGGGCCGGGCCGCGTACCTGGCGGACATGAAGATGCCGGGGGTGTGCGAGGGCGCGGTTCTGCGCAGCCCGGTGGCGCACGCGTGGGTCCGCTACGTGGACGCGTCCGAGGCCCTCAAGGTGCCGGGAGTGGTGGCGGTCTATACGAAGGACGACGTGGTCCAGGGCACCGGCATCGAGCCCTACTACGGGCCCGTGTTCAAGGATCAGACCATCGTGGCGGTGGACAAGGTCCGGCACGTGGGGGACCCGGTGGCGGCGGTGGCGGCGGAGACCCGGGAGGCCGCGGAAGAGGCGGCCAACCTCATCGTCGTGGAGTACGAGGACCTGCCGCCGGTGATGGACGTGCGCGACTCGGTGAAGGAAGACGCCGTGCTGGTGCACGAGACCGTGCGCATCCCCGAGCACGGATTCGCCGACCTCGCGGAGTTGAAGCCCATCGAGAACACCAACGTCTGCACCCACTTCAAGCTGCGCAAGGGCGACATCGAGCAGGGCTTCGCCGAATGCGCGCACGTCTTCGAGGACACCTTCATCCTGCCGACGACCCAGCACGTGGCGCTGGAGCCCCACGGCTGTGTCGCGGCGTTCCAGCCCGACGGGCGCGTGAACCTGTGGTCCACGACCCAGAACCCTTTCGTGGTGCGTACGCAGCTCGCCAACATCTTCAAGATGCCGGTGTCGAAGATCCGTATCATGGTGCCGTATCTCGGCGGCGGCTACGGCAGCAAGGTCTATCCCAAGATCGAGCCCCTCACCATGGCGCTGGCGCAAAAGGCCAAGCGGCCGGTGCGCATCCTGCTGAGCCGGGAAGAGGTGTTCTACACGGTGACGAAGCATGCGGCGTTCATCCGCATGAAGACCGGGGTCAAGGCCGACGGCACCTTCCACGCACGGGAAGCGGAGGTCTTCCTCGACACCGGCGCGTTCGCGGAGATCGGACCCCGGGTGGCCAAGAAGTCCGCCTACACTGCGGCGGGGCCCTATAAGTTCAAGCATGTGAAGATCGACGCCAAGTCGGTGTACACCAACAAGCCGCCGGCGGGGGCGTTCCGCGGCTTCGGCGTGTCCCAGTCGGCCTGGGCCAGCGAGTCGCAGACTGACATCATCGCCAAGGCGCTCAACCGGGACCCCTACGAGCTGCGCATGCAGAACATCTACGACGAGGGCGACGAGTTCGTCACCGGCGAGAAGCTCTGGAGCATCGGCGTCAAGGATTGCCTGGAGAAGGTCGCCAAGGAGATGAAGTGGGGCGAGCCGCCGGAGGCGCCGGCGGATCCCTCCAAGGTGCGCGGCAAGGGGCTGGCGGCGCTCATCAAGGCCACCATCACCCCGTCCATCTCGTGCGCCGCCATCAAGCTCAACGAGGACGGCAGCGTCAACGTGTTCACCAGCACGGTGGAGATGGGCCAGGGCTCGGACACGGCCATGGCCGCCATCGTGGCCGACACCCTGGGGATCTCCCTGGACCAGGTGTCGGTGCTGGGGGTGGACACGGACGTGGTGCCCTACGACCTCACCACCTCGTCGAGCCGCTCCACCTTCCACATGGGCAAGGCGCTGGAGCTGGCGTCGCTGGACCTGTGCGAGCAGCTCCGCAGGTTCGTTTCCGAGGAGTACGAAGTGCCGTTCGAGGAAACGCGCATGGAGGGCGGCAAGGTCCTTTTCCGGGAGAGCGCCCTGGACATCCGCGAGGTGCTGTTCAACCACTTTGGCATGCAGGGGGGCACGCTGGTGGGTCGGGGCGAGGTCAAGACCAGCACCGTCGATCCCGACACCGGGGACAAGACCACGTCCTCGTTCTGGTTCGTGGGTGCCGGCGGCAGCGAGGTGGAGATCGACAAGGACACCGGCCGGCTGCGCGTGCTGAAGCATGCCACCGCGGTGGACGTGGGCAGGGTCATCACGCCCCTGGGGTGCCAGCAACAGCTCGTGGGCGGTGCCATCACGGGCATGGGGCAGGCGCTGTTCGAGCAGATGGTGTGGGACAACGGCATCCTGGTGAATCCCAATCTCGTGGACTACGTACTGCCGGCCCTGGGCGACATGCCCGACGAGATCACGCCCATCCCGGTGGAGGTGCCCCACAAGAACGGCCCCTTCGGCGCCAAGGGCATCGGCGAGACCTCGCTCATCCCGGTAGCGCCGTCCATCGCCAACGCTGTGGACGACGCCGTGGACGTGCGCATCAAGGACCTGCCGGTGACCGCGGAGAAGATTTTCCTGGGAATGCTCGACAAGTAGGGGCGGGTTTCAAGACCCGCCCGCGACCGTGCCGGCGGACAAACGACGGCGACTAACCCAACGACCCTGAGACGACCGAATCGTAGTGGGGCAAGGAGGAACCAGCATGAAACTCAAAGACCGCGTAGCGATTATCACCGGCTCCGGCCGCAACATCGGCGAGGCGGCCGCTAAGCTGTTCGCTTCGGAAGGCGCCAAGATCTGCATCGTGGACATGGACCCGGGGCGCGGCAACAAGGTGGTGGACGACCTCAAGGCCGCCGGCCATGAAGCCATCTACGCCAAGTGCAACGTCGCCAACACCGAAGACGTGAAGGCCATGGTGAATGCCACGGTGGATGCCTTCGGCGGCATCGACATCCTGGTGAACAACGCCGCCATCACCGACCACGAGACCATCTTCAGCATCTCGGAGGAAGAGTGGGACCTGGTCATCGACGTGACCCTCAAGGGACCGTTTCTCGTCGGCCGTTACGTTGCGGAGCAGATGGTCAAGCAGGGCAGGGGTGGCGTGATCGTGAACGTCGCGTCGACATCGGGCCTTTCGGGCCGCACCGACGCCATCGCCTACATGGCCGCTAAGGGCGGCGTGGTCAACCTTTCCCGCGGCATGGCGGTGCAGCTCTCGCAGTACAACATCCGGGTCAACTGCCTGACCCCCAACCGCTCGGGCTCGCCCGTGGGCCAGGACCAGGGCGCCGTGGGCCGGGAGTTCAAGAACCTGGCGGGACGGCTGGGCACCGCCGAGGACCAAGCCAAGGCCATGCTGTTCCTGGCCAGCGACGACTCGGGCTTCGTGTGGGGCGAGAACCTCATCTGCGACGGCGGCGTGACCGCGGCGTCGAATTTCCCCAAGGACCGGGTGCCGGCCAACTGACCGGCCGGTCCCAAGGGATCGGTGCTCCGTTGCAATTCCCTTGACATCGGTTCAGGGCTTCGACTAGTGTCAGGCGTCTGATTGCAGAAAGGGGGACGCAATGGCAGCACTATCCAAGTCTTTGTTGGGCCTTGTATTGGCAGGGTTGATGTGCGTGGCTGGCGCGGCGATCCCGGATGACGCGCAAGCCAAGATCATACTGAAGGTGACGACCCAGTCGACCCGTCCCGGAACACCGCGCGCCGACTATCTGGTGCACTTCAAAAACGGGGTAGCGAAGCGGACGAATGGCGAGATCGAGGTCCAGATCTACTGGGCCAACTCGCTAGTGCACGCCAAGGAGGCCCTGGAAGCGGTGCAGTTGGGCACGGCGGACATGGCCGATCTGGCCGTCGGGTATTTTTCCGACAAGATCAAGCTGCTTCAGGTGGCGGGTTTGCCCTTTTCCGTCAGTGATCCAGTAAAGGCACGGGAAGGCGGAATGCGTCTCCTCCGGGAGGTCCCGGAGGCACTGGCGGAGATCACCAAGTTCGGTCACGTGTTCGTGGGCATGACCGCGACGGCGGAGTACCACCTCAATTCTCGCGGACCAATCCCGGATCTGGCAACGCTCAAGGGCAAGAAGGTCGGCACCTTCGGCCGCATCGCGCCCAAGGCCATTCAGGCGGCGGGAGCGGTTTCCGTCAGCACGACGGGCGGTGAGGTGTACGAGGCCCTCCAGCGCAAGACCATCGATGCGCGCATCATGTCTTTCGAGACCGTCCAGCGGTTCAAGACCTACGAGGTGGCCAAGTACGTGAACACCATCGCCATGGGATGTATTGCGGGTGTCACGCCGTTCACCATGAACAAGGCGAAGTGGGACTCCCTGTCGAAAGAGCATCAGAAGATCATCCTGGAGGAAGGCGAGCGGGTGGGAGTCTGGGAGGCCAAGGCGATGAGGGACGACGACGTCAAGTTCCAGAAGTTCCTCAAGGCCCAGGGCGTCAAGATCATCCAGTTCTCGCGTTCCGACCGTGAGAAGTGGAAGAACACCGCGGGCGTCAAAAAGATCAACGCGGACTGGGTGGCGAGCGTGGAAGCGGCGGGTCTGCCCGGCAAGAAAGCCCTAGACGTTTTCCTGAGGGAGTAGTTCGGTCGGGAGCCCGGGTTGCGGGCTCCCTTCCCCGTGCATGCGCTGGCTCGGGAGGGTGCCGTGTCGTACGACGATTATTCCGTAGTGGACTGTGATGGCCATGTGGTGGAGTGGGTCCCCGACATGGCCGAGTTCATGAGCGACCGCATCAAGGGCCAGGCCCTCAACCCAGCCCGGGACCGCCAGGGGGTATTCCCTTCCATCGACGGAATGCATTTCGCACTCCACGCCGGGACCACCGGCAACGAGCGTGTCACCGCCAGCGAGTACATGCCGGGCAGCGGCGAGGACTGGGTCGCCTTTCTCGAGCAGGCCGGCATCGACAAGACCGTCCTGTTCACCACCGAAGGGCTCTCCGTGGGCTTCGTCCAGATACCGCGTTACGCGGTGGAAGTCTGCCAAGCCTACAACGACTACATCCACGCGAAGTTCGCCAAGGTGAGCGATCGGTTGCGGCCGGTGGCGCTCTTGCCCATGCAGGACGTTCCGGAGGCCGTGAAGGAGCTCCGGCGCGCGGTGGACAAGCTCGGCTTCGTCGGCGGCATGCTGCCGTCCACGGGACTGCCGCTCCACCTGGGCCACCAGAGCTACTGGCCGGTCTACGCCGAAGCCGAGCGCCTGGGGGTGCCCATAGCCATTCACGGCGGCTCCAACCTGGGCATGGGAATGGATACGTTCACGAACTTCACGGGTTCTCACGTCCTGCACCATTCCATCCCGTTGATGATCGCGCTGGTGTCGTTCATCTACCACGGGGTGTTCGACGCGCACCCGAAGCTCCGAACCGCGTTCATGGAGGGGGGCTGCGGTTGGCTCGACTTCCTCATCGATCGCATGGTTCGCGACGAGAACTACTTCGACGCCGAGGACCAGCCCAAGATGCGGCCGGTGGAGTATCTCAAGGGCGGCCGCATCCTGCTGGGGTGCGAGGGCAGCGAGGAGACGCTGGCGTACGTCGCCAGCAGGGTGGGCATCGAGGCCTTCGCCTACGCGTCCGACTACCCGCACGAGGTGGATCTGCCGGCGGCGAAGCACGAGATCGAGGAGGTGGTGGAACGCGACGACATGTCTCGGGAGGACAAGCAGGCGGTGCTCGGCGACAACGCGAAGCGGTTTTTCAATCTGTGAGTCCGGCCGGGTGCCTCACCCGGCCGATGTTGAGCCATGACGCACCGGCGTCACGGTAAAGGGTCCTGGAATCAGAAAGGGGAAAGCATGAAGACAGTATCGAAAACATTGGCAGTCTTCCTGATGGCAGGTGTATTGTCCGTTGCCGGGTTGGCGACGCCGGAAGACGCCCAATCCAAGATCATCCTCAAGGTAGCCACGCAGTCCGCGCGTCCGGGAACGCCGCGCGCCGACTACCTGGTGCATTTCAAGAACGGCGTGGCCAAGCGGACCAACGGCGAGATCGAGGTCCAGATCTTCTGGGCCAACTCGCTGGTGCACGCCAAGGAGGCCCTGGAAGCGGTGCAGTTGGGCACGTCCGACATGGCCGACCTGGCCATCGGCTATTTCTCCGACAAGATCCGGCTGCTGCAGGTGGCGGGTCTGCCCTTCGCCGTGAGCGATCCGGTGCAGTCGCGCGACGGCGGCATGCGCGTGCTCGCGCAGATCCCGGAGGCGACCGCAGAGCTGACCAAGTTCGGCCACGTGGTGGTGGGCATGACCGCCACGGCGAGCTACCAGCTCGTGGCCCACTATCCCATCACGAACCTGGCGGAGCTCAAGGGCAAGAAGGTCGGCACTTTCGGCCGCATCGCGCCCAAGGCCATCAAGGCGGGCGGCGGGATCCCGGTGAGCACCACCGGCGGCGAGATGTACGAGGCGCTGCAGCGCAAGACCATCGACGCGCGCATCCTCTCCTTCGAGGCGGCCCAGCGCTTCAAGACCTACGAAGTGGCCAAGTACATGAGCAAGATCGAGATGGGCTGCATCGCGGGCGTCAACACCTTCACCATCAACAAGAGGAAGTGGGACTCCCTGTCGAAGGAGCACCAGAAGATCCTCCTGGAAGAGGGTGAGAAGGTCGGCAAGTGGGAAGCCCAGGCCATGAAGGACGACGACGTCAAGTTCCAGAAGTACCTGACGGGCAAGGGTGTCAAGATCGTCGACTTCTCGGCCTCGGACAGGGAGAAGTGGAAGAACAGCCCGGGCGTCAGGAAGATCGCCGGGGACTGGGTGGCCAGCATGGAGAAGCTGGGCCTGCCCGGCAAGAAGACCCTGGCCGTTTTCCGCGGCGAATAGCACCGGTCATGGGACCGGGGTAACTCCTTCCGTAAATTGCGCGGCTGCGGGGGCGGCGGTGATGCCGTCCCCGCACAACGTCACGGGGTCAGGCTGTCTTGGAACAATCTAAGGATACTCTTGAATCCACCGGAACACCGAGTTTCGCGGCGCCGGAAGGTGACCACACCTGGATGACCCGGTTCATGACTTTCCTGAACGAGATCAGCGGCTACGTGCTGTTCTTCATGATGCTGCTGATCACGGTGGACGTCACCGGGCGCTACGTGTTTTCGAGTCCCATCCCAGGAACGCTGGAGTTCACCGAGTTCCTCATCGTGTTCGTGGTCTTTTTCAGCCTGGCGTATGTCCAGCTCACCAAGCGTCACATCTGCGTGGAGCTGGTGACGCAGCGGCTGCCCCGGAGGGTCGGGGACGGACTCGCGGTGTTCGTGCTTCTGATCGCGGCGGTGTTCTTCGTGCTGATGGCCTGGCAGTCGTGGCATGCCGGGCTCTCCGCCCTGGAATACCGCGAAGCGTCCGACGGATTGGTGCAGATTCCGGTCTACCCACCCAAGCTCGCCATCCCTTTCGGCGCGGCCCTTATCGCCATTCAAATGTTGAGAGACGCCTGGAAGCGGTTTCGGAGTCTCATAACCCCGGGGTAGGCACCACATGGACCCAACCTTCCTGGCGATCGTCAGCGTCTTTCTTCTGATCTTCCTGCTCCTGTGCGGTCTTCACGTGGCCGTGTCGCTGGGGCTGGTCGGGGTGCTGGGCTTCGTCGTGCTCACCGATAGCTGGGCCGCCGGCATCGGTCTTCTGCGGACGACCCCGTACAAGGTGGTGGCCAACTTTACGTTCTTCGCCATCCCCGTCTTTATCCTGATGGGGCAGTTCGCCAACTACGGCGGCCTGAGCGCCGACATCTACTCGGTGGTTCACAAGTGGCTGGGGCGGGTCCGCGGAGGGCTCGCCATGGCCACCACGGCGAGTTGCGCCGCGTTTGCCGCGGCCTGCGGTTCCAGCGTGGCCACGGCCGCGACCTTCACCCAGGTGGCCCTGCCGGAAATGACCAAGTACGGCTACGACAAGCGGCTTGCCACCGGCGCCATCGCGGCTTCCGGGACCCTGGGAGCGCTGATCCCTCCCAGCGGTCTCATGATCATCTACGGGATCATTACCGAGCAGTCCATCGGCAAGCTGCTCATCGCCGGCTTCATTCCGGGGATCCTCTCCGCGCTGATCTATATGGGCATGATCTCATGCTGGGTCCGGCTCCGGCCCGAAATAGCGCCCATCCTCGAGGAAAGGCCGCCGTTGAGGGAGAAGCTCCTGTCCCTGTACCGGGTGTGGGGCATCGTCACGCTCTCCATCGTCGTCATGGGCGCCATCTACCTGGGCATCGCCACCCCCACCGAGGCGGGGGCCTTCGGCGCCTTCGGCGCGTTCGTGATCATGATCGCCAAGGGCGCCTTCTCGCGCGAGAGACTGCGCAACACCGTGCTGGACACCGCCACGTCCACCACGATGCTCTTCACCATCATCATCGGCGCCTACATCTTCAGCCGGTTCCTGGCCATCACCAACGTCGGCCCGCGGCTGGCGGACTACCTGGTCAGCTCCGGCATGCCGCGCCACCTGGTCCTGACCGGCTTCCTGCTGCTCTACGTGTTCCTGGGCATGTTCATGGACCCGGCCGCGATGATGGCCATCACCCTGCCCATCGTCTTCCCCATCATCATCCAGATGGGCTTCAGCGGCATCTGGTTCGGCGTGCTGGTGATCAAGACCTCCGAGATCGGCCTCATCACCCCGCCGGTGGGAATGAACGTCTACACGGTGAATGCCGCGGCCCACGGCATGGTGCGCCTCGAAGAGATCTTCAAGGGCATCCTGCCGTTCTTCCTGATGGACGTGTTCACCCTCGTCATCCTGGTGGCCTTCCCGCAGATCTCGCTGTGGCTGCCGGACCGGATGCTGGGGTAGAGACGCTTGCGCTTCGATGAACTCCGTAGGGGCGACCGGCGAGTCGCCCCTACAACCGGGTTCCCTCAACGCCTCCCGTTTGTCTTCGTCCCAGCACCAACGCGACGCCCCACGCCGGCAGGCTCAACACCAACGCGGCGATGAGGATCGCCAATGGCCCCAGCAGCCCCGCGAACACCGTCGCGAGCGTCGTGGCGGCGCCGAGGCCGATGCCCAGGCTCCAGGCGGCCCGGCGGTAGTCCAGGCGCCAGATCCGTCGGCACGCCAAGGCCAGGGGCAGGCCGCAGACGGCCACGGGGACCAGGCTCTGGGCCATCACGACGCCGGTCATGAGGATGAACTCCGGCGTCCAGCCACCGCCCTCGCCCGGAAAGAACCGGAAGAGCGCCTGGAGCATGACCCCCGCCGGAAGCCAGCCCAGGGCAAGGAGCCAGAAACCGTAGCGCTTCACCCGACCACTTCGTTGTTTTCGATGATGTCGAGGACCCGGTCCTCGAACTCGGCCATCTCGGCGCGAGTGGCGTTGGTGGGCGTCTCCATGTCGGCCAGGACCCGTCCGGGTCTGCCGAGGATCACCAGGCGGGAGCCGATCTCCAGGGCCTCGTGGATGTTGTGGGTGATGAGGAGGCAGGTCTTGCGGCTTTCGGTGACGAGTTCCAGGAACACTTCCCGCAGCCGTCTGGCCGTCGATTGATCGAGGTGCCCGAAGGCCTCGTCGGCGAAGAAGATCTCGGGCGAGAGGCAGAAGGCCCGGGCCATGCCCACGCGCTGGCGCATGCCGCCGGACAGCTCGTGTGGGTAGGCGTCTTCGAACCCCTGGAGCTCCAGCTTGTGGAGCCATTGCAGGGCGATGTCGTTCTGTTCCTTTTCGCTGAAATCGAGGATCTCCAGGCCGACACGGGCGTTCTCCAGCGCCGTGCGCCACGGCAGCAGCCGGTCGGTCTGGAAGATGACGCCCAGCTTCGAGCGGAACCAGTCGAACTCCCGGTAAGGGTCATGGCCGAGGAGCTCGATGGAGCCGGTGGTAGCCTCTTCCAGGCCCAGGAGAAGGTTGAAGGTCGTCGATTTCCCGCAGCCCGTTTTGCCCACGATGGCGACGATGTCGCCGCTGCCGACCTCCAGGTCGAGGCTTTCCACCGCGGTGAATCGGTCGCCGTCCACCGACGTGAACACCTTGCTTACGTCCCGCATCCGGACAACCGGACCGGCGGCGCTCATGTGGCCATCCCTCCCTGCTTGGCCGGGCGCCAGCGCAGCAGCTTGTGTTCCAGCATGAGGATCACGAGCTGGGTGATGAGCAGGAAAGCCACCAGCACCAGGGTCCAGGCGATGGCCTTGGGCATCTCGAACAGTTCCTGCGCCAGCAGCAGCTTGTTGCCCACGCCCCGGGTGGCGCCCACCAGCTCGGCGACGATGACCACGCGGGCGGCGAGCCCGAGGTTCACCTTCCACGCGGTGAGCACCGCCGGAATCATCCCCGGCAGAACAAGCTTGGAGAAGAGCTGTTTCCGCGTCGGCCGCATGGCCCGCAGCATGTCCAGGTATTCCTTGGAGATGCTCTTGATGCCGTCGTGGATGATGAGCGCGTAGTTGGGCAGGCAGCCGGCCAGCAGAATGAATGCGATGCGGGTCTCCACGTGGCTGAACCAGATGATGGCGAATACCACCCAGGAGAGTGCCGGTATGCCCATGATGAAGTGGAGCACCGGCAGGGTGTGCTTTTCCACCGTTTGGGTGAAGCCCATGAACACGCCGAGGATGGTGCCGATGATGAAGGCCAGGACGAGCCCCAGGAAGATCCGTCCCATGGTGATCAGCACGTCGCCCAACAGGCCGATGTTCACTACGATCTCGATGAAAGCGGCGACAATGACGTCGACGCTGGGAATCAGGTACGGCGGCAGGAAGAAGGAGGCGATCTGCCAGGACACCAGGATCACGGCAAACGAGATGATCGGCTCCTTCCGGGCGGCCATGAGGCCCAGCAGGCGCGAATGCCACGCCTCCTGAGCCTGCGCCGGAGACAACGCGGTGGGGGGTGCTTCGGATGCCATTCGGGAAGCGGCGCGCGGCTAACGGACCTTGCCGCGGTAGATGATGCCGTCGTCCGGCATCTGCTTCATGTAGCCGCTTTCGATGCCGGCCTGGAAGAGGGCCTTGATGTTTGATTCGATCTCGGCCGCGGGCACCACGTCCAGAGGATACCGGGCCGTGGACAACGCCATCAGGAACGCCTCCTTGGGAACGCCGGCCGCCTCCTCGATGATGGAGGCCGCCTCGTCATGGTGCGTCGGCAGCCACTTGGCCAGCTCCGCGAAGGCCTTGTAGATCTTCGGGATCAGCTCCTTGTTGGCAGCGATCCAGTCCTCGTGCGCGGCGATGCCCAGGAAGCCTCTCTGCGGCGCCCCGTGTATGGCCTGCCACTGGTGGAAGTACTCGATCATCTTGAGCTTGCCGGGATTGCTCACCAACATCTTTGAGTAGTTGGGTTCCCAGAAGTGCACCGCGTCGGCGCGCTTGGCCATCAGCAGGGTCGCCAATCCCCCGGTGTTGGTGGACTGCACCGACACCTTGCTCAGGTCGACCCCCGCCTTCTGGGCGAAGTAGCGGAACATGGCGTAGTTGGTGGTCACGGTGAATGCCCCCAGGCTCTTGCCCTCGAGGTCCGCGATACTGTTGATGGTGGGGTCCATGGTCAACAGCGCGCCGTGTCCGTTGAGCACGTTGAACAGGTAAACCGATTTCACCCCCTTGAGCCGGCGGTTGGCTTCCGACAGGAGGGCGGAAGCGATGGTGATCTTGTCCCTGCCGGTGGCGAAGTCCGTGTTGGCCGCGCGCCCCTGCTTGAAGACCCACTGGAGGTCGACACCGTGTTTCTTGTCGAAGTCGTTGGCTTCGATGAGCGAAGCCGTCGTATGACCGAACGACGGTTTGTCGAACGACGAAATCTGCACCGTGGGCATGTTCTGGGCCAGCACCGTGGCAGCGCCGGCCAACGTCATGGCGGCTGTCAGAAAACTTGCAATGAGTCGGACCATGATTCCCTCCTCGTCCGTTGTCAGGAGTTCGTCCGGTGATACGAGCCTCACCGGTAAAGTTGTGAAACCTAGAGATTTTTCCCCGCCGTGTCAACGCACCGCGAGCCGGTGGCACGCGGACCTTGAACTGCCCCATCGGTTGGGCTACCTTCAGAGGTTGCGCTCGCGGGCGACCGGAGGGCGCGGCCCAACTGACGGAGGTGACTCATGTACCTGGTGGATGCCGACGGACACGTCGAGGAAAGCGAAACCACGTTCAGCGACAAGTACTTCGACCCGGCGTTCCGTGCCCAGAAGCCGCGGGTGGTGGCCATTGACAAGATGGTCTACTGGATGATCGAGGAGCAGATGTACCCGCGCCGTGTCGGGCGTGGCGCCCACAACCTCGGCACGCCGGCGAGCTACCACGGCAAGAAGACGCCCCACGCGCAGAAGAAGTCCGACACCATCGGCAGCATGGAGATCCACGGAGTCAAGGAGCGGATCGAGGCCATGGACAAGGAGGGGATCTCGCTGCAGGTCCTCTATCCGACCCTTTTCCTGGCGTACCCGCTGGCCGCGAACCCGGCACTGGTGACGGCCATGAGCACGGCCTACAACCGCTTCCTCGGCGACCAGATCGGAGCCCACGAGCGGCTCAAGTGGGCGGCTGTGGTGAACCTCGACGACGTCGAAGGGGCGGTGGCGCAGGTGAAGGAAGCCCACGAGCTCGGCGCCATCGCCGTCATGGTGCTGGGCACCATCGGCGACCGGCTGCTGGACGACCCCGCGTTCCTGCCGTTCTACGAGGCGCTGGTGGAGCGGGACCTGACCCTGGCGATCCACGTGGGCTGGGCCTGTCCGGCCATCTCGGGCCTCTTCACCCACATCTACCCGTCGTCGGTGAACGCGTTCCTGATGCCGGTGCTCCTGGGCTTCTCGTCCATGATCAACAGCGGGCTGCTGGACCGGTACCCCTCCATGCGCGTGGGATTCCTGGAAGCAGGCTGCCAGTGGGTCCACTTCATGATCGACCGGCTCGACCACCGCTTCGGCCACTCGGGCAACTTCCTCGCCGACATCCTCCCGGACACGGTGCCCAAGGCCAAGCTGGCGCCCATGGATTACGTGAGGCAGGGCAACCTCTACCTGAGCGCGGAGGTGGAGGACTCGTTGTTGCCGCAGGTGGTGGAGTTGGTGGGCGAGGGACAGGTGGTGTACGGCTCCGACATGCCCCACGGCGACCGTGAGGTGCTGTCCAGCGACTACCTCAAGCAGCGCACGGACCTGAGCGACGGCGTCAAGACCAAGATCCTGCGGGACAACGGCGCCCGGCTCTACAACCTGGACATCACCGACGCGGCGAGGAAGGCTTCCTGAAGGGCCCGCGGCCTCAGGAGGCTTCGCGCTGTCCGAGTATCACTTCCGGCGAGCGGACGGTCACGAGCCGGTCGAGGCTGCGCAGCATGATCTTCGCGGCCTCGGCCGAGATGGCCTGTCCGAAGATATGGTAGCGTTCCCCGTCCCGCCTCTGGTTGTTGGCCCAGAGGGCGAACTCGTCCGGGGTGGGATGGTGGCCCAGCTCCCTGGCGCAACGCCGCACCACGAAGCCGAGCATCACTTTGCGGCCCTTGGCGTTGTCGGCTCTCGTCGACATACCGGCCATACTTAGGCCATCCTCCGAGGAGTTTCAAGCCGGCGCCCCTCCTGTCGGGTGCCGGTTTCGTTCCCGCCACCCACCTGTTAGAAAGAGCCAGACTCATCCGGACCCGGGGAGGTACGTACGTTTGGCGACTCGAAGACGCCCGAAACTGACGATGAAGCGGCTCCGCGAGACCGCTGAGCGGCTGCGCAACTGGGGCCGGTGGGGCAAGGACGACGAGATCGGCACGCTCAACTTCACCACGCCCGAGGACATCGTCGCCGCGGCGCGGCTCGTGCGCGAGGGGCGGGTATTCTCGCTGGCCCTCGCCTACGACGCGGCGGGGCCGCAGAGCGGCAAGAGCAACTACCCGGCCATGGGCCGGTTCAATCCCATCCACCTGATGCTGCGCACCGGCACGGACGCCTACTCGGGCGTGCTCGACCACCGGCGCATCCGCGGCGCCGACGACATCATCATCATGCCGCTTCAGGCCGGCACCCAGTGGGACGGCTTGGCGCATATCTTCTACGACGACTACATGTACAACGGCTACGATGTGCGGCTGGTAACCTCCGGCGGCGCCGCCAAGAACGGCATCGAGAAGACCCGTGAGAAGATGGTGGGGCGCGGCGTGCTGCTGGACGTGGCCCGGGCCAAGGGGAGCGGCTGGTTGGAGGACGGCTACGCCATCACCAGCGACGACCTGGACGAGACCATGGCGGCGCAGGAGGTGGAGGTGCGCCGCGGCGACTACCTGCTGGTGCGCACCGGGCAGATGAAGGCCAAGCTGGATGCCGGGTCCTGGGACGGCTATCCCGGCGGGGACGCGCCCGGACTCGGATTCGATACGCTCGACTGGCTCCATGCCCGGGAGGTGGCCGCCGTGGCCACCGACACCTGGGGCGTGGAGGTGCGGCCCAACCAGACTCGCGACGCCAACCAGCCCTGGCACTGGGTCAGCATTCCCAACATGGGGCTTACGGTGGGGGAGATCTTCCACCTGGAAGAGTTGGCGGAAGACTGCGCCGCCGACGGCCGCTACGAGTTCATGTTCGTTGCCCCGGCGCTGCCGGTGACGGGTGCGGTGGGGTCGCCGACGAATCCGTTGGCCATCAAGTAGACGGGCCGCGAACGATGCCCCTTGTCGGGTTGCCTCGCGCGTGATCCGGTCTACGATTCAACAGTCAAGCGAGAGGAGGGAACATGCCGGCGCAACTCGGTTCCGTATGGCTCCAGGAGCTGACCTGGGAGGATGTCGCGGCCTATCTGGAGGACTCCGACATCATCATTTGCCCGGTGGGCAGCACCGAGGAGCACGGTCCGGCCGGGCCTCTGGGCCTCGACTGCCTCATCGCCATCGCGCTGGCGGAGGACGTGGCGCGGGCCACGGGGACGCTGTGCGCGCCGCCGCTCTGGTTCGGTGATTCGCCGCATCACCTGGGGTTTCCGGGCACCATCTCGCTCCGCACCGAGACGTTGATGGCGGTGATCCAGGACATGAGCCGCAGCCTGGCGAAGCACGGGTTCCGCAAGATCCTCATCATCAACGGGCACAAGGGCGCCAACCTGCCCGGCCTGCTGGCGGCCACCAAGAACCTGCGCGAGTACGAGATGCCCGAGGTCTTTTTCGCCGTCATCGACCCGGTGAAGATCGCCAAGAAGATCGCCAACGAGATCAAGGAAGCGAAGGAGCACCACAGCGGCGAGCTGGAGATCTCGGAGTGCTGGTACAAGTTCCCGCACCTGGTCAAGCAGGAGAAGCTGACCACGTCGCAGGTGGACTTCGACAAGAACTTTTCGCCGTGGTCCCACGGCGACCTCTTCTCCGCGCCCCACGAGGTCATCGACATCCCGTGGACCAGCACGGAACAGCGCCGCATCGTGCCCACGGGCTCCTTCAGCCCCTCCGTCAAGGCGTCGCCCGAGAAGGGCAAGGCTTACCACGACTACATGGTCGACCAGATCGTGCAGTTCATCGGCTGGCTCAGGAACTACGACGGCCCGGTGGCCCAGGTCTGACCCGCGTGGAAGTCGATTCCGCACACGGGCCGGACGATGCCGGGCTTCCGGCGCATGCACGGCGGTTGAGCACCCAGGGCCGGGAGGTCTACCTCGTCGGCACCGCGCATGTCTCCCTGGAGAGCGTCGACGACGTGCGCGAGACCGTCGAGCAGGTCGACCCCGACACGATATGCGTGGAGCTGTGCCAGGCCCGCTACGAGTCCTTCACCCGGCCCGACGCGTGGCAGAAGATGAACGTGTTCAAGGTCATCAAAGAGGGCAAGGCGGCGCTGCTCTTGAGCCACCTGATCATGTCCGCGTTCTACAAGCGAATGGGGGACCGGCTCGGGGTGCGGCCGGGGGCGGACATGCTGGAGGGGGTGCGGCTTGCGCGGGAGCGGGGTGCGGACCTCGTGCTGGCGGACCGCGACGTCCAGGTGACCCTCAAGCGCACCTGGAGGAGGCTGAGCCTCTGGAACAAGCTCAAGGTGCTGTTCGTGCTTTTGAGCAGCGCGCTGGCGGAGCCGGAGGTCGACAGGAAGGCGGTGGATGACCTCAAGCAAGCCGACCGTCTGGAGGATGTCCTGTTGGAGTTCGCCAGGGCCTTCCCGGCGGTCAAGGAGAGTCTCATCGACGAGCGCGACATCTACCTGGCGCAGAAGATCCGCGAGGCCCCGGGCGAGCGTGTCGTGGCCGTGGTGGGCGCGGGACACGTCGCGGGGATCGCGCGCGCGATCGAACGGGAACAGTCTCTCGATTCCCTGGAAGAGGTCCCGGAGCCGTCGCTCTGGACCAGGAGCATCAAGTGGGTGGTGCCCGCCCTGATCCTGGCCATCATCGCTTACGGTTTCTACAGCGCCGGCGCCGCCCATTCGCTGGAGTCCATCTCCATCTGGGTGCTGGTGAACGGCGTGCTCGCGGCCGCGGGAGCGGCCTTGGCCCTGGGGCATCCCGTCACTGTGCTGGCGGCCTTCCTGGCCGCGCCCATCACCAGCCTCAACCCCACCATTGCCGCGGGTTGGGTTTCTGGGCTGGTCCAGGCGTGGGTCAAGAAGCCCACGGTGGCGGACCTGGAGGGCATGTCCGAAGTGGTGACCGCGTTTCCCAAGGGACTGTGGCGAAACCCGGTATCGCGCATCCTGCTGGTGGTCGTGTTCTCGAACCTGGGCAGCACCTTGGGAACGTTCATCGGCGGCAGTTGGATCGCCGCGCGTTCGTTTTAGTGGTTTTCAGTTCGGAGGAGGGTCCCATGGCAGATTCGGCAAAGGTCAAGGTCGGTTTCGTGACGCCCATATCGAGCTCGAGCCCGCACTTCGAGCCGTTCCGGGCGTGCATCCCCGCGGAAGTGGAGATGGAGTTCGAGGGTCTGGGCATCGTGCGCGGCGCGCTGGACAGCCTCCAGGGCACAGGTGATCTTGTAGTGGAGACCTCCGCGAGGCTGGCGCGGGAGCGTGGTTGGCAGGGCGTCATCGTCAGCGGCGCGCCGGTGGAGGTGCTCAATCCCGGGCTCCTGGGGAGGCTCAAGGAGGCGGTGCACGTGCCGGTGACGACGGCGCTGGAGTCCTGCGCCGAGGCGCTCAAGTCTCTCTCGACTCCAAGGGTGCTGCTGCTGACCCCGTTCGTGGAGTCCATGAACAAGCTGATCCGCGACTATCTCGCCGGCTGCGGGGTGGAGGCCATCTCGCCGGCGGACACCTTCGACGACTATCGCGACGCCATGGAGGTGGGCCCGGAGGACGTGTACGCACTCACGGAAAAAGCCTTCAAGGCCAATCCCGAGGTTCAGGCCATCTACTTCCAGGGGGCCGTGCTGGACCCGTTGAAGATCCTGGACCGGCTCGAACAGGATTTGGCGAGACCCGTGGTCGCGAGCAATCCCGCCATGCTCTGGTACATGCTCTCCAGAGTGGGCTTCTCGTGCAGCATTTCCGGCTACGGCAAGCTGCTGCACGACTGGCCCACATTCGGGCCTGACGGCGGGCGCCCCTTTTGAGAGGCGCCCGCCCGCGATGGCGGAAGCGGTGCGTTACTGTTGAGGGGCACCGGCGCCTTGGGCGTCACCCTGCCCCTGAGCAGCGCCTTGGTCAACGGGGGGTGCCTGGGCCTTGGCGGCCATCTCCGCCAATTCCTTCTCCTTGGCGGCGAGGTCGGCACGCGCCTTGTCCGTTTCGGCGCGAGCCTGATCCAATTGCTGCGTGAGTCCCTGAACGGCCTTGTCATGGTCGGCCGTGGCGGCTGCAAGCTTTTGAGAGGCGTCCTTTTCCCGGGTGGCCATTTCAGCCAGCGCCTTGTTCCTGGCGGCTAGGTCGGCCAGGGCCTTGTCCTTCTCGGCGCGGGTCTGGCTCAGCGAGCGCTGGGTGGCGGCGAGGTCGGCCGCGGCCTTCTCCGTTTCCGCGCGGGCTTGCTCCAATGACTGCGCCGCTGCCGCCGCTTCCTTCCCCGCTTGGGCCAGGGCTTCCGTGTTCTTGGCGATATCCGCTTCCAAGGCTTGCTTGGCCGCGTTCAGCCCATCAGCCTCGGCGCGCATTCCCGCGATGGCCTTGTCCTTTTCCGCCACCTGCTCCTCGAGGCCCTTCAGGCGCGCGTTCAACTCGTCCTGCTGGCCCGAAAGCGCGGCGGCGGTCTTTTCCAGTTCCGCCTTGGCCGCGGTGAGTTCTCCGGCTCTTTTTTCCAGATCCTGTACCGCCGTGCTCTTCGCCGCGAGTTGGGCACCGAGGTCGTCGGCGGCCTTGGTCTTTGCCGCGAGTTGGGCACCGAGGTCATCGGCGGCCTTGGTCTTCGCCGCGAGTTGGGCACCGAGGTCGTCGGCGGCCTTGGTCTTTGTCGCGAGTTGGGCGCCGAGGTCATCGGCAGCCTTGGTCTTCGCTACGAGTTGGGCGCCGAGGTCGTCGGCGGCCTTACTCTTCTCTCCAAGCTGCTTGGCGAGGTCGTCGGCGCTTTTGCGCGCGCTGTCCCGCTCGTCCGTTACGGCGGCCACTCCCATCTTCAACTCGTTGACCTGCTTTTGCGTGGCCGCGAGTTCCTTCGCGCTCTGCTCGAGCGCGCTCCGGGACTTCGTTGCTTCCTGCTCCATCCCCTGGACCTTGACCTGGAGATCCTTTACCTCCTGGCCGCGCTGTTCCAGCGTCTTCGTCAACTCCGCCACCTTCTTCTCGGCACTCTCCTTTGCCTGTAACGCCTGGTCTCTTTCCTGCTTCACCTGTTCGTGCTCGTCGGTGGAGACGCAAGCGGCAAGGGACAGGCACAGCGCGACTGCAAGGCAAGTAGTCTTTGTGGCGTAGGTCATGATCAATCCTGTTTCGTTCCGGTATCGGCGGTCCATGGAAACCGCGCGGACGATATCCGGTCGGCGCGGCCGGCGCCGTAGGCCAACATTACGGAATAAAGCCCGTTACTTATCAAACTTGGACGGCAACAAGCAACGCAAAAGCTCGCCGTGCCTCTCCGACGCGCCAAGGCACGCCGCGCGCGCTGTTCGCCCGGTCGTCACGGCACATTAGACGACCTGCCGGTCGCGCAGTGCCTCGACCTCTTCCGCGCTGTACCCGAGACTCCGCAGGATCTCGCCCGTGTTCTCCCCGAGCATGGGCGGCGGCGTAGGCGTCTCGGGCGGCGTCCGGCTCATGTTCACGCCGCTCCCCACCAGCTTCACCTTGCCCATCTTGGGGTGCTCCACCTCGATGGGGAAGCCGTACTGCTTGACCTGCGGGTCGTTGAACATGTCCTCGAGGTTGTTCAGCGGAGTGGAGGGCACGTCGTGCTCCCTCAGCTTCTTCAGCCACACGTCGCGCGAGTCCCGCTCGAAAACGGCCTGAAGCTCCCGCTCCAGCAGGTCGTGGTGTTCGGTGCGGCCGTCCTTGTCGGCGAAGCGCGGGTCATCCGCCCACTCGGGCTTGCCGGCCACGTTCACGAGCCCCACCCAGAACTTGTTGGGCGAGGACAGGTGCACGACGAAGGGCCTGCCGTCCCGATCGACAAAGGCGAACACCCCGGCGGTGCGCGTGCGGTCGGCCCGGCTCGGCACGACCCCGGTCTCGAAGTAGCGGGCGCAGTTCTCGGCGGTGAACGACACCGACGCGCGCAGCAGGGAGGTCTCGATGATCTGTCCCTCGCCGGTCATCATGCGGTTCACCAGGGCCGCGAGCACGCCGTAGCACGCGTACACCCCCGTGAGATGGTCCGACAGGGAGATGCCCATGCCCTTGGGATCGTCCGGATCGGTCAGCAGGCTCAGCAGGCCGCTCATGCCCTGGCCCACCGTGTCGTACCCGGGCCGGTCGCGGTAGGGTCCTTCCTGGCCGAAGCCGGAGATGGAGCAATAGATGAGCCTCGGGTTCAACTCGTGGAGGGTGTCATAACCCAGTCCGCGCCGGGCCATGACTCCCGGACGGTGGTTCTCGATGAGCACGTCCGCCTCGGCGGCGAGCTTGCGGCAGATCTCCTGCCCCTCCTCGGCACGGAGGTCCAGCGTGATGCTTTTCTTGTTCCGGTTCAGGCTGCAGAAGGTGGCGGAATACATCTTGCCGCCGCCCCAGCCGCGGAACGGGTCGCCGCGCTCGCGGTCCTCGACCTTGACGACCTCGGCGCCCAGGTCCGCCATGAGCATGGAAGCGAACGGGCCGGTGACGTAGCTGGAGAGCTCCAGAATCCTGATGCCTTCGAGTGTTCCCGCCATGTGTTAAAGCCTCGATGTGGATGTCCCGGAGGTCTTCCTGCGGCGTCATGAAGGCGCCGCCTGAGACAGGACCCTAACAATTTTGGGTGAGCGGGTCCACATTGACTCGCCGGGGCCTTTGTGTGACGTTTTGTCGGATGGTGGCTCTTGCGGCAATCGTCCTGTTCGCCTGGGGCGCGGTGACGGCCGGCTACGGCGCGTACGCCGCCGTCGCCGCCCTGAGCTCCCAGAACACGCTCCACGCGGCGCAGGCCGGGCTGGCGTTGCTGATCTCCACCGTATCGATCAGCGCCGCTTTCCTCGTCGTGTTGATGGGTCGCCTGGGACGGGCGTTGCGGTCGCCGCGGCGGGACGACGCACCCGACCCGACGGCAGGCTAGTGTCGCGTCCCGCAAATACCGGACAGGACACTAGATCCCCCGCACCGCGGCCAGCGCGTCCTCGGCGAAGCGCTGCATCGATTCCTTGATGTGGTCGTGGGCGACGCTGCCGATGTTCATCCAGGCGAGCACGTGGCCGGCGCCGGTGTCCCGGGCCAGTTCGCCGATCCGCTCCACCACCTGATCCGCCGTGCCGATGGCGGCGAAACCGTTGCACACCCGTTCGAAGGTCACGCCGCCCGCGGCGGCGTTGGCGCGCAGCCGTTCCGGCAGCGGCCGCCCTTGCGACAGCAGCCAGTCGGCGTAGCTCCCGCGGGTATCGCGGATCACGTCGTAGTAGCTCATGACGCCGGCTTCGGAACGGTCCCGCGCTTCGGCCTCGGTGCCGCCCACGTGCATGGGCAGCAGCAGGCCCAGCTCGTACTCCTCCGGGTCGTGCCCGTGCGCCGCGAGCCCCTCCCGATAGGCGGCGGAGAACTGCCGCAACTCCTCGGCCGTGCGTACGTGCACGGGGATGAACAGGTTCAGGCCCATGCGCGCGGCGAAGTTCACGCCGTCGAGGGAGCTGGCGGCGGTGTACAGCGGCGGGTGCGGCCGCTGCAGCGGCTTGGGGTTGGCGACGATGTCCGGGATCCGGAAGAAGCGCCCCTGGTAGTCCACCGATTCCTCGGTCCACGCCAGCCGGATGACTTCGATGCTCTCCCGCATGAGGTCGCGCACGTGCTCGTGCTCCACCCCGAAGCACTCGTAGGCGCGCGTGTGGGGATGGCCGCCGCCGGCGGCGAAGCACATCCGGCCGCCGCTCAGCACGTCGAGGGTGGCGGCCTGCTCCGCGAGCTGCATGGGATGGTGGATGGGCAGCGTGTTGACCGCCACCCCGAGGCTCAGCCGGCGGGTCCGCTGGGTGGCGGCCCCCAGCACGACGTAGGGAGCGGACAAGAGCGAGAAGCTGGGCGTGAAGTGGATCTCCGCCACCCAGTAGCCGTCGTAGCCGAGGGCGTCGCCCAACTCCGCCTGGTCGAGGAACTGTTGCAGCAGCTCGGCGGGAACGCTTCCGGACGGGCACTGGATCTCGGTAAAGAGGCTCACCTTCATCGATGGTTCTCCACGGCTTGCCGGCGCGCCCTGCCGGCGACAGGCCCGCGCAGGTTCGGAATGTCGTTCATGAAACGGGACGCGGATTCCACGGCGGTGGACGGCGAGCCCACCGAGTTCTATACCCAAAAGGCTTCGGGAAACAAAACCGCTCATGGGAACCCTGCTGAGCCGGCTGTTCGCCGGATTGCGTTATCGCAACTACCGTCTCTATTGGCTTGGACAGCTCTCCTCCGTGCTGGCGCTCAACATGGAGATGGCCGCGCAGGCCTGGCTGGTGTTCCTGTTGACGGACTCGCCGTTGATGCTGGGGGTGGCCGGCATCGTCTACGCCGTGCCGCGGGTGTCGCTGGTGCTGGTGGGCGGGGCCATCGCCGACCGGGCCGACAAGCGCCGCATCATGGTGTGCACCCAGTCACTGCTGGCCTTGGCCTATCTCGTACTGGGACTGCTGATACTGACCGAGCGCGTCGTGTTCTGGCACGTGCTCGTGTTCGCGTTCAACTCGGGCCTGATGCGGTCGTTCGACCGCCCCAGCCGCTACGCGCTGCTGCCGGAGATGGTGCCGCGGGAGGAGATCGCCAACGCGGTGGCGCTGGGCAGCTCGGTGTGGCAGGCGTGCCGCCTGGTGGGTCCCGGCCTCGCCGGCCTGCTCATCCACTGGTTCGGCGTGGGCCACACCTTCATCGCCTGTTTCGTGAGTTCCGCGGCGGCGGTGGCGCTGTGGGCGTTCATCCGTACCCGCCCCCTCATCGGACAGCCCCAGGGCGGCGTCTGGCGCAACATCCTGGCCGGACTCGACTTCGTGCGCCGCAACCAGCTCTTCTACAGCCTGCTGGGGCTCACGTGCTTCAACAGCCTGTTCGGCATGTCCTACGTGATCCTGCTGCCGGTGTTCGCGCGCTCCATCCTGGAGGTAGATTCCCGCGGGTTCGGGCTGCTCCAGTCGTTCTCCGGCGTGGGCGCGCTCATCGGCACCCTGATCGTCGCCTACCTGGCCCAGGCCGGACGCCGGGGCTGGCAGGTGCTGGTGGGATCGGCGATCTTCGGCTCTCTGCTCATGCTGTTCGCGTACTCGTCTTCGTTCGCGCTGTCGCTGGGCCTGATCTTCTTCCTGGGCCTGTTCAACCAGATCTACCTCACCTCCATCAACACCATCCTCCAACTGAACCTGCCCAACGACCTGCGCGGCCGGGTGCTGGGCCTCTTCGGCCTCACCTGGGACCTCATGCCCCTGGGCGGCGCCATCTCGGGCACCGTGGCCGAGTTCGCCGGCGCCCCCACGGCCGTGGCCCTGGGCGGTTTCCTGGTAGCGGCGCTGGGTTTGTACGGTCTGGCGCGGCTGCCTACGGTGCGGGAGATCGAGTAGGCGGACGCCTTTACACGCCGTCAGGGATGGTTAAATTCCCTGGGGAGCGGCGATCCCGCCGAATTGATTCGGCGCCGCTCAAATTGTAGATTTTACTTGGGCATTGAACTCCCGAGAGGAAGGGACGAGTTCCATGAAACGATGGATCCTCTTTTTGGCCACCAACCTTGCGGTCCTGCTGGTGCTGGCCTTCGCGCTTCGCGTGCTCGGTCTCGACTGGCTGCTCTACCAGAACGGGATCGATTTCTGGCCGTTGCTGATCTTCTCGTTCGTCTTCGGCATGGGCGGCGCGTTCATCTCGCTGCGCATCTCCAAGTGGACGGCCAAGAGATGGATGGGGTTGACGGTTATCGATGAGCCCCGGACCAACACCGAGATCTGGCTTGTCAATACCGTGCAGAACCACGCCCGGGCCGCGAACATCGCCATGCCGGAGGTGGCGATCTACGATTCCCCCGAGCCCAACGCCTTTGCCACGGGCCCGAGCCGCAACAACTCACTGGTGGCGGTCAGCACGGGGCTGCTGCGGGCCATGAAGCCGGACCAAGCCTCGGCCGTGCTGGGCCACGAGGTGAGCCACGTGGCCAACGGCGACATGGTGACGCTGACCTTGCTCCAGGGCGTTCTCAACACGTTCGTGATCTTCCTTTCCCGCGTGA
>JAJDXX010000142.1 GCA_022823055.1 Candidatus Binatia bacterium | reverse complement strand
GATCTTCCCATCCCCTGGCCGCATGCGTTTCAATGCAGCGTCGGCGGCTCGTCGTCCTTTTTCTTTCCCTCGACGACGCGGAAACGCCGTTTCAGACGCGCGAGCCTGAAGCGATAGTACTCGTGCCGCGCCCGAGCCCATGAACGCCTCGGGTTCAGCATGTAGCCCCACCTCAGGTAGACGTAGCCGAACGCCATGCCTCCCAGGTGACCGAGGTGGGAAATGCCGGAGTTCCCCGGGCTGATGGACGAGAAGAAGGCGATGGCGCCGATGATCAGCACGAAGTACTTCATGCGGATGGGGAACAGCAGGTACAGGTAGATGACGTTGTTCGGATAGAGGCGCCCGTACGCCAGCAGGACGCCGTAGATGCCCGCGGAAGCCCCGATGGTGGGGATGCCCTGGTTCGGTTCCAGGAACAACACGCACAGACCGCCTCCGACCGCGCTGACCCAGTAGTACTTGAGAAAGAACCGCGTGCCCCAGGCCCGCTCCAGGTCGCACCCGAACATCCACAGGGCGAGCATGTTGAACAGGATGTGGAACAGGCCGAAGTGCAGGAACTGGTAGGTAAAGAGCTGCCAGACGTGCAGCTCGTTCCAGACGAGCTGGGGGACCAGACCGAAGATCCACAGGAGCGCCGGCCCGCCGAGGAAGGGCTGCTGAAAGACGAACACGGCGATGTTGACGATCAGCAGCCACTTGACCGCCGGCGTCACCGGACCTCCGAAGCTGAACGAGCCGTGAGAGGGCTGGGTCCGGTACATCATGCTTTCAATATAGCGTATTGCATGGGGCCTCGTAAGCCGCTAAGCGTGAGGACATGAAGATCCTCATCACCGGCGGAACCGGCGTGAACGGCGCGGCCACGGCGCGCCTCCTCGTGTCCCAAGGGCAGCGGCCCGTGCTGCTGGACAACCGGGTGGATCCGTCTCTCATCGCGGACATCGCGGGCGACGTGGACGTGGTCACCGGCGACATCCTCGACGGCGCCGCGCTGCGGGAGGTGGTGTCGGCCCACGGCATCACCCACGTCGTGCACATGGCGGCGCTCATGCCCGGCCCGGCCGAGGCCAACCCTTCCCTGGCCATTGCCATCGGCGTCGACGGCACCCTGAACGTGCTGGAAGCCGCCCGCGCCTGCGGCGTCCGGCGCGTGGTCTACACCAGCTCCAACGCCTACGTCGGCGAGATCCGCGGCAAGCACGGCGACCCCGATTTCGTCCCCCTGGACGAATCCCATCCACCCAACCCCGCGGACATCTACGGCGTTACCAAGGTCTGTTCGGAGACGCTGGGCAACTACTACCGCAAGCGCTACGGCGTCGAGTTCGTGGCCCTGCGCTACCCATCCATCTACGGCCCGGGCAAGCTCGCGCGCCACGGTGTCCTCGCCCTCTACGGCAAGATCATCGAGGACGCCATCGCCGGGCGGGCGTTCACGCTCCCGCGCGGCGGCGACCAGCGCAACGACGTCGTCTACGTCGGCGACGTGGCCCACTCCGTCGTGCTGGCGCTGAACGCCGGGAACCTGACCCAATGGGTCTTCAACATCGGCACCGCCACGGGCGTCACCCTCAAGGACTTCGCCGCGGAACTGAAGCGCCACTTCCCCGACGCCAGGGTCGACATCGGTCCCGGCCTCGACTTCCGTGACGGCTACAAGCAGAGCTACTGCAAGTTCGATATTACGAAGGCGAACGAGCAACTGGGATACACGCCTCAGTATGACCTCGAACGAGGCGTTGCGGACTATATCGAGAGCGTCAGGAGGCTTGGGTTGGACGTGTAGCGCGGATGCCGTCGAGCTTCGCGCGGCAAGCCCGAGGCGACGCCAGGGTGGGTTCTTTCGGTAGTCCTGCCCCCCGGTTTGTGCTATCGTCGCGGCAAGGGGCTGGGGAGATGAAAACCAGGAGGTTGGGGCATGAAACTCTATCACTTTCCACCTTCAACGAACTCGTTGAAGGTGCGGATCGCCCTGCTGGAGAAGGGATTGGAATTCGAGAGCGTCGTGATCGACCTGTCGAAGCGGGAGCAGAAAGACCCGGAGTATCTGAAGATCCATCCCTTCGGTCAAGTGCCCGCCCTCGATGACGACGGCTTCGTGGTCTACGACTCCACCATCATCAACGAGTACCTGGAGGACGAGTACCCGCACCCGCCTCTTCTGCCCGCCGATTCCGAGAGCCGCGCCGCCGTGCGCCTGTTGGAGGACTATCGGGACAACCACGTCAATCCCCACTTCGTGACGCTGATTCACGAGTACCGAAAGCCCGAGGAGGAGCGCGACATCGGGCTGATTCGCGAGACCCAGACGAATATCGGAGACGCGTTCGCCGCCCTCGAGACCCAACTCCAGGGCCGGGAGTACCTGGCGGGCCCATTCAGCCTCGCCGACATCGCCTACATGCCCAATATCGCTCTGCTGGAGCGGTTCCAGGTGCCCCTGGACCCTGACTTCAAGAACGTGGCCGGCTGGATCGGACGGCTGCGCACCCGCGCGAGCTATTCCGCCACGCAGAATTAGCGGCCTGGAGCCGCGCCTCCCTGCCCACTTGCCTTTGCGACTGCTGCTTGCCTGGCTGGTACATCTCTACACGGCCCTCGGGGCGGCGGTGGCGGTGTTCACGCTGGCGCTGGTGGCCGGCGGCCGTTATCGCGAGGCGCTGGCGCTCATGGGGTTGGCCCTCATCCTCGACGCCACCGACGGAACGTTCGCGCGGCTGGCGCGGGTGAAGGAGCAGATCCCCGGTATTGACGGCGCCCGTCTGGACGACATCGTCGACTACCTCAACTACGTCTTCGTCCCCTGCTTTCTGCTGCTCTGGGCGGGACTGCTGCCCGCCGGGCACGGGTGGTGGATCGTGTGTCTGCCGCTCCTGGCGAGCGCGTACGGTTTTTCGCAGGCCGACGCCAAGACCCCGGACCATTTCTTCCTGGGCTTTCCTTCGTACTGGAACGTGGTGGCGTTCTATTGCTTCGTGCTGGGATTGAGCCCCTGGTTCAACGCGTTCCTGGTCATCGTGCTGTCGGTGATGGTCTTCGTTCCGATCCGCTACCTCTATCCGAGCCGAAACGCCCTTCTCCAGGGACTGACCATCACGTTGGGAGTGGTTTGGGGGGTGCTCTGCTTCGTCGTGGTCTTCTACCTGCCCGACCCGCCCTACGGCGTGGCCCTGGCTTCGCTGTTCTTCCCGGCCTATTACGCCGCGGTGTCGTTCTGGTCGCACTGGCGGCACGGCGCTTCGACTTCGCGCCCTTGACGCAAGTTCAACAAGCTACGCCCGCGCAAGCGGGAATGACGTTGCGTACACCTAGCGCGTGGGCTCGACCGACTCGTCGCGGTGGATGCGGATGGCGAGCACGTCGGCTTCGGCGCACAACTGCTGCTCGCAGCTCAACGTACAGTGCAGCAGGGTCTTGCGCCCCTCGACCTTGCGGAGAGTGGCGCGGAGCTCCAGGGGTTTCCCCAGCGGGGTCGGGCGACGGTAGTTGATGTTCATGCTGGCGGTGACGAAGAACACCCGCGGCGCGCTGCCGATGGGGCGCTGCTCGTCCTGGTAGGCGCGGGCGATGGCAAGGCTGAGGCTGTGGCAGTCGAGGAGCGTGGCGATGACGCCACCGTTCACCACCTCACGGGTGCCGCCGCTGTGATGCGGCTGCGCGGTCCACGTGCACACGGCGTCGTCGCCGTCCCAGCGGCTCTTGACCTGGAGTCCCTGCTCGTTGGCCGGCCCGCAGCCGTAGCACAAGGTGGTCGCGCCCTGATCCTGAAAGGGCAAATCCTCGGTCATACGCTCTTCCCCCGGTCTGACTACGACCCGTCCAGCCACCTTGCCCGCTAGCCGGCGCGCGCGACGCCCAGCCGGAGCTGTCCGATCCCTTCGATCTCCGCCACCAGTTCGTCGCCCGCCGCCAGTTGCCGCTGGAACTCCGGCGAGTCCGGGTTGCCGCTGGCAATGAGGTCGCCCGGCATCAGGGTGCCGACCTGCGAGAGGTAGCTCACCAGCCGGGCGACGCCGTTGATCATGCCGCCGGTGCTGGCGGACTGCCGCAGGTCGTCGTTCACCCACAGGCGCATCTCCAGGGCCTGCGGATCGGCTATCTCGTCCCGAGAGACGATCCAAGGCCCCACGGGCGCGAAAGTGTCGAACCCCTTGCGCACACAGCGGGTGCCCATGAGGTTCTTGCCCGATCCGTATCCCCGGGCGGTGACGTCGAGGATGACGCTGTAACCGAACACGGCGTCCAGGGCCTCGTCCATCGACAAGTCCCGGCTCTCCCTGCCGATGACGACGCACAGTTCCAGCTCCGGGAAAATGGTCTCGGCGCCGGCCGGGATGAGGATGTCCTTGCCCGGGCCGACGACGGCGGACGGCGGCTTGAGGAAGATGTGCTCCAGCAACTCGTCCGGCGGTCTCTCCCGGGCCTCGCCCCGCCCTCCGTCACTGGACAGGTTCGCGCTGCCGCGCTTGTAGTTGCCGGCGGCCGCCCATATCTTCGAGGGCGCGGGCACCGGGGCTGCCAATTGCGCGGCGTCGAGGGCTGTCGGGGTCGTCTGCGAGACGGCGCGTTCGATGGCTTCGCGGCTCGTTTCATACGAGGCTGCCAGATCGATCATCGAGCCGCAGATGCCGTCGAGAGAAACCATCCCGTCTTCCGGCGTGACCGCGGCCACGGTGCCGTCCTTAAGGGTCGCAAACCGCATCGAATACCTCCATGGATGCAAGCGTCGCCCGGAGCTGGGGGCGGAAATGCCTGGTGGGAGAGCCGTCGAGGCAACCGAGGGAACGGCCGCCGGTCGTGCGGCTAATAGGCGTCCTTGAGTTCCCGGACCTTGGCGAACACGGAAACCGGATCCGTTCCGATCCCCGGGAAACGATCGGCCATGCCGTATTTGATCTCGTCGCTTTCACAGCGGAGGAACGGATTGGTCGCGAGCTCGTCGTCGAGGCGGGAGGGCACCGTGAACTGCTCCTTGGACCGGAGTGCCTGCACGTTCTCCAGCCGCCGGCGGACCTCCTCGTTGCCGGGTTCCACGGTCAGCGCGAACTGGAGGTTCTTCTCGGTGTACTCGTGGCCGCAGTAGACCAGGGTGTCGCCGGAGAGGTCGCGGAGCTTGTCCAGGGAGGAGGTCATCTGCGCGGCGGTTCCCTCGAAGACCCGGCCGCAGCCGCCGGCGAACAAGGCGTCCCCGCTGAAGAGCATTCCGGGGAACACGAAGCCGAGGTGGCCGATGGTATGGCCAGGAATGAACAGCACGTTCCCGCACTCTTCCCCCACCTCGATGTCGTCCCCCTCCATGAGCCGATGCGTGATGCCCGGGATGCGGTGCTCGTCCACCTTGGCACCGAACACCCTCAGGTCCGGATTCTGCCGGAGAAGATACTCGTTTCCGCCGGTGTGGTCCCGGTGATGGTGGGTGTTGAGGATCCCGACGAGATCGACCCCCTCCTCCTGTACCGTACGCCAAACAGGCTCGCCCTCGGACGGGTCGACGATGCACGCCTGGTTGGTCCTCTCGCAGACCAGGAGGTAGCCGTAGTTGTCCCTTAGCAGCGGTATCTGAACGATTCTCATGCGGCCTTTATAGCAAAGCCGGGAGGCCCGGACCATAGCCCGGACCCGCGTCATCTTCCCTGCGAGACCGCGACCGGGACCTCACATGCCGGCCCCTCGCGGGCTTGCCGTGACGACTCGATTGACCTGCGGCGCGGGTTTGCATACCCTGAACTCATGCTCAAGGCCGGAGTCGGACAGTCGTCGCAAACAGAGACCCAGGCGGCCATCGAGGAGGCCGCGGCGGGCGCCATGGCGAGCCTTCCGGACGGTGGCGCAGACCTGGCGGTGCTCTACGCCACCGTCGATCACGCCGGAGCCCTGGAGCAGGAGTTGGCCTCGCTCCAGCGCATCACCGGCACCCGCAACATCGTAGGTTGCAGCGGCTTGGGCATCCTGACGGACAGCGGCGAGATCGAGGGGGAGTCCGGCGTGGCGGTGATGGCGCTGGCTTCCGACACCGTGCGAGCGCGCCCCTTCGTCCGGGACGCCCTCAAGGGCAACGATGCGGCGGCCGGACGGGACATCGCCAACGCCGTGGGGGCCGACTCCCCGTTTCTGACCGTGGTGCTGGCCGACGGCTACCGCAGCCGTCCCGACGCCTTGCTCGAGGGCATGGCACAAGCCGGCCACGCGGCCCCCGTGGTGGGCGCGGGCGCGTCGGAGAACGGCAGCCACGGCCGCACCTACCAGTTCTACGAGGACCGGGTGACCGGCAACAGCGCCGTGGGCTTTGCGCTGTCAGGGGGCTGTACCACCGCCATCGAGCTCACCCAGGGCTGTCAGCCCGTGGGCGAGCCCATGGTCATCACCAAGGCCCACGAGAATCTCATCTTCGAGATCAACGACCGCCCGGCCTTCGAGGTGTTCGTGGATCTGATCGGGAAACCCTTCCAGCAGGACCTGCGCCGCGCGCTGGCGTTCGTGTTCGTGGGGCTCTCGCCGGACCCGCGTCAGACGGAGATCGAGGCCGGGCAGTATCTCGTGCGCAACATCATCGGCCTGGATGCGCAGAGGGGCATCCTGGCCGTGGCGCAACCCGTGGAAGCCGGACAAGCGCTGATCTTCACCCTACGGGACGGGCAGCGGGCGCGGGAGGACCTCCGGCAGATGCTGGAACGGCAGACCGCGCGGCTGGAGGGCAAAACACCGCGGCTGGGACTCTACTTCAACTGCTGCGCCCGCGGCAGCGGCCTGTACGGCGTGCCCGGCATCGATACGGCCTACATCAAGAACGCGCTGGCCGACGTGCCGGTCATCGGATTCTTCGGCAACTACGAGCTCGGCCCCATGGCCGGCGGCAATCACCTCCTTACCTACACCGGCGTGCTCGCGCTGGTAACCGAGTAATCAGCGCCGCAGGCGCTTGCGCTTGTTGGCGAGGTAGTCGACGACGATGTAGTTGCCGATCTCGTCCGGGGAAGTGTAGAACACGCGGCCGGTGTTCATCCGGGTGAGGCGGTCCACGAAGCCCATGCGGTAGTAGTCCATGCCCAGCATGAAGGTGTTGATGCGGATGCCGCTCTGGGTGCAGCGGCGGACCTCCTTCAGGGTCTCCCGGACGATGCGCTCGTGGAGCAGGGCCGAGCCCCAGCCGCTGTGGAGGCGGCCGCCCCGGTCGACGTTGCAGGCGGTGGGCTCGCCGTCGGTGATGAGGATGATCTGGCGGTTGGTGGCGCGATTGTTTCCAAGCAGTTGTCGTGAAAACCTCAAGGCCTCCTTGATATCGGTGCCGTGCTCCATGAAGTAGGTGATGGCGACGATGGAGGGCAGGTCCTCGGTGCGGATGATCTTGGCGTTGGAGCGGAACGCCACCAGGTGAAGGACGTCTTGCGGGAACTTGGTCTCGATGAGCCGGTTCAGTGCCAGCGCCACCTTCTTGCCCGCGTGCAGGGCGTCGTTCATCAGCATGGAGTAGCTGACGTCGATGAGCAGCACGGTCTCGGTGTCGGTGGAGAACTCGTGCTGGTACACCTGGAAGTCCTTGGGTTCGATCCGCACCGGGACTCCGGTGCGGCCGTCTTCCAGCGACTGCATGAGGGTCTTGCGGATGTCGATGTTGAGGGGGTTGCCGTACTCGTAGCGCTGCGTGTCCTCCAGGCGCATGCCCTGGTTGCCGATCTTGGCGCTGGCGTGCTGCCCCCAGCGGTTCTTGTTCATGAGCTGGAAGATCTCTTTCAGCGCCTTGTCGCCGAGCTGGCGCATGCCCTTGGGGCTCAGGCGCACGCCGCTTCCCGTGCGCACGAGGTAGCCCGCGTCCACCATCATCTGCTCGACGCCCTGGAGGTACTTGAGCTGCTCGTAGGCTTCCTCGCCCAGCAGCTCGCGCATGGCCTCCAGGTCGAGGTCCGAGACGTCGCCGAGCCCGCGGCGGCCCCAGCGCAGGAACTGCTCCAGGCCGCGTAGCTGCCCCAGGACCTGCCCGGCCTCTCCCATGCTCATGCGCTGGCTTCCCTGGAAGGGGTACTGGTTCAACAGTTGCTCGAGCTGCTCCATCTGGGACATGGCGTCGCTCAGCCGCTGCAATTCCTGCTGGCTCAGGGAATCGAGGTTCTCCAGCAGGTTGTCGAGGTCGTCGACCGCGGCGTCGAGCATGTTGGGGAGGTTCTTGAGGAAGTCCTCGTCCTCCAGAAGGCGGCTCAAGCGGTCCAGCATCTGTGACAGGTCCGGCGCGCCCGGCCCCGTGAGGTTCTGCGGCTGCTGCATGGAGCGCTGCTCGATCTGCTCGCCGAGGCGCTCCTTGAGCTGCTGGTAGCGTTCCTGGGCCTGCCGCATCCTCTCGGCCAGCTCGTCCATGTTGTCGGCGTAGCGCCCGGACAGCCGCTCCATGAAGTTGCGCATCTGCTCGTGATACGCTTCCAGCTTCTCCGCCAGCTCGTTCAGCTTTTTGCTAAGGGCCTCGCTCTCCTCGGGCGAGAGCTTGAAGGAATCGGGAGAGTACTTGTTGAGGAGTTCCTGCTTCTGTTCCTCCGCCTGCTGCAGCAGGTCGCGCAGCCCCTGCACCGAGCGCATGCCGTCCTCGGACTCGAAGCCTCGGCGCATCAGGCTCCGGAGCGCACGGCGCACGCCTTCTTCCTCCAAAAAAGTATCCGAGAGCTGCTTGAGCAGGTCGTTGGCGGTGGGGAAACGAACCTCCTGAGAGCCGTCCCAGGACGTGTAGCGATGGATCCGCATGCCGAGTTCACTATATCGCAGGCGCTTCCGGCACTGCAACAGCGAAAAATCTTCCGTGGCAGGGCCGGTGGAAGCGAACCGCCGACTTCGTTATAGAAGGGACATCCAGACTCATCCGGGAGGGAACATGAAGGTTACGGTGGACAACACGAAGTGCGACGGCCACGAGAAATGCGTCCAGGCGGCGCCCAAGGTCTTCAAGATGAACGAACGCTTCATCGCCGAGGTGGCGGACCCCAACGGCGACTCCCAGGAGAAGATCGTCTTCGCGGCCCGGATCTGCCCCACCAAGGCCATCACCGTTGAGGACGACGACGGCAACACGCTCTTCCCCGAGTCGTAGCGTCGCTCATCGGCGCCCTGCCCGGAGCGCGCCCCGCGGGCTGCCTCGCCGGAACCCGTCCGCCCCGAGAAGGACGTGTACCGGTCACTCGAACACGACGCTGGCGAAGCTGCAGATCGATCCTACCGGATCCATCTCGCCGTGATCGTGGGCCACGAGCCGTCCCCGTTCCGCCTCCATCGCCTTGAGCATGGTGTAGATGGGCGAGAACCCGCAGATCCGGCGCCGGTCGTCTTCCCGTGCCAGGTAGTCGCGGAGACCTTCCGGATCCACGTTCTCCACGTGGCGCAGCATCTCCACGTCCCTGCGCTTGACCTCCTCCAACTCCTCGCCCCTGAAGCCGTCCGGGTCGCCGTAGCGCGGCCCCACGTGGGCCAGGTCCGCGCTGGCGACGAGGCAGATGCGGCGGCCGTCGTCATCCATGATCCCGCGCAACCCCTCGGTGAAACGCTCGATGGACTCGCCCGCCGGGCCGCTTCCGGGGTCGGTGTACGAGAAGGAGCATAACACCGGCACGATGGGGACCACGTTGCCGAAGAGTTGCTGAATGAACAGCACCTGGAACTCGATGGTGTGTTCGGAGCGGTGGGCCAGCTCATCCGCGAAGAGTTCGCCGTCGTGGAGCTCGCTCAGACGCGAGACGAAGCCGGCGTCCACCGGGGCCTCTCCCAGGGGCGTGGCGAAGCTCTTGCAGGTCAGCGCGTAGGGGTTCCGCAACGCGTTGTGCCCGGTCCCCAGAATGACGAACAGGTCCGGCGGCTCCGCCTCCGCCAGTTCCTTGTACGCCCAGGCGTAGGCGTGGCCCCCCAGCCGAAGGTCGATATGCGGCACGACGATTCCGGGTACGTTCCGCTCCGCGCGCCGCTCACCCGGCAGTCCCGGTCCTTCCGGCGGCTCGAACAACCGGCCCAGGCCCTCCTTCAGCGAACCGGGGTTCTCGTCGTAGCTGATGCCCGCGTGAAACGCCTCCCGGACCGGGGACTCGTGGAACGAACTGGCCAGTTGCCGGTAGTGACGCCTGAAGTTGTCGCTGGCGAGGAAGTAGCCTTCGTCCAGGATTTCGCAAAGCTGCTCCAGCAACTCCAGCGGAAACTCCACGTCGTAGGCCTCGCGGTACGCCGCCTGGATGTCCGGCAGCGTATGCTCCCCGTCGAAGAACCGCAGCGCGTACGCCGCCTCGGGGCGGAGACGCAGGACCTTGTCGCTGAAGTGCTGTGGGTCGCGGATGCCGAAGTCCTGCCTCCCCTGCTCGGCAGGGACCGGGAAGACGTCGACGTAACGAAGACGCGGCCGCATGGCGGGGTTTTCGTCGCTCATGGGAACAGGCTATAGGCTAGTGGGTGAGAAAGCGAACACTGGAAATCAGAGCCGCACAAGCGTGAGGCGAACGGTTCGCCGGGCAGACGTGATGCAGCAGCAGAACGACACCATTACCGCGGTGCCGGGCATTCAGGTGGGTCACGCCACCAACCGGCGCGCGCGCACCGGTTGCACGGTGGTGCTGTGCCCCGCCGGCGCCGCTGCGGGGGTGGACGTACGCGGATTCGCCCCCGGCACTCGCGAAACCGACGCCATCCGGCCCGGACGGCTCGTAGGCCATGCCCACGCCATTCTCTTGACCGGCGGCAGCGCCTTCGGTCTCGACGCCGCCTCGGGAGTCATGCGCTTCCTCGAAGAGCAAGGCGCCGGCTTCCCCACCGCTCACGGCGTTGTGCCCATCGTCCCCGCCGCCGTGGTCTACGACCTCGCCGTCGGCGACCCGCGCGTCCGTCCCGACAAAGCCATGGGCTACCGCGCCTGCAAGGCCGCCAGCGACGCGACCGTGCCCACCGGCCGCATCGGCGCCGGCACCGGCGCCACCGTCGGCAAGGCCCCCGGCCTGCGCCGCGCCGACGGCGGCATCGGCTCGGCGTGCACCAGGCTGCCCAACGGAGTTACGGTAGCGGCACTGATGGTGGTCAACGCCGTAGGCGCCATCCTGTATCCCGCTACCGGCGAGATGATCGCCGGCAACCAGGACGAGGCGGCCGGGCAAACCGCCGACGCCACGCCCGAGTCGCGGCAAGAGCATGCACCCGGCATCGCCGGCACCAACACCACCATCGGCGTCGTCGCCACCGACGCCGCTCTCTCGTCGGTTGAAGCCAACGTCGTGGCTTCCATGGCCCACGACGGCATTGCCCGCGCCATCCGCCCGGCCCACACGCTTCACGACGGCGACACCCTGTTCGCCCTCTCTACCGGCAAACGTAAATCCGACGTCAACGCCGTCGGCGTCCTGGCTGCCGAAGTGGTGGCTCAGGCCATCGTCAACGCCGTGATGGAATAGTACGGAACTTACCTTGCAAATCTTCTACCGTGTGGAAGATTTGCAAGGTAAACTGCTCAGATGGGTCGGCCATTTGTCCGACCCATCTCAAACAGACTTGAGTGACGGGCGCGTTGTCTGGTAAACAAAAAAGACGCGCGCCCGTAGTGAAAAGGACATCACGAGGGTCTCCGGAACCCTAAGTCCAGGTTCGATTCCTGGCGGGCGCACCACCCACCTCACCCGGCAAGACCTCACAAGACCGACCAATAGTCTTCTGGACTATGGCGGGTCATCCTCAAGCAGCCGCTCCAAATGCGCTTCGATGTTCATTCGCTCATGGAAGACTTCAACGACTTCGAGCGTCTCTCGTCTTTCTCGCAGAATCAGGTAATGCGATCCCTCGCGGATGTAGGTCAGTCCACGGGCCTCCCGCGTGTCACGCATGAGGCGCCCGCAGGGCCGTGCCGCCAAGCCTCGTCCCAGAGCCAGGTCCGTAAGCCGTCGGGCCAACCGTGCCGCGTAGGCGTCGGCTTGTGCAGTTCCAAACCGTTCAATGGTGTAATCGAATATGTCGGCCAGCCGGGCAAGCGCAACCGGCGCGTAGACAACCGTCTTCATGTATTGCGGCGCCGTGTTTGTTTCGCCTCCCGGAGAATGCCTCCGATGACGCGCGCGGGATCGCCGCTCCGGCCTTCTCCCCGGTCGAGTTGATCGAGGCCTGTGCCGATCCGGGCTCGAATCTCGGTCAACTGATCCAGGAATTTTCGGCGCTGTAGTTCACGTAGACCGTCCCGGACCACCTCGCTGGCGTTGTTATAGGACCCTGCCGCGACAAGGTCGTCGACGAATCGCGCAAGCTGAGGAGTGAGTGCAACGTTTCGGGCATGAGTTGCGGGCATGTCTGACCTCCGTTCCAGTTGCCACAAACCTATCATAGGGTGGCAATAAATGACACCCGGTCCTGCGCATTTTCCTGTTGGGCATTGTGATCAGCGCGTCAGGATCCCGGCGAGGCCGTAGATGTGGATCTGATCAATTACCACTGACCGGAGGGAGTCCTGACCATGAACGACATTGCAAGCGATCGCGTCGGGCCGATGCAGAACCCCCTGCACTTGGGCGAACTGATCCGCAAGAGCATGGACGATGTGGGATGGAACGTGAACGAGACGGCGGCTCGGCTGCGAGCGCGGGGCTGTCACGCCTGCTGAACGGCAAGGCGGGCGTGTCTCCGGGAAACCCGGGGCGGTTCATCATCGGGATCGACAGCGGCATGCCGGGCCTCGGCGACGTCATGACCGACGACGAGATCTGGGACGTGCTCTCCTACATCCGCTCCACCTGGCCGGACCGCATCCGCAAAACCAGGCCGGCAGAAATCCGCCGCACAGGCAATGACCCCGGTCCGCGCTTCACACAGCCGCCAATGGAGACAGCAATCACTGCCGGTGCCGACGATCGCCGCCGCCGCGACATGCCTCCCAGACAGCCGCGCCGAGTAGTGACGCCAACTATGCCAACACCGGCCGAGGTGTGAGCGCCTCCAGAACGGGACACTCCGGAACATTCTCGCCGGAGCATTTCGTGACGGTCTCGCTCAGCACCCGTTCAATTCGCGCGAGATCCGCAATCCTGGCGCGTACGTCGGCAAGGTGTCGCTCGGTTCGCTCCTTCACTTCCGCACAAGTCTGACTGCCACTGTCCACGAGGCCTAGCAGCCCTCGGATCTCCTCGATGGAGAAGCCGAGCTGGCGGGCTCTCAGAATAAAACGCAGTCGGGAGACATGCGTCTCGTCGTAGACCCGGTAACCGGCGGCTGTCCTCGGCGGGTCCGGCATCATCCCGATGTTCTCGTAGTAGCGGATGGTCTCGATGTTACAGCCCGTACGGCGTCCGAGTGCCGCTCGCCGAAAGCCCGTCCTGGAAAGGTGATCGCTCGTCATGAAGAAACTCCTTGACTCTGTAGCTACTACAGAGTGTAGGTACACTCCATGACGGAAACAAGGATGGGTCCGGATGAACTTGCCGGGAAATGACCTGCGCGCTCTGCCCGATCACGGTCCGGAAGGCCATGCAGGGTGTGGCCGGTGTCAAGTCGGTGGCGGTCGACCTGGAGTCCGGGACGGCGACGGTGGTGTTCGACCCGTCGGTCACGAACGCCAATGCCATCGTCACAGCGTCGACTAACGCGGGCTATCGGGCTTCGGTGAAGCGCTAGGTTCACCGCGGTGAAGGACGCGACAGTTCTCAAGGCCGGCATCGCCGGCACTGTCATCGCCGCCGTCTGCTGCGCCACACCGGTGCTCGTGGTGATCCTGGGTGTGCTGGGACTCTCCGCCTGGATTGTCTGGCTCGACTATGTGTTGCTGCCCGGCCTCGTGGTTTGTCTCGGTCTGACGGCCTATGGTCTCTGGCGGCGGAAAAAGCGGCTGGGCGGACGAGCGATGGAAGACCGGGCGCCGATCAGGGGCCGGGGGCGGTTCGGGGACGGAGGTCGGTCACAAACCTCAGGCCCTGCTCCGGACATCATCGGAGACGGCGGCCCATCACGGACCGAGGGCCGCGCGCCCGTGCGAGGACGAAAGGGAAAGCGGGCCGTTTCATGCGGCCCGCGTCACCCCCTGCGATCCCCCCTACTTCGGCAGCTTGTCGTCGATCCCCTTGACGTACCAGTTCATGCCCAGCAGCGTCCCGTCGTCGAGGTTCTTGCCCTTGGCGACGGCCAGGGAGCCGTCCTGCTTGTGGATGGGGCCGGAGAAGACGTGCATCTTGCGGGAGCGGATTTTCTCCTCGGTGGCCTTGGCCATGGCCGCGACGTCGGCGGGCATGTTGGTGTAGGGCGCCATGCCAACCATGCCGGTATCCATGCCGCCCCAGGTGTCGGTGGACTTCCAGGTGCCGTCAAGCACGGCCTTGGTGCGCTGGATGTAGTAGGGCTGCCAGTCGTCGATGATCGAGGTGAGTTGCGTCTTGAGGCCGAACTTGATCATGTCCGACGCTTGGCCGAACGCCTTGATGCCCTTTTCGCCGGCGATCTGCATGGGCGCGGTGGAATCGGTGTGCTGGGTGATGATGTCCGCTCCCTGGCCGATGAGCACCTTGGCGGCGTCGGCCTCCTTGCCGGGGTCGAACCAGGAGTTCACCCACACGGTCTTGATCTTGAAGTCGGGGTTGACGGACTGGGCGCCGAGCATGAAGGCGTTGATGCCGCGCACTACCTCCGGGATCGGGAACGAGGCGATGTAGCCGGCGACGCCGTTCTTGGACAGCCTGGCGGCGATCTGGCCGATGACGTAGCGGCCCTCGTAGAATCGCGACGAATAGGTGGCGACATTCTTGGCGCGCTTGAAACCCGTGGCGTGCTCGAACATGACCTTCGGGAAGCGCTTGGCCACCTTGATGGTGGGGTCCATGAAGCCGAAGGAGGTGGTGAAGATCAGGCCGGCGCCGTCACGGGCCAACCGTGTGATGGCGCGCTCGGTGTCCGGACCCTCGGTGACCTTCTCGATGTAGAGGGTCTTCACCTGTTTGCCCAAGGCCTTTTCGACGGCCAGGCGGCCCTGGTCGTGCTGGTAGCTCCAGCCGTGGTCGCCGATGGGGCCGACGTAGATGAAACCGACCTTCAAGGGGTCCGCCCCGAACGCGGACGCGGTGACGAGGGACAGGGCAACAACGGCCACCAGCACGATGAGCTTTTTCATTTTCCTCCTCCGGATGGGTGAAAAGTACGGTTGATCTCAGCGGTCAGGCACGAAGGTTTGACCGATACAAGCAGGTGTATTCACTCTCGTCAAGATACGGTTGCCCGAGATGGCCAGAAGCGCGGCGATGGTGACCAGATACGGCAGCGACGACAGGAACTGGGACGGGATGGCAACGCCGATACCCTGGACATAGAGGCCCATGATCCATACCGTGCCGAACAGATAAGCGCCCACGGCCACGCGAATCGGCGTCCAGGTGGCGAACACCACCAGGGCCAGCGCGATCCAGCCGCGCCCGGCGGTCATGTTCTCGATCCACTGCGGCGTGTAGACCAGGGACAGGTAGCCGCCGGCCAGTCCGGCGCAGACGCCGCCGAAGGCGATGCAGCGATAGCGTACCGCGGCCACGTCATAACCCAGCGCGTGCGCCGAATGATGGTTGCTGCCGACGGCGCGGATGACCAGTCCCGCGCGTGTCCGGGTGAACGTCCACGCGACACCGGCGGTGATGGCGACGGAGGCGTACACGAGAACGTCCTGGGCGAACAGCACCGGACCGATGAGCGGCAGATTGCTCAACCCCGGGATGTGGAGGGCGCCGAGTTTCACGCCGGGGAGACCCGTGAAGGTCTGGCCGATGAGCCCCGAGAGACCGGTGCCGAACAGCGTAAGCGCCAGGCCCGTGGCCATCTGGTTGGCCGCCAGCGTCTGGGTCAGGAAGGCGAAGAGCAGCGCCATGGCGACGCCGGTGCCGACCGCCGCGGCCACGCCGATCGCGGCCGAACCGGTGGTGTACGCGGCCGCGAAGCCGGTGACCGCCCCCATGATCATCATGCCCTCGACCCCGAGATTGAGCACGCCCGACCGCTCCACCACCAGCTCGCCAACGGCCGCCAGCAGCAGCGGCGTCGACGCCGTGATGATGGTCAAAAGGACCGCTTCCAGGGCGCTCATGATGTGGCCTCCCCGGCGTCCGCCGTCCGCGAGGAGGCGCTTCCAATCCCCAGCGGCAGGCGCCCCTCCGCCGGCGAAGTCCGCCGCGCCGCCCACTCCACTCGGACGCGGCAACGGACCAGCGTGTCGCAGGTCAGGATGAAGAACAGCAGCATGCCCTGGAACACCTGGGCGGTCTTCTCGGATATGGACAGCTCCACCTGGGCGGCCTCGCCGCCGAGGTAGCAGATGGCCAGGACCAGTCCGCCGAACAGGGCGCCCAGCGGATTAAGCCGTCCGAGAAAGGCCACGATGATGGCGGTGAAACCGTAGCCCGGCGAGATGGTGGGTTGGAGCTGGCCGACGGGACCGGCGACCTCGCAGATGCCCGCCAGTCCGGCCAGGGCGCCGGAGATGCCGAAGCAGAACCAAGTGGTCCCGGGCACCGAAAAGCCGCCGAAAGTGCTCGCGCGCGGGGCCTCTCCCCTTACGCGGATCTCGAAGCCCATGAGCGTGCGCGCCATGAACACGGCCAGCGCCGCCGCCGCGATGAGCGCGAAAACGGCGCCGAGGTGCACCCGCCCGTCGCCGAAGGTGGCCAGCAGATGCCAGTCGTTGAAACCGATGGACTTGGGGAAGTTGAACCCCTGGGGGTCGCGCCACGGTCCCCGCACGAGCCAGTCCAGGAGATACTGCGCCACGTACACCAGCATGAGGCTGGTGAGGATCTCGTTGGCCCCGAAGCGGTTGCGCAGGAGCGCGGGAACCCCCGCCCAGACCATGCCGCCGAACATCCCCAGCAGCAGCATGGCGGGGATGGCCAGAGCCGAGTCCCACTGGGGTGCCAGGATGGGTATGGAGGCGCCGGCAAGAGCGCCGGCGATGAGCTGGCCTTCCGCGCCGATGTTCCACAGGTTGGCGCGAAAGCAGATAGCCAGACCCGCGCCGATCAGGACCAGCGGGGTGACCTTGACGATGAGCTCCTCCACCGACCAAAGCGTGGTCAGGGGACTGATGAAGTAGACATAGATGGCGTGCAGCGGATCGATGCCGCGGACCGCGAAGAGGATGCTTCCAAGCAGCATGGTGAGGGCCACGGCGAGGAGCGGCGAGGCCACCTGCATGGTCCGGCTGCGCTCCGGGCGCTTCTCCAGCACCAGCTTCACGTGCGCGCGTCCCGCTCCGGCCCCGGGCCGGCGGCGCGCGCCCCGGCCATCAGCATGCCGATGCGTTCCCGGTCGATGGTGTGCGCCGGGTAGCTGTCCGAAAGGGCACCGCGGGAGATGACCGCGATGCGGTCGGCGATCTCGAAGATCTCGTCGAGATCCTGACTGATGACCAGCACAGCGGCGCCGTCCCGGGCCCTGTCCACCAGGGCCTGCCGGATGAGCGCGGCGGCGCCGGCGTCCACGCCCCAGGTGGGCTGGTTGATCACCAGCACCCGAGGGTTCCGGTCCAGTTCGCGCCCGACCACGAACTTCTGGAGATTGCCGCCGGACAACGCTCCCGCCTCCTGGTCCCGGCGGCTGAAGCGCACGTCGAAGCGCGTGCTGATCCGATCCGCCAGGGCGCGGACGCGACCGCCGCTGACGAAGCCGGTGCGCACCAGGTGGTCGTTGGCGGCGTGGCGGGTGAGCAGCACGTTTTCCGACAGGCCGAAGCCGGGCACGGCGCTGTGGCCGAGCCGCTCCTCCGGCACGAAGGCCGCGCCCAGGCGCCTCCGTTCGGTGATGTCCCGCTCGCCGCACGGCTGTCCGGCGATGGTGACGGACTCGGGCGTGGGCGCCGGCCGTTCTCCGGACAGCACCTCGAACAGCTCCGACTGGCCGTTGCCTGCCACGCCCGCCACCGCCGTCACCTCGCCGCTCCGCACCTGAAGCGACACGTCGCGCAACGGTACCCCGAAAGGCCCGCCGGCCGGAAGCGAAAGACCCGTGACGGTGAGAGCCGGCGGCCCGGGCGCTTCGCGCGCGGCGGGGTTCACCGACTGCACGTCCGCCCCGACCATGAGGCGCGCAAGCGACGATACGGTCTCGGACCGCGGGTCCACGTCGGCTACCACCCTGCCCTGGCGCAGAATGGTGGCGTGATGACAAAGCTCCCGCACCTCTTCCAGCCGATGCGAGATGTAGAGCACCGCGCAACCCTCGTGCGCCAGCCGCCGCAGGGTGACGAAGAGTTGCCGCGCCTCCTGGGGAGTCAGGACCGCGGTGGGTTCGTCCATGATCAGGAGTCGCGGCTCCTGGAGCAGGCAGCGCACCACCTCGATGCGTTGACGCACTCCGACGGACAGGTCCGCCACCAGCGCCGTGGGATCCAGAGGCAGTCCGTACTCCTCGGACACGCGCGCGACACGTTCGGCCAATGCGTCCCGATCGAACGGGCCGGGCACCGCCAGGGCGATGTTTTCCACGACCGTCAGCGCGTCGAAGAGCGAGAAGTGCTGGAAGACCATGCCGATGCCGAGACGGCGCGCCGCCGCCGGGTTCGGCACGGTGAGTGCTTCGCCGCCCCAGCGTAGCCGGCCCGCGCTGGGCTGGAGCGAACCGTAGATGATCTTCACCAGGGTCGACTTGCCCGCCCCGTTCTCCCCCAGGAGGGCGTGGATCTCCCCCGGACGCACACGCAGCGAAACCCGGTCGTTGGCCGTGAAGTCGCCGAAACGCTTGACGATCTCCTCGGCTTCAAGAAGATAGCCGCAGCGGCCGCCGTGGTCCGTGGTTCCCATGATCGCGGTCTGTCAGATCCTACTATATGAAGCGCTACTCGAAACGGGCACGCACTATATATGGTGTCGTTCGCGGATGCAACCCCGAAATGCAGCGTCACAGCCGCGGCATGAAGGGCGTGACGCCGAGCTTGTGCTTGATGATCTCGTCCCGCGTCAACCCGTGAAGCTCGTGCGGGAACACCAGCCAGTGATCGGTCTCGTGCACGTAGTAGTCGGGTCCACGCTCGGTGCGGTTGTTGCCCGGCTTGTAGTAAACCGTGGCCACGCGGGTGTCCACGGGGGCGTTACGGCGGGACTTGCGCTTGAGATGCGCGAGCACCGCCTCGATGCTGAGACCGGTATCGAACACATCGTCGACGATGAGCAGGCCCTGATCGGCCTCGACGTTGTCGATGATGTACTGCATGCCGTGGACGCGGATGCGGGAATCCGTCCGTCCGATGCCCTTGTAGAAGGACGTGCGGATGGCGATGTGGTCGGTCTCGATGCCGAAGTAGTCGAGCAGCTCCTGCACCGCGATGCCCACCGGCGTGCCGCCGCGCCAGATGCCGACGATGAAGCTCGGCCGAAAGCCGCTCTCCAGGATCTGCATCCCGAGCCGAAAAGAGTCCTCGAGCAGCGACTGGGCGCCGATGTAGGTCTTCCGGATGGTCGCGGGCTCGGTGTGGGATACGGGCTCGACGGGATACTCGGCCATCAGAGTTTCCTCTCTTCCGATGCGCTTGGGTGCGCCGAGTTCAGCGCGAGTTACAGAACGATTACCCTCTTTTATCGGAAATGCGGCATAGTGCAAGTAGGGACGGAGCCGTCCCGTTGATGAAGCCCTCACCGTCTCTTAAACTGTTCTTGTGTCCGCGAACGGAAAAACAGACGAAGCGCTCAGGCCCCCGCCCTCAACGCCCCGGTTCCACCAGATGCTCCACCTGGGCGCGGAACTGCACGTCCTGTTGCACGGGTTGCTTCGGACGTACGGAGACTTCGTGCGCTGGCGTGGATTCCACGATGTCTACCTGGTCAACCATCCCGACTTCATACGTCCGATCCTGACACGCGACTACCGGCATTTCTCCAAGCGCACTATCGACTATCGCGTGCTGGCGCAGATCATGGGCAACGGCCTCGTCACCAACGACGGCCCCCACTGGATTCAACAGCGCAAGCTCATTCAGCCCATGTTCGGCAACCACCGCGTCAACGGTTTCGACGGGACCATCAATACGCTGACGTCCTCGTTGATGGATGAGTGGGAAACGCGCGCGGGAGGAGAAACTCTGCGAATCGACCGCGAGATGAGCCGGCTGACATTCCGGATCGTCGGCGCAACTCTGTTCGGCAGCGACCTCAAGCGTCACGGCGACGAAATCGCGGAGATCCTCGAAGTAGCCAACCTGAGCCCCTTGGAGATCCGCGCGCTGATGACCCTGTGCTCGTGGGTCCCCACGCCCTACAACCTGAAGTGGCGCCGCGCGGTCCGGCGGCTCGACGAAATCGTGTACGGATTGATTCAGGCGCGCCGGCGCCGCGGCGTGGGCCACGAGGACATCCTCGACCACCTCATCCACGCGCTCGACGAGAGTGGCTACGAGGGAATGGACGTGAAGCAGATGCGCGACGAGGTGGTGACGCTGATGCTGGCCGGCCACGAAACCTCGGCCAACGCCCTGGCCTGGACTCTGTATCTGCTGTCCGCGCATCCCGACGTTGAAGCGCGACTGACCGAGAGCCTGGACGCGACCCTGAACGGTGCCCCCGCCACGGCCGACGACCTGCCCCGGGTCCCTTATCTGAAACAGGTGGTGCAGGAATCCATGCGCCTCTATCCCCCGGTGTGGAGCTATGTGCGGCGGGCGGAACGACAGGAGGAGTTCAACGGCTGTCTATTGCCCGCCGGCGCCCATGTCATCATAGTGCCCTACTCCCTGCACCGGCATCCGGAGTTCTGGCCCGACCCCGAGCGCTTCGATCCCGGCCGCTTCGACCCCAACGCCGGCGAGGGGCGCCATCCCTTCTCCTACCTGCCCTTCGCCGCCGGGCCGCGCACCTGTATCGGAGCCGGCATGGCCATGCTCGAAACCCAACTGGTGCTGGCGCAGATCCTCCAGCGCTTCAAGGTCCGGATGGTTCCCGAGCATCGCATCGAGACTACGGGCAAGGTCACCCTGAAGCCGCGTTACGGCATTCTGGCGACTCTGAGCCGGCGGCCGGCGGTTCGACTCAGGAAACCGTCCGCGCCAGGGTGAGTGCCCGCACCTCGCCCGCACCCGCGCGCAACAGCACGCGCGTGCACTCGTTGAGGGTGGCTCCCGAGGTGTAGATGTCGTCCACCAGCAAGACGCCCATCCGCGCGACGGCACGGCCTGGTGCGATGACGAAGGCGCCTCTTACGTTCGGCCCGCGTTCCCGCAGACTCAACGTGCTCTGTGGTGCTGTCTCCGTCTTTCGCGTCAGGATGAAGGGATCGATGGGGATACGCCACGCACGGCCTACCTCCCGCCCCAACAGAACGGACTGGTTGAAGCCGCGCCAGCGCAGCCGCCGTGGATGCAGCGGTACCGGGATGATGAGATCGAAACCTGAAGCCGGCTCCCACGGCTGGCACGCCTGCGCCATGAGCCGCCCCAGGGGCTTCCCCAGAGACGCCTGCCGGCCGTACTTGAACCGGTGGATCACCTGCCGCAGCGGGTGCGTCACATCCGATTCCCGCGGATAGCAGCCCCAGCTCCGAGCCATGGAAAAGGCCGGCGGCTGCAACAGGCAGCCGCCGCACAGGTGGTCGGCCTGCCAATCGTGCCGATACGGTCGCCCGCAGCGCGGACAGAACGGCGGCCGGACCAATTGGATTTCGTCATGGCACGAAGAGCAGAACGCGCCGGGTGAGTCGGCCGGGAGCCACGCCTCGCAGGCGATACAGGCGGGCGGGAAGACGGTATCCAGCAGCGCGTCGAATACGTCACGCACATGACGCACCCATCCCGACCGCGATGGAGAGTCTCGCGAATCTGCTGTGTCCACACAATAAGGGATCGGCGTCCAGGAAGGGTTCTTTATCCCACATGCTCCACGAAACGTCATTCCCGCGGAAGCGGGAATCCAGGGGCGGTAGTGGGGCGCTACAGGTAGTCTTCCAGCCTGACCTCGTCCATGAAGGGATACTCCAGCAGCTCGTACTCCGCAGGGTCGACGTCGTCGGGGATGGTGGCGTCGATGCCCATCTTGGAGGTGGTGGGGAGGGCGCCCTTGGGCAGCCGGGAGGCCTTGAGGGTGGGGTCGAGGTGCTTGCCGCGGGCGCCGGAGACGATGACGACGTCCTCGTCGGGCTGGACCCGAAAGGCCATGGCGCGCTCCACCGCCATGGGGTCGGTGAGGTCCACGTCGCCGTCGGTGACCACGACGAGCTTGATGGCGTGGAGCGACATCAAGGCCAGGAGCGCGTTCTTTCCTTCCCCCGGGCGCTTGTCGATGGCGGCGTAGAGGTGCCAGTAGCAGGCGCTGCCGGGGGTGGCGTAGACCGCGACGGTCTTGACGCTGGCTTCGCGCAGCGCGCGCCATCCCGCGGCCTCCAGCGGCGGCGCCTCCAGCCAGTCGTTCTCCCACGGCATCAGGATGGTCTGCAGGATCGGGTCTTTCCGGTGCGTCACCGCCTTGACCTTGAATACCGGGTTCCAGCGGATCGAGCATTGGTGCCCGGTGAAGTCGCCGTAGCGCCCCTCGTCGATGGTCCAGCCGTCGGTGGATATCTCCCCTTCCAGGACCATCTCGGCGTGGGCGGGCACCTCCAGGTCCACCGTCTTGCACTTCACCAGCGGCACCGGCCGGCCGTAGAGGGCGCCGGCCACGGCGAACTCGTCGTAGCCCGGCGGGGCCTTGTAGGCGGCCGCGATGATTTCCGGCGTGCCGGTGCCGAAGGCGACGGCGATGGGCAAGGGCTCGCCGCGCTTGAGCGACGCCTCGTAGCTGAAGCGCATGTCCGACGGCGACACGAGGTCGATGCTGGTCTCCCGCGCGGTCCGGTACATGAGCCGGTAGCAGCCCGCGTTGCGCCGTCCGGCGGCGTCCTTGGACACGGAGATGCCGGCGGACAGGTACGGGCCGCCGTCCTTCCGGTGCTGGAACGGAATGGGCAGCTCCGTGAGGTCCACTTCGTCGCCGATCTTGACCACTTCCTGGGCCGGACCTTCTTCCACCACCTCTGCCTCCATGGGGTGGTCCAGGGCTTCCATGAACCTGCGTCCAAGCTCCCGCTGGTCGCAGCCGAGTCCGAGCGCGACACGCTGACGCGAGCCTACCAGCCCGCCCGCCACCGGCATGGAGTAGCCCTCGACGTTCTCCATGAGCAACGCCGTGTCGGCCTGCGCCAGCAGCGTGTTGACGTAACGGGCCTCCACCGGTTTGGTGATGCGCCGGAGCTGGCCTGCGGACTCAAGCAGGGCCAGCAGGCCGCGCATGTCGTGGTAAGGTAGTTTGTCCGCTTGGCTCATGGGATGTCTCAGTGCATGTAGGAGCCGCCGTCCACCAGCAGCGTCTGCCCGGTGATGAAGCTGGCGGCGTCGGAGAGAAAGAACATCACCGCGCCGACAATGTCCTCGGGATACTGGCTGCGGGGGATGGCGCGGCTCTGGATCTGAGGCACGTCGTCCTCGTCCACCAACCCGCCACGCACCTCCAGCAGGCTCTCGCTGCGGGTCAGTCCGGGCGCCACGGCGTTGACGCAGATGCCGTCCTTTCCGGTGCCTCGGGCGAGGGCGCGCGTCAGCGCGACCACGGCGCCCTTGGACACCGTGTAGTGAATGTATACGGGGATGCCCTTGAAGGGCACGCCGGAGGCGATGTTCACGATTTTGCCGGAACCCTGTGCCTTCATGTAAGGATAGACCGCCCGGGAGGCCAGCCATACACCCTTGACGTTCACGTCCATCACCTGGTCCCACTCGGTCACGCTGATCTCATCGAACGGGGCGTAGCGGACATCCGCGAAGATGCCCGCGTTGTTCACCAGTCCGTCGATGCGGCCGTAGCGGTCGTGAGCCGCCGCGGCCATGGCCTTGACGCTCTCCTCGCTGGTGACGTCGGCCTTGACGAAGAAGGCGTCTCCGCCCTGCTCCCGTATCTCGGATGCGCAGGGTTCCCCGTCCAGGATGTCCGACACCACCACCTTGGCACCGGCCTTGGCAAGCTCCCTTGAATACACCCTGCCGATGCCTCGGGCGGCACCGGTGACGATGATCACCTTCCCGTCAAAGTCTGAAGCCATGGATCAATCCTCGTTAGCTACGTATTTCCCGGTCTCGATCTCGCGGCCCAGCGCGCCCGCTTCGCGCAGCCGGCCCCAGGCCTGAAGCATCACGCGGTACGGCACGTCCCCGAATTCCAACAGGATGTCCTCGAAGTGGAGCGGGCCGTCCTTCAGCCGCTCCAGAATCTTGTCCGCCAGCGCCTCGGGGGTCATGCCGCTTCCGTCACAGGTTGAGGAACCGCCGGCCGTTGACGCTCAGGATCTTCCACTTGAGCTCCTCCGACAGGTCGTCCCGCTCCAGGATCTCCTGCTTGGCGCCCTCGCGGGCTTCCGCGTGCGGCATGTCGCCTTCGAACAGCAGCCTATCCTCACCCACATACTCGGCTGCCTGGGGCAGGTAGATCTCGTCCGCTTCCGGGGTGAAGTACACGTCGCTCTGCTTCAGGGTCTCGGACACGGGCTGTTTGACGGGCAGCGGCAGGCCAAGGGCGCCGTCCGCGTGGTGGTAGTGGTCGATCCGTTGCACCAGGTAGGGCACCCACTGGACGCCGATCTCCATGAATGCGACTCTGAGGCGTGGATGCCTTTCCAGGATGCCGCCGCCCAGGAAGCTGTAGAACCCCATCATCACCGGGAGGGTGAAGCCGATGGCGCGCGAGCCCGAGACGTCGTCCATGCTGCGGGTGATGCCGGGATGGCTCCAGCCGGCATGGATGGCAAGGGGCACGCCCAACCGTTCCACTTCGGCGAAGAAGTCATCGTAGTAACGGTCGTGCAGCATGGTTTCACCCACGGTGCCGTAGATTCCCGCTACTGACGCGCCGAGCTTGAGACTGTGTTCGAGCTCGTCCAGGGCCAGGCGCGGGTCCCGCATGGGCAGGATGGCGCCCCACTTCAGGCGGTCCGGGGCTTCCGCGCAGGCCGATGCCATCCAGTTATTGTAGCTGCGCATGAGCGCGGCCTCGAACAGGAGGTCGTCGGTGACCGGTTGGAGAAAGACCGTGGAGAACACCACCTGGACGTCAATGCCCACCGCGTCCATGTCCTTGAGGCGCGCGGGGATGTCGGTCATGGTCTGGGAGCCGATGGTGAAGTCCTTCTGGGTGGCGAAGCGCATCTCGATCGGCGTGCCGTACACCAGGTTTCCCCGGCCCACGGGCTTGGGATAAACGGTGCCGTCGATGTACCAGAAGGCGTTGATGCCGCCCAACACCGGCAGGTCCTTGGCCACCACCGGAAAAGGCTTCCGATCCGCGTATTTCGAGTCGAGGTGCGCCCAAGCCTCCTTGGGTTCCTCGACGTGGGAGTCGACGTCGATGACCGGCATTGCATCCGTGTTCACGGTAACCTCCTGGTTGGTTTGCGCGGGCCGGGTCAGGCCCGCCCTGCCTCGTGCCCTACACTCCGGGCTAGGCCGCCCGTGTACACTCCCGCTCCAGCGTGCGCAGCTCGCCACGACTCAGAGGGAACCCGAACTGCTCGTTGCGCATGCGCAGACGCTGGGATGACACGTCGGTGATGATACGCCGGGCGCGGTCGTGATCCTTGCGGGTCTTGACCAGCACCTCGAGCTCGTTGGCGTCGCTGTGCTTGGTCTCGTCGCGGTGGATGCGGCCAAAGATGGACGCGATGCGCCGGTTGGTGCGGTTCCCCTTCAGGTGCCGGCACACTTCGTACAGGGCGCCCCCGCCTCCCTCGGTCAGAGTGATGGCGGCGCGCTCCAGGGCCTCGTCGCGCCGCTGGATCTCGCTCGTGGTGATGCGCTCGGAGCCGTGCAGCAGCCCGGCGTAGCTGCGCGAGTAGCGCGCCCGCACCTCGGCGAGCTTGCGGTCCTCCGGCAACCACGTCAGGTCCTTCTGCGTCAGCCGCTCCCCGGTCAACTCCTCCAGGAAATCCATGATCAGCCGCGCGTGGCTCATCTCGTCGCCGAGCTTGTGGCACAGCTCCTCGTAGTCGTGGCGGTCCACCTGCCGGTCGAGCTGCGGGTACAGCTTGTCAAGGGCGTGTACCAGCGGCTGGATGGCCGAGTATTCCTTGAAGGCCTGGGCCTTGAGCCACGGGATGTGGTCTTCGGGCGTGTGCGGTGTTCCGAAGTAGGTGGCGACGACTTCCCGTTCGGCCTTGCCGTAGCCCTCGGACAGCCGTTCCAGTGCCTTGCCGTAATCCGTCATGCGTGCGTCCGGTGAAATTGCGTTCCGTTGCGATCCGGCGTCTCCTGCCTCGCTTCGCGCCTATTCCGGCTTGGGAACGACGCTGCCGCAGTCGCCGCAGGTCCGGAGCGTTTCGTCGCCGTAGAACTGCCGGTGAACCTGTCCCACGGGGTCGTCGCTGTAGTTTCCCACCGTAACGTCCACCTCGTACACCTTCTTGCCGCAGTTCTCGCAAAACCACATGAACCGGTCCTGCTCGTCCGGTTTGCGCACCCGCTCGAACACCAGGAACCAGGTGCCCGGGTCGACACGGGGAGAGTGCGGCACGCCGCCTGGACACAGGGTCATCTGCCCCGGTCCCATGGTCACGACCCTTTCCTCGCCGTCGCCGGTGAGGCAATGGAGGCGCTGCTCACCCTTCAGCACCAGCGTCACCTCGTCGCTCGGGTCCACGTGGAAGTCCATGCGCCGCTTGCGCCCGCTGCTCAGGAACGCGATGGACTCCGAGTCCTGCCACACCACCGTGCGGCCGTTGCCCTCGGCCTCGGTCTTCTCCATCAGCGCCGTGAGATCGATGGTCTCCATTGGCTTCATGACGACTCCTCCGTCAGTCCATTTCAACGCCGCTTCGCCCCTCTCCACCCCTAGATTCCCGCCCCCGATCGGGGTCGAGGGCAAGCTTTCGCGGGAATCACCCATGTCGGCTTGCAGCCGACACAAAGGGGGATGAAAATGGGGCGCCC
>JAJDXX010000171.1 GCA_022823055.1 Candidatus Binatia bacterium | reverse complement strand
CTCTTCCCGGCCTCGGGCACTCCCGTGACACAGGACACCCGCGTTCATGTTTGAAGGTTTCGGCGGCGCCCTGGTCACCATCTCGGAGCCGCACGTCCTGCTGACGCTGTTCTTCGGCAGCGTCATCGGGCTGATCTTCGGCGCGGTGCCGGGACTCGGCGGCATCCTCGCGATGTCGATGCTGCTGCCGTTCACCTTCACCTGGGATGCCATCACCGCGGTCTACCTGTTCTCGGGCATCATGGGGGCCAGCTCCTTCGGCGGCTCCATCAGCGCCATCCTGCTCAACACGCCGGGCACCCCGGTGAACGCCGCCACCTGCTTCGACGGCTACCCCATGGCCAAGCGGGGCGAGGCGGCGCGGGCGCTGGGGCTGTCGGCCGGAGCATGCCTCCTCGGCGCACTCTTCGGGCTCGTGATCCTGGCGCTGCTGATCCAGGTGATGCGCCCGCTGGTGATCGCCTTCGGCCATCCGGAGATCTTCTGGCTGGTGGTGTTCGGTCTGGTGACCACGGCCACGGTGAGCCAGGGCTCCCTCCTGAACGGGCTTATCGCCGGCGGCGTCGGCGTCCTGCTGTCCCTGGTGGGCCTCAACGAGCCCACCGGGCTCATCCGCTACACCATGGGGAGCGAGTACCTGTGGGACGGGATTCCGCTGATCCCGTTCTTCGTCGGGCTGTTCGCCATCGGCGAGCTGATCAACTACTCGGCCCAGGGCGGCACCATCGCCCGCGACAACATCCAGGCCAGCATCCGGGGCGCGTGGCAGGGGGTGATGGAGAACTTCCGCTACGCCGTCTGCCTGCTGCGCAGCTCGTCCATCGGCACGCTGGTGGGGATCATCCCCGGAGTGGGCGGCGAGACCGCCAACCTCATCGCCTACACCGTGGCCGTGCAGTCCTCCAGGAACCCAGGCTCTTTCGGCACGGGCAGCCCCGAGGGCGTCATCGCCAGCGAGGCGGCCAACGATTCCAAGGACGGCGGCGCGCTGCTGACCACCCTGAGCTTCGGCATCCCCGGCAGCCTGGCCATGGCGCTGCTGCTGAGCATCTTCATCATGCACGGGGTCTCGCCGGGGCCGCAGTTGATCCTGGACCAGCCCATCTTCATCTGGACCCTGCTCAACGGCTACGTGGTCTCCAACGCCTTCGCCAGCATCTTCGGCCTGCTGGCCGCCCGCTACCTGGCCATCATCACCCGGGTGCCGGTGCACTACCTTTCCGCCGTCATCGCGGTGGTGGCCCTGGCGGGGACCTACATCCTGCGGGAGAACATCTGGGACGTGGTGCTGGTAGTGCTGCTGGGCATCCTCGGCTTCGGCATGCGCCGGGCGGGCGTGCCGGTGCTGCCGCTGGTCATCGGCTTCGTGCTGGGCAACCTGGCCGAGAAGTCGTTCCTGCTGACGCTCAGGATCCACGACGGCAGCTATTTCGGATTCTTCAACAGCGTGATCTCCTGGATCCTCATCCTGACCATGGTGGCGGTCCCCTTGATCACCCGGATGCGCACACGCTCGACGCCGACGCCATGAAACGCGTGAACTACAGCTACGTGATCGTCAACCTGCTCTACCTGGTGGTAGTGCTGGTGGTGGTCATCCCCTCCTTCGGGTTCGACGGGCAGGGCGGACTGGTACCGCTGGTGCTGGGAATCCCGACCCTGGGATTCATCCTGTTCTGCCTGGGACGCGAACTGCTCTCCCCGCGGGCGGCGCCCGACGACTCCGTGGAGGTGGCGTCCTGGGCCAAGGCCGCCCCCGTCGTGGCCTGGCTGGGGGTCTTCTGCGTGCTGGTGCTGCTCATCGGCTTCCTCCTCACCATCCCCATCTACATGGTCCTGTTCCTGCGCAGCTTCGGCCGGCTCTCCTGGCAGCGGTGCGCGGTGGCAGCCGTGACGGTGTGGGCGCTGGTGTATCTGAGCCTGGAGTTCGTGCTGCAACGGACGCTGTTCGAAGGCGTGCTGTTCGGCGCCATCCTGCCGCTGCTGTGACCGTTTGGGGAGAGTCCCCTGGAGCCATGCGTGCCGAATTCGTAGCCCTTGCCGCCGCCATCCTCTACTCCGGCGGCTCCATCACCGCCCGCATGGGGATGCACCACTCCTCCCCGCTGACCGCGGCCTGCGTGCTGCTTTTCCTGCGCACCGTCGTGTTCTGGGTCGGGGTGGTCCTGATGGGCGGAATTCCCCACGTCGAGTGGCTGCCGCTGCTGCTGTTCGTGGGGCTGGGAGCCCTGCAGACCGCGACGAGCCTGCTCCAGTTGACCGGCATTCAGCGTCTGGGCGCGTCCCGGGCCGATCCCCTGCGCAACACGTACCCGCTTTGGAGCGCCGTCATCGCCATCGTGTTTCTGGGGGAACACGCCAGCCCGGGGATCATCGCCGGGACCTTGCTGGTGGTGGGCGGCATCGCCCTGATCTCCTGGCAACCGGAGGAATCAGGACTGCGCTACCGCTGGTGGGAGGGGATCTTCTCGCTCCTGGCGGCGTTGTTCGCCGGCATCGCCTTCCCGATCAGGCGCATCGCCTTCGACATCTCCAACGAGCCCCTCTACTTCGCGGCCATTCTCGCCGTCGTGTCCTTCGTCTCGCTCGGCCCCTACGTGGCCGTCCGTCTGCGCAGCGAGTCGTTCGTGCTCAACCGCCGCGCCATGCCCCCGTTCATCCTGTGTGGCTTCTTCGAGTCGGCCGCCTCCCTGCTGTCCCTCATCGCCGTAAGCCTCGGCCGGGTCGTGGTGGTGTCCCCCATCGTCGCCTCCACCCCGTTGTGGACCCTGATCCTCACCGTGGTCTTCCTGCGCGGCATCGAGCGCATCAACGCCCGCACCGTCACCGGCACCTTGGCGGTCATGACGGGGACGATCTCGATCATTCTGAGCCGGTGAACGGCCTCGGGCGTGCGGGACGCAACGGTGGCGGTGATGTAGGGGCGACCGACGGTCGCCCCTACCGGTTCGGGTTACGGAGCGAGTTCAGACGCTGAGGGTGCGCTCCAGGTACGCCTGCATGATCGTGTTGTACCAGGGCGTGTCGTTGCGGCGGTCGTGGAAACCCACGTGGCCGCCGTCGTCGGTGAGCATCAGGGTCACGTTGGAAGGGATGTCACGGGCAATATCGTCGTAGGGAGCGGCCGGGATCCACGGATCGTTCCTGGCGTGGAGCAGCAGCATCGGCGTGTCGATACGGTCGAGCAATCCAGTGGCCGAACAGCGCGTATAGTAGTCGTCGCAGTCCGCGAAACCGTGGTGCGGCGCGGTGAAGGCATTGTCGAACTCGCGGATGCTGCGGGCAGCCATGACGGCGGACTGTTGTCCCGGGGAGATCTCGGAGGCGCCGCCGACCACCGCCTCCTTCATGCGCGCCAATAGCCACCGGTGATAGAGCGTGTTGCGGGGCCGCATCAGCCTGCGGATGACCGCGCCCAAGTCGAGCGGCGTCGACACCGTTATGGCGCAGATGGGCGAGACCGCGGGGGCGCGTTGCGCCAGATAGTGCAGGATCACGGTGCCGCCGAGGGAAAACCCGACCAGCACGATACCGCGCCGGGCTTCGTCGATGTCAAGGACCGACAGCGCCGCCTCGACGTTATCTCCGGAACCCGCGCAATAGCTTCGGCGGCACGTGGTCCGCGACGGCCCCGCGCCGCGAAGGTTGAGGCGCATGACGGGATATCCGAGCCGCAGGAAAGCGCGGGTGGTCTCGAACATGTAGGAGCTGCCCTCGCATCCGGTGAGCCCGTGCACCAGGATCGCCAGCGGGCGGTCCGTGGCGGCCTCGGGGCGATGAAGAGCGGCCAGCAGCGTGTCGCCGCCGCCGTTCGGCACGGGCAAGCTCAGGCGCTCCGCGGGCCAAGCCGACAAGTCCTCGCTGCAAGGAAAGAAATAGTACCGGAGGGTCTGGAGGTCGCCGCCCAGCCATGGGAAACGGGGCGCGAAAGCAGGATACGCCGGATGCGTTACGTCGTGTGGAACACCGGTGCGCATCGGTCCGGGGTCGCCTGCGGTGTTGTTCCGTATCCGGCCGCTGCTGGTTGTGACCGTGAAATCGTCAACACTCATGGCAGAGCGAGTTCTCCCGGACTGCCAGCAGATCCGAAGCGATAGCGGTGAGGTCGGCGAAGAATGTTGTCTCGTCTGGCCGCTTGCGCCAGCGAATCGTATCAAACAGGTCTTTCGGGAAGGAACGCACCAGATCCGCGACGGTAGCCGCGTCGATCCCGGCTTCTTTGCGGTTGGCCTCTGCCATGACGTCCGCCCAGCGGAACGCCATGTGCGCGCAAATGGCCCAAAGGTCGGCGATGTCCTTGCTCTCCAACCGGTACATCGCAGTGACCTTGTTCGACAGGATATTGCGAAGGGAATCGATCCGCGGGAACAGGCTTCCCGAAACCACCGGTCCGAACCGTGGCGCGCTGTCGTTCACGAGATCGATTCTGAGCATCGTTTCGCCGTCCTCGATCAGCAACCGGGCGTACTCGTCGTTGCGGACGAACGCATCGGCGTCGAACCGATAGCCCTGTTCTCGCAGCACCGCGAGCGCACGGTCCACATGGCGGCTGAAACCGGCATCCTGGTTCACGAACAAATCGAGGTCGTCGGAATACCGGAATCCGAAGAAATGCCTATGAAGCGCGGTACCACCTGTCAGATAGAACGGTGCTTCGCAAGCGGCGAGCGTGCGCAGCACTCCATTCTGCAGGGGGTACAGGATCTCCTCGTAATAGGCTTCGGATTCGTGCATATCGCTCTCGCAAGGACGGCGGCCAGAGCCGTGCAATCGTCTCCGGTGTCAGTAACGTCTCGACTTCATCGAGCGTCAACGCTGCTACGATACGCTGCCAAGGCATCGTCTTCAGCATCCGCAGGAACAGGGCCGATCGGTCAAGGTGACCGACCCGTTCGCGGTGGCCGCACAGCACGTCCACAACGTCTTCCGGGCGGCAACGATAGTCCCACACGATGGTTCTTGCGATGCGGATCAAGTCACCGCCATCCGCCGACTCGGCGGGGTACGAACCGGTATCCTGACGGGAGATATCCTGTCGATTCGTGCGCATACGCTGCCCCGTCTTCCCCATGATCCGCGGACGAGCAGGTCTGCCATTGCGCCGCCGTGCGTGACGACTGGCAGGGATCCGAACGAACGGCACTATGAACAATGAATAACACAAGGCCGCATCATAGGGTACAGGTCACGTCCGGGTGACGCCCAGCCCCGGGCCTTCCGGGACCCCGAGCTTTCCGTCCACCACCTGGATGCCCGTGAACGGATCGCCGGTGAGGCCCTCGCACTCGCCGATCTCGCAGAACTCGGACACGCCGGGAGAGCTGAGAGCCACGTGCAGCAGGGCGGCATCGCCCACCATGCAGGCAGCGATGTTGCTGAGGCCGCACTCGGTGCCGGTCAAGGCGCACATGTCGGTGATCTGGCGCACCTGCTGCACGCCGCCGGCCTTGAGTATGCCGGTGTTGATGGAGTCGCAGCCGTTGTCGCGGATGAGCCTGAAGGCTTCGTGCACCGAGCTTGCCGACTGGTCGGCTTCGATCTTGATGCTCGACTGGGCCTTCACCTCGGCAAGAGCCACCTCGTGATGCCTTGAGAGCGGCTGCTCGAACACAGACACGCCCAGCTCGGCCATGCCCGCGGCCATGCGGATGGCGGACTTCGCGTCGAAGGCTTCGTTGGCGTCCACCTTGATGAAGATGTCCGGTCCCACCGCGTCGCGCACCGCGGTGACCCGCGCCAGGTCCAGCCCCACCTCGCCTCTGACCTTGAGCTTGAGCGCGCGGTAGCCCTGACCCACCAGCTCGCGGCACTCCCGCGCCATCTCCATCGGCGAACCCACGCTCACCATCTTGATAACCGTGATCTCCTTGCGCACCAGCCCGCCCAGGAGCACGTAGAGGGGCGCCCCGTAGCACTTGCCCAGCAGGTCGTACAGCGCCATGTCCACGCCGCCCTTGGCGCGCCGGTTGTCCACCATGCGGAAGTTGATGAGCTGGTTCAGCCGGTTCAACTCCTCGACGGGCTGCCCCACCAGGAGCGGCCGCATGATCTCCTCGATGGCGCAGCGGACCGAAGCGGGGGTCTCGCCGGTCCTGGGAAACACGTCGATGTAGCCGTAGCCCGTGTGCCCCGAGTCCGACTCCACGCTCACCAGAAACCCGTTGGAGGAATAGAACTGGTTGGTGGCGGTGATGAGAGGCTTCTTGTACGGCAGCTCCAGAGCTTCGAGTTGCACGTCCGTGATCTTCATGTCTGCGCTCCTTGATCAATTGTTGCCGGGCAAGGTAACACCCTTCGACTTCGCTTCGCCTGTCCCGAACTCGTCGAGGAGAAGCAGGACGAACGGTAAGGGAGCCTGTCCTCTCGGGCTATTGGCTTGGCGCGGTCCCGTGCGCCGAGCATCGGACCAGCGTGTCCACCGCCAGCACCCCCTGTCCCTCGGGCAGGACCATGAGCGGGTTGAATTCGATTTCGTCCACTTCGCCGCGAAAGTCCAGAGCCAGCCGGGACAGCGCCACGATGACTTCCGACAGGGCCGCGACATCGGCCTTGGGCCGGCCGCGCGCACCGGTGAGCAGCGGGTAGGTGCGGATCTCCCGGATCATGTCGTGGGCATCGGCCGGGCCCAGCGGCGGCAACCGGAAGGCGACGTCCTTCAGCACCTCGGTGTAGATGCCGCCCAGTCCGAACACGAGGCAGATGCCCAGGTCCGGCGTGCGCGAGGTGCCGATGATGACCTCGGCCACTCCCCGCACCATCTTCTGCACCAGAACCCCGTCGATGTAGGCGCCGGGCGCCTTCTTCCCCACCTCCTCCAGCAGCCGGTCGTACGCCCGCGCCACGTCGTCACCGGTCGCCAGGTCGAGCCGAACGCCGCCCGCCTCGGTCTTGTGCGGCAGATCGGCGGACTCCACCTTCAGTGCCACCGGGAAGCCCATTTCGACGGCGGCGTCCACCGCCTCGTCACGAGACTTGGCCAGACGCTCGGGGGCCATGGGGATATCGTAGGCTCGCAGCAGCCGCCGCACGGTGTCGTGGGAGGCGTCGCCTCCGGCGAGGAGCCCTCGCAGCGCCTCGGTCTCGGCCGGGTCCGCAACGGACGCCGCAGACGCGCCGTCCGCGCGACGCCGCGACAACGCAAGGACGTCGCGCACCGCGCGCAACGACTTCTCGTACTCCAGCAGCAGCGGCACTCCCAGTTCGTTGAAGAACTCGAACCAGGAACGGTCGAGCTGCTCGCTTGCGCGGGAGAGGAACACGAACGGCTTGGTGCCGCGGCGGAGCGCGGCCGCCGACTCGCGGTACAACTCCGTCAGCCGGTCGCTGGGGTTCTTGGGCAGGTTCAGCCGGCAACAGACCACCGCGAAGTTGTCGTCGCCCATGAAGGTTTCCAGGCATTCGAGATAACCGGACCGGTTCGCCCAGTGCAGTTCCTCGATGTCCAGGGGGTTGCCGTTGAAGCTCTCCTTGTCGAAGTACTTGCGCAGCGCCTCGTAGGTGGCGCCCGAGGGCTCGGGCAGGTCCACGTCGTTGCGCTCGCAGATATCGGCCAGGAAACTGCAATCGCCCCCGGAGATGGTGACGATGCCGACGCCGCCGGAGCCAGGCAAACGGTACGGTTCCGGGGTCGCCACGGCGAGGGCGGTGACTTCCAGCATCTGGTCGAGGTTGTCCACCGGGATGACGCCCTTCTGCCGGAACAGTCCGTCCCACACCGCGCCGGAAGTCGCCATGTTGCCCGAGTGCGAGGTGACCGCCCGGCCGCCCTTCTGCGAACGCCCGAGCCTCAGCGCGACGACGACCTTCTCACGCTCCCGCGCAAGGTCCAGCAGCCCCGCCATCTCTTCGGGGCGGCTCATGGACTCGATGACCGCGACGATGACACGCGTGCCGTCGTCGTCCACCGTGGCGCGCAGGTAGTCGGTGAAGCCCGCGCCGACCTGATTCCCCGGCGCGATGGCGTAGCGGAATCCCAGGCAGCGGTCGGAGGCGGTGTTGAGGAACAGGTTGAGCAAGCCGGCGCTGCTGAACACGGCGCTCACGGGTCCGGTGGTGAGGCGTTCCGGGAGCGGCGACGACCACAGCGCGGCGCCGCATTCGAGGGCCAGATAGCCCAGCGTGTTGGGGCCGGCCAGCGCTATGCCGCTCTCGCGCACGATGCGCACCAGCTCCGTCTGATAGCCCCGGCCGGTCTCATCGAACTCGCCGAAGCCCGTGGCCACGGTGAGAGCGGCACGCACGCCCTTGGCAGCGCATTCCTTCATGACCGCCACCGTGCCATCGCGCGGGATCGCGATGACCGCCAAGTCCACGTCTCCCGGCACCGCGCCCACCGAAGGGTAGCACGGCAGATCGAAGAGCTGCTCGTAACGCGGGTTGACCGGGTAGATGTTCTCTTTCGGGAAGCCGAACCGGAACAGGTTGCGCATGAGCGCGGCCGCGTGGGGCGCGCGCTCGGACGCGCCGATGAGCGCGATGTTGCGGGGTTTCAAGAGGGCTGTGAGGTTGTCCGGGTTAGTCATGGAATTCAACAGGTTACAAATCCAGTATCTCGCACAACCGTCATTCGCGCGAAACAGGCTGTGTCAAGCCTCGTGACGCAGAGACCCCTCGACTCGTCTTTCCCGCGGAAGCGGGAATCCAGGGGTGGTGGGGCGGCGCGCGACGGTACACATCCACCCGAGCGTGTGTTATGCAAGACGAAAGTTTTTCGGGCTTATCGCACTTCAATTCCAACAACCCTCCAGAGGTGAGCAATGGCGGAAACACACAGCGTGGGGGTCCCCACACCCCGCATCGACGGTGAATTCAAGGTAAGCGGCAAGGCCAAGTACGCGGTGGACGTGACGTTCCCGGACATGCTCTGGGGCAAGATCCTGCGCAGCCCCATCTCCTACGGGCGCATCAAGAGCATCGACACCAGCAAGGCCATGCAGGTGCCGGGCGTGGTCGGCATCCTCACCGGCGAGGACGTCGCCGGGCTGCGCATCGGCCGCCGCGTGGTGGACATGCCCATCGTGGCGGACGGCATGGTGCGGTTCATCGGCGAGAAGGTGGCCGCCGTCTCCGCGGAGACCGAGGACGCGGCCGAGGAAGCCGCCGCGCTCATCGAGGTCGAGTACGAGGAGATGGACCCCGTGCTCGATCCGGTCCAGGCCATGGAGTCCTCGGCGCCGCTGCTGCACCCGGATGTGCACACCTACAAGGGGCTGCCGCAGAAGCTCGACGGTCCCACCAACCGGGTGATCTACGTCAGTTGGGATAAGGGCGACATCGAGAAGGGGTTTGCCGAGGCGGACGTCATCGTCGAGAACACCTTCACGACCCCCAAGGTGCACCAGGCCTACATCGAGCCGCACTCCTGCGTGGCCAAGACCGACCCGGCCACGGGCGCGGCCGAGATCTGGGCGTGCAGCAAGGTACCCTACGGCATCCGCGGCCAGGTAGCCGCCGCGGTGCAGGTGGACCCCGAGTCCATCGTGGTGCATCCGTGCTACATCGGCGGCGACTTCGGCGGCAAGGGCGACTTCATGGACATCGCCCTGTGCTACTCGCTGTCGAAGAAGAGCGGCGGACGCCCCGTCAAGATCGTCATGGACTACGACGAGGAGTTCATCGCCGGCAACCCGCGCCACGCCTCCATCATCAAGGTGCGCACCGGCGCCAAGAAGGACGGCACCATCACCGCCCATCACATGGACTTCATCTTCGACACCGGCGCCTACTGCGCCTTCAAGCCCAACGGCATCCTCGGCGGCCCGCAGAAGTCCCCCGGCCCCTACAACATGCCCAACACCTTCGTGGAAGAGCACATGGTTTACACCAACCAGGTGCCGTGCGGGCACATGCGCTCGCCGGGCGACCCGCAGGGCTTTTTCGCCAACGAGAGCCAGCTCGACCTGCTGGCCGAGGCGCTGGGCATGAACCCGGCCGACCTGCGCAAGAAGAACCTGCTGGAGGGCGTCCACGACTCGCCGGTGGGCGAGAAGGTCGACTACGTCGGCTCCAACGCGGTGTTCGACAAGGCACTGGACGAGGTCAAGTACTACGAGCCCCGGCCCAAGAACGTCGGCAAGGGCATCGGCTTGGTGCAGTGGTCGGTGAACGGCGGCAAGGGGCTGGTGAAGTTCCGGCTGGACGACACCGGCACGCTGACGGTTTCCTCGGCCATGCTGGACCAGGGCGTCGGCACCTTCACACTGCTGGAGCAGATGGCGGAGCAGGAGCTCAAGATCCCGGCAGAAAACATCAGGTTCGAGCACTTCGACACCAGCGCCGGCATCCAGGACTCCGGCCTGGGCGGCAGCCGCGGCACCCGGGTCTACGGCAACGCGGGCTACGACGGCATCATGAAGACGCGGGAGGAGTTGCTGGAGGCCGGCGCCAACGCGCTGGACGCCCCCAGGGAAGACCTCGACCTTTCCGACGGACAGGTGGTGCACAAGAGCGCCGGCCGGGGCATGGACTATGCCGACGTGGTCAAGGCCAAGGGCTCGGCCATCGAGACCGAGGGGCTCTACGACGACACCTCCAAGGTGGCCGACGCGGCCATGTGCGCGCAAATCGCCGAGGTGGAGGTGGACCCCGAGACCGGCAACGTCGAGCTCAAGCGGCTGGTCACGAGCCACAGCACCGGCACCATCCTGAACCCGCTGATGCACCAGGGCCAGATCGAGGGCGCCAGCATGACCGGGATCGGCTACGGCCTGATGGAGCACCTCATGGTGGACGACGGCAAGGTCACCACCGCCAACTTCGGCGACTACAAGATCCCCACGGTCCGGGACGTGCCGGAGCTGACCACCCTGGTGACGGAGCACAAGCGCGGCCCCGGACCGTACAACAGCATGGCCATCGGCGAAACCGCCAACATCCCCACGGCCGGCGCCATCGCCAACGCCGTGGCCGACGCCTGCGGCGTCCGCATTACGTCGCTGCCGATTACGTCGGAGAAGGTGTTCGAGGCGTTAAGCCGGAAGGGGTAGGACGGGGACACCGCGTGACCTGATGGGAAGTCGCGCGGCGGCCGAACGCGTTCCGCGGGTCAACCCGGTTTGTGCGCCTTGTGGAAGTACATCGGCGTGAAGATCCCCAGACGCCCCGCCGCTACCAGGCTGTCGGCCGCCACGTTGAGAATCTGCTGTACTTCGAACGATCCCTTGGGTACGGCCCGTACGGCTTCCAGGACACGCAGCGCCCCCGAGGTGATCTTGCGGCCGACGGTCGTCCTTGGCAGGCTCCTCGGCGTCAGGCCGCAGCCCTCCAACGGCCGATACCACGGCGTCCGCGGGTCGGAAGCCGTGGCGCGGTCCAGCGCCTCGACAAATTCGAAGCCCGCCGCCCGCAGGCCGTCGGCGATGTCCGTGAACGAAGCAATTTCCGGAAGAGCGTTGCCGTATTCGATACGCTGCTTGAGTTCGCGGTGCCTCGGGTCGCCGCCGTCGTATTGAGGGGTCATGCACCAGTCGTAGCCGGCGAAAATCGCCCCCGGCCGCAAAACCCGGAATACCTCGGCATAGACGGCAGCCTTGTCGGGCGCATGAGGCAGGGCCTCGATGTGGTAAGCGGCGTCAAAGCTCTGGTCTTCCGCCGGTATATCCATGAAATCGCCGTGCAGAACGCTACAGAGATGGTCCAGACCGGCCTCTCTGTTGTACCTGGAGCACTTCTTGACCTGATATTCGTTGATATTCAAACCCATGATCGAGGCGCCGAATGTTCCTGCAAGCGAGCGCTGGGGGCCGCCGACGCCGCAGCCGATGTCCAGCACTTTCATACCCGGTCTCAGGCCAATGGCCTCGCCCAGAAAACGCTGATGACCGGCAATGGACTCCTCAAACGATGTGCCGTCCTTCGTCGGTGCGAAGTGAAACGAGGGACCCCATCCGTACTCGTAGAAATCGGTAATCAAGTCGTAAAATGCCGTTACCATGGGGGCGTACTCTTCCTTGCCCCGCTCCTGGCTGTCACGGTACTTCGCCACGGTTTCGGCCGAATCCTCGGGCCGCATCGCTTGGGAAATGGGGCTATGGAAGTTGGCCGCCATAGGTCCGTGGTGTCGGATGTTCGGAGGTCTCGAAAAGCAGCGCGGCGGATTGCTAATGCAGCGACCTCGGCTCGCCGAGCACGAACTCGGCGATCTGGGCGTCGAAGCGGTCGCCGTCGGCGGTGACCATCTGGTAGGTGCCGTGCATGGTGCCGTAGGGGGTCGACAGCGGGCAGCCGGAG
>JAJDXX010000017.1 GCA_022823055.1 Candidatus Binatia bacterium | reverse complement strand
ATCATCGGACTGAACCTCCACGTCTATCCCTACATCACGGACATCGGCTACTCGCCCGAGGTGGCCGCCACGGTCATGGGGATGATGGCGCTGACGCAGATGGGCGCGACGCTCTTCTGGGGCCTCACCGCGGACCGCATCGACGTGCGCAAGGCCGCCGTCGCCCAGTTCGTGGTACAGGCCTGCGGACTCGGCCTGGCACTGTCGGCGTCGGGCATCACCTCGGTGTACCTGGGGTTCCTCCTCTACGGATTCGGCCTGGGGGGAAGCCTGGTGATCCGCGAGCTCCTGTGGGCCAGCTACTTCGGCCGCATCTCCCTGGGCCGGGTGCGCGGACTGGGCTTCCTGATCACGCGCGTGTTCACGACCGCCGGCCCGCCCTTCTTCGGATTCTTCTACGACTACACCGGCAGTTACTTCCTGTCCTTTAGCTCCTTCATCGCCGGCCTGCTGGTCTCGGCGTTCCTGGTCCTGCTGCTCCGCCATCCGCGGAAGCCGGGGCCCCGCCGGACCACCCGGGACGGCGGGAGTCCGTGAGATAGTTCATGCTACGGAAACCCGACCCATCGTGGATCGTCGCCGGCGCCGCCTCGTTGACTTTCGGCTTCGTCCGCGGCCTGCACACGTCCTTCGCCGTCTTCTTCGTGGCCCTTCTCGATACGTTTCAGTGGAGCCGGGGCGTCACCGCCGGGCTTCAGTCCGCAAGCCTCATCATGGATGCCTTGGTGTCGCCCTTCATCGGACGGCTCACGGACCGCCTGGGACCGCGCCGCGTCGTGGCCGCGGGGGGGATCCTCCTCGCGGCCGGCCTGGTCCTGTGCAGCCGGGTGAGCACACCCTGGGAGCTTTACCTCTATTTCGGTGTGGTGATGTCGCTGGGGTTCGCCGCCAGCGGAGTGGTGCCCCATGTGCTGGTGGTGGCGGAGTGGTTCCCCACCCGCCGGGGACTGGTGCTGGGCATCGTCTACGGAGCCGTGGGGGTGGGAACACTCATCCTCTCGCCCCTCAGTCAGTGGCTGATCTCCCTTTGGGGCTGGCCGCGGGTGTTCCAGGTGCTGGCGGCGGCCATCCTCATCGCCGTGGTGCCGCTCGTGTGGAGCACCTACCGCCCGAGCCCGCACGATTCGCGGGCGGCGACGGGAAGCGGCGGCGGCGCGTCGGCCGGCCAGTGGTCGGTGCGCCTGGCGTTGAGGAGCATCCAGTTCTGGAGCCTTTTCATCTCGCGTTTGCTGGGGTCCATCGGCACCGTGCTGGTCATCACCCATCAGGTCGCCCACGTGGTGGACATCGGCTACGGTCACATCTGGGCCGCCGGCGTCTTCGGCGTGATGGCGTTCGTCAGCGCGGCCGGCCGCGTGACCTTCGGGTACATCGCGGACGCCTTCACCAAGCGGGCGGCCTACACCCTCAACATCGTTTGCGCGTCCGTCGGCGTCACCGCCCTCACCCTGGCCACGGACACGGCGCACCCGTGGCTGCTCTACGTCTACGTCGGCGGCTTCGGCATCGCCTTCGGTTCCCGCGCCGTGATCCTCTCCGCCATCACCGCCGACATCTTCTCCGGCCGGGGCTTCGGAACCATCTTCGGCCTCTCCGTCGCCAGCGTGGGCTTCGGCGGGGCCACCGGGGCCTGGCTGGGCGGTGCGCTGCATGATCTCACGGGCGACTACGTCGTCTCGTTCAACGTCGCCAACGGACTCCTGATCTCCTCGGTGGTGGCGGTCTGGGTGACGGGCCTCGACTGGATGCGCCGCTTCGACCGGCGGCTGTGGCCGGACGACCCTGCCGTGGCGAAGGGAAATGATTGACTCCGGGGAGGCGATTGCCTAGTAAACTTCCTTGAGCCAACCGCGCCCGCGCCGGCCAATGCTGCATTGGCCGCTGTCGCACTGGCCACTTCCCGCGCACCGAGGAAAGAAGCATGCACCGTGACCGCTGATTCCACGCAATCCGCCAGGAGCCCGCGCCTCTTCTATGGGTGGTACATCGTCGGCGCCGGCTTCCTGGCCAATATCTCCTGCGCCTTCTTCCTCTCCAGCACCCTCAGCGTCTTCCTGAAGCCCGTCACCACCGATCTCGGCGTCTCCCGGGGCGTTTTCTCGCTCCTGCGCTCGGGCGAACACCTCCTGTACGCGGTCATGGCGCCCTGGATCGGGGCCAAGCTGGACCAATACGGACCGCGGCGCATGATGGTTACCGGCGCCGTCCTCTCGGCCATCGGGTTTCTGCTGCTGGGGCAGGTGGCTTCCTTCACGCAGTTTGCATCCGTACGCATGACGCTGATGGCCGTGGGCCACGCACTGGTATGCTACTTCGTGGTGAACGTCACGGTTGCCCGGTGGTTCGTGCGGATGCGCGGGCGGGCACTGGCCATTTCCCATCTGGGGCACGGCATCGCCAAGATCGCCATCTCGGCGGTGGTGGGCTGGTTGCTGACGTTCATCGCCTGGCGCCAGGTATGGACCCTGTTCGGCGGGCTCGTGGTGGTGCTCGCGGTCATACCGGTGGCGATCTTCATGCGCCGGAGCCCGGAGGACATGGGGCTTCATCCGGACGGCGCCGCCGCCCGCAAGCCGATGGGGGCCGCCGGCCGAGTGCAGGAATTGACGGCGGGCACCGGGAACGAGCCGGAACCCGAAGTCCGCTGGACGCGGCACGAGGTGCGGCGCACGTCCACTTTCTGGTTGATCATCGTCGCATTCGGCATGGTGGACATCGGCATTACGGGCCTCAACCTCCACGTCGTCTCCTACGTCTCGGACCTGGGGTACGGCGGGGTTCAGGCCGCCCTGACCATGACCGTGATCGCCGGCACCCAGGCGGCCTCCGGGCTGTTGTGGGGCTTCGTTGGCGAGCGCGTCACCGTGCGCAAGGTTGTCTCGTTCCTGTTCCTGGTGGAGGCCGCCGGGCTGTACGTGGCGGCGAACGCGCAGGACCTCTCCACGATCTACCTCGGGTTCTTCTTCTACGGACTGGGGCTGGGCGGCGCCCAGGTGCTGGAGGAGGTCATGTGGGCCAACTACTTCGGCCGGGTCTCACTGGGCACGGTCCGCGGCGCCGCCCTGCAGATCGTCCTGCTGTGCGGCGTCTGCGGTCCGCCGTTCTTCGGTTTCGTGAATGACTACACCGGGTCCTACACGATCTCCTTCTATATTTTCATCGGCATGCTGCTGGTCTCGTCGATGCTGACGCTGACGATAAGGCGGCCGCGGCCGCCGGTCGGTGCCGAAGCGGCGGCGTGAGTATGCAGACACCGGCAAGACCCAGGATCTTCTACGGCTGGTACATCGTCGCCACCGGGTTTCTCGTGCAGGTGGCGTGCGCGTTCTACCTCTCCAGCACCCTGGGCGTCATGCTCAAGGCCATTACCGCCGAGATGGGGGTCTCCCGGGGCACGTTCTCGCTGATGCGCTCCGCTGAACTGGTGGCCTACGCCGGGGTCACGCCCTGGATCGGCTCGCTGCTGGACCGCCACGGCGCGCGCCGGCTCATGGTCATCGGCTCGATCATCTCGGTGGCCGGCTTCGTGCTGCTGGGCTATGCCCGGAACTTCTGGGAGTTCGCGGCCGTGCGCGTGGCCCTGGTGTCCATCGGCCACGCTTTCGTCTGCTACTTCGTGGTCAACGTCGCCATCTCCCGCTGGTTCATACGCCGGCGCGGACGGGCACTGGCCATCGCCCACCTCGGCCAGGGCGTTTCCAAGACCACCATCGCCCTCGCGGTCGCCTACCTGCTGACGGTCATCGGCTGGCGTTCTGTGTGGATTCTCTTCGGCGGACTGGTGGTGGTCCTCGCCCTGATCCCGGCGGCGCTGTGGATGCGCCGGAGCCCCGAGGACATGGGGCTGCGCCCCGACGGCGATCCCGACTATGCCGCGGCACCGGCCCCGGACAGGCGCGGACGGACCGCTTCCCGGCCCGTTGGCCCGGCCCCCGAGGACGTCACCTGGACCCGCCAGGAGGCCCTTCACACCCCGACGTTCTGGCTCATCACCTTCATCTTCAGCACCGTCGACATCGGCATCGCCGGCTTCAACCTGCACGTGCTGGCCTACATCTCGGACCTCGGCCACTCCATGGTGGCGGCGGCGTCCGTGGCCACTGTCATGGCCGCCACCCAGCTCGGCTCGGGCCTCCTGTGGGGCTTCATCAGCGAGCGGGTCAGCGTGCGCCGGGCCACCGCGCTGATGTTCGTGGTCCAGGCCGTGGGCTTGGTGGTGGCCATGAACACCGGCGGCCTCCTGTGGCTGTACGTCGCGTTCTTCCTCTACGGCTCCGGCCTCGGCGGCGCCCACGTGCTCCAGGAAGTCATGTGGGCCAACTACTTCGGCCGCATTTCCCTCGGCACCGTCCGCGGCCTGAGCCTCCCCATCCCCCTCCTCTGCGCCGCCATCGGCGCCCCGTTCTTCGGTTACCTCTACGACTACACCGGCAACTACGACCTCTCGTTGATTCTCTTCATCGGGGTGCAGGTCATTTGCGCCGGGCTGACGCTGCTGGTGCGCAGGCCGGTGAAGCCGGGCCGGGCTCCGGCTGTTTCGTGAACGTGAGCCCCTCAATCTTCAGGAAAATCGCGCCCTCCTCCTAAAGTCCGGTTTCCGCCCGGCGATTGTACCTGTGGGGGCGGTTGCATCCGCTTTCCAAATTCAAGAAGGAGGAGTACAGAAATGGAAATGTTGGCTTATTCCGAGGAGAACCGGTCCGTCGTGATCCCATGGACACTGGATCCCGACCACGAGGATCTCGACCTGGAGGTGCATGGCTGTGGGTGCGGCGACGGAGGATGTGGTTCGTGCGGGTGCTCGTGCACGTGTACGTGCAATTGTTCGTGCTCCTGCGACAGCACCGGCGCCAATGATAACGACGACGATGACGATTCCAGCGCGTCGGACAGCGATGGTGGCGATGAATCATCCGCCCTTTTGAGTTGTTTCGCCGTGACAGGATCGTCAACACTGGGGATGGACCCCGTGGCTTCAGTGACTGGTGAACACTACAATCCCCGGGGCGACGAGCATCCCCTCACGACAGGAGCCCGTGGTCTTGGTGAAATGTCGTCACCCGTTGACGTCCCGGGAGTCCTCACAACAATTGGTACGGCCTTGAGCGATCCGAATTGCCAAGCGGTGATTGCTGATGCTTGGGATACAGTCACCGACGCGGCCAAGGCAATCGGTCAACAGCTCGACGACGCCAACCAGTCCATGCAGAACGCCGTCGACTCCATACGTGAGTCATTGCGCAACTGACGCCGTCCCGTGATATCGGACAAATTGGCAAGGCTTGCATCCCTCCTTACCGGAGGGATGCAAGCACAATCGACCGCGACCAGACCTTCGTGAAAACAAAGATCGGAGACACCATGACCAAACACTTTCGCCTGAACCATTCATCATATGGCACTTTGGGGCTGGGGTTACTCTGGGTCGTCTTGGCCATCAACTCCGCTGCTGCTCAAACCACGACTTTACCTCAAGGAACACCGCTTGAAGTCTGTCTGAACACCCATGGAGATTGGAGCGCACAGGCAAACGCGTGCCGGACGGCCGCCGAACAGGGGTTGCCGGAAGCGCAGTACCACCTCGGTGCCATGCACTTCAATGGTCGCGGCGTACCGCAGGATGCGGACCAGGCGAGGCATTGGTACCAACTTGCCGCCGAGCAAGGACACGCAAAAGCACAGTACAATCTCGGAACCATGTACGCTCTCGGCCAAGGTGTTCCTGAGGACCTTGACGCAGCGTTGCGCTGGTACCGCTCGGCAGCCGAACAAGGGTTCGCCTTGGCGGAGACCCAACTGGGCGTCATGTACCACTCGGGGAACGGCGTGCCTCAGGACTACGCCGCGGCGCTACGCTGGTATCGCTCGGCAGCCGAACAAGGAGACGCGCGCGCGCAATACAACCTTGGGACGATGTATGACAAGGCGCACGGCGTGGCCCGAGACTACAGCAAGGCCATTCACTGGTTCCGCTTGGCCGGGGAGCAAAGACACGTTCGCGCGCAGTACAACCTCGGTTTGATGCATTCGAACGGCCATGGTGTACCCATCGACTTTGTCAAGGCCGTCAGTTGGTACCGCAAGGCCGCCGAAGAGGGTTTCGCCCTCGCGCAGTTCCAACTAAGTCTCCAGTACATACAGGGACACGGAGTTGGCCGGGATCTCGTGCGCGCGTACATGTGGCTCGACTTGGCTGCCACCGGGGACAGGCAACCATGGGCGGCCGCGCGTGACAAGTTGGGAAAAGAAATGGAACCTGAACAGGTAGCAGAAGCGCGGCGAATAGCACGCGAATGGTCGAGAAAACTTCAGGGACAATAATAATCCGTCAGAGTCAACGGGCCGTGCCGTGGACGGCAGAATCACCGGCTTCACCCTGCCCGTCGGGGGGCCGGTGAGACACCCCTCTCGGGTGAGCCTCCTGTGGCTGTACGTCGCGTTCTTCCTCTACGGCTCCGGCCTCGGCGGCGCCCACGTGCTTCAGGAAGTCATGTGGGCCAACTACTTCGGCCGCACTTCCCTCGGCACCGTCCGCGGCCTGAGCCTCCCCATCCTCCTCCTCTGCGCCGCCATCGGCGCCCCGTTCTTCGGCTACCTCTACGACTACACCGGCAACTACGACCTGTCCTTGATCCTCTTCATCGGGGTGCAGGTCATTTGCGCCTGGCTGACGCTGCTGGTGCGAAGGCCGGTGAAGCCGGCTCCTTCCCCGACCGTTTCATGACACAGAGTCCCTTGAAGTCCGGGAAAATCGCGATCTCCTCCTAAAGTCCGGTTTCCAACCGGCGATTATACCTGTGAGGGCGGTTACATCCGCTTTCGAAATTCAAGAAGGAGGAGTACAAAAATGGAAATGTTGGCCTATTCCGAAGAGAACCGGCCCGTGGTGAATCCATGGATCCTGGATCCCGAACACGACGGCTTCGACCTGGAGGTTGATGGTTGTGGCTGTGGGTGCGGCGACGGTGGCTGTGGTTCGTGCGGGTGCGGCTGCTCGTGCTCGTGTTCGTGCAGTTGTTCCTGCTCCTGCGACAACACGGGCGCCAATAACGACGACACCGGCGATTACGGTTCGTTCGACGACGACTCGGGTGCCTCCGATTCGTCAAGCACCACCACGGTGCCAAGCATTGCGGATGCTGCGCAGTGTATTCTTGACTCTACTGTGAACATCGCAAAGGAGGCGGCTACCGAGATCGTGGCCGCGGCCACCACGAAGGGATTGTCAGCCGTGAGTTTGGCGACAGTCGGCGCGGCAGCGGCGTCGATGATTGATGCGGCAATCGAAACAAGCCAAACGAGCGAGGCCTGCGTGCAGTTCGGCGAGGATTTCAACGCGATGGCGGCGACGAATACGCCAGCGTTCAACGGCGAAGGACTCGACAAGGCCACGGAAACCTTACGCGTTGTGCACTGACGCTCTGTTCACTTCACGGCCCCTGGCCACATCTGGACCGCTACGGATGTGACAGTAACGTTGGGAAGCACCCTCACACGCCCGCGGGATTCAACGCGGGCGTGTGACATCCCAGGGTCGTCCAGCCTTTTGAGGAGAATCGATTTGTCCATTTTTCGAAACCCCGTGAGCTTTCGTTTTATGGCAGGTTGTCGACAGTGGGTCGCCGACGAGGACAGGTACGAGAGGTTCCTGCGTATGGCGCGCGCCGCCCACTTCGCGGGGTATCTCCTGGCGCTGGGATTGATCATCGATTCGGCGCAGGAACTCCTGGAATCCGGTGAACCGTTTAACAAGTCCGCGATGCGTATTCTGTTCTTCTATGCGCTCACACTGGTACTGATGTTGTCCTGGGAAGGCGATACAAGCTTCCTTGACCAAACGGCCAGTCCTCACCGAATGCTACTCCCGGTAGCGTGCCTTTGGCTTGGGGCAGAGACGGCGCCGCATTTCACCGAGTGGGACACAGAAGCGGTACTCGGATGGTGGCGCACTAGCCTGCTGATTGCGATGGCGTCCTCGGGACTGGCGTGGATCTCCGAACGCTGGGTTCGGAGCCTACGAGCAAGGAGCGCCCGGAACACTGCCTACGGCGAGTAGGTCTTCCCCTTGCGGTCGGTCGTGAACAGCTCGGAGGGAAGCTCGACGCCGATACCCTGCTTGCGCGCGGCTTCGTAGAGGATGCGGGCGGTGGCGGCGAACTGGATGCCCATGCCGGTGTTGTTCTTGAAGACGATGATCTCGTCGTCGTTTTCGCGGCCGCGACACTGGCCGGTCAGCAGCTCGCCCAGTTCGTGCAGGTCCTCTTCCTTGATGAGGCCGCGCTCGATGCGGGGAAACAACTCGGCCTGCTTGTCGAGAAAGACCTGCCTGCGGAAGCCCACTACAATGAGATCGGCGCGCTCGATCACGGCGTCGTCCAGTTCGTGGCGGGCCAGGTAGCTGTCGCCGCCGACGATGCTGTTGACGAAGGTGCCCTTCTCAAGCCACTCGCCGTTGATGACCGGGTCCACCGTATTGGTGGCGGCGGTGACGATGTCGCTGCCGCGCACGGCTTCTTCGGCGGAGTGCACCGGCACGATCTCCACCCCCGCCTTCTCCGTCATCTCCTCGGCGAACCGTTCGCGGTTGGCGCGGGTGGGGCTAAACACCTTGACTTTGTCGAGCTGACGTACGGCTGCAGTCGCCAGGAGCTGGGTCTTGGCCTGTTCGCCCGAGCCCACGAGGCCCATGACACGGGCGTCCTTGCGCGCCAAGTGCTTGGCGGCCACGCCGCTGGTGGCGCCGACGCGGAAGATGGAAATGTAGTGGTCGTCCATGATGGACAGCAGCGAGCAATCTTCCATGTCGAAGAGCAGCACGAGCCCCACGTAGTCGCCGGGATAGATGCGCCGCTTGGTGCCCGCCACCTCCTCCTCGTCGGAGAAGGTCGAGTCGATGCGCAGCCCCATGGACTTCATGCCGGGGACGAGGCCCATGATGTTGTTGAAGTAGTACTGGAAGCCCGGTTTCTTTCCCGGAGCCTGTACCCGTATCCGGGCGCGGGGCGAATTGACCGCGCCGCCCTCGCCCATCTCCCGATAGGCCTGCTCGATGGCGTCGATCTCCTCGGACATGGGCACCAAGTCTTCCAGTTGCTCATTCTTGAGTACGAGAACCATTCATCTTCCTTATGCGTCGTCCGCCGGCCGTACCCGGCACAGGAACGAACGGTGCGGGAGCGAGCCGCTGATGGGGTCGCGGTGCTCGGCGTCCACCAGCCCGTTGGGATTGGCTCCGAGGCCGGAAAAGGGGTCATGCCCAGGCAGCTCGAGCTCCCGGCACGCCTGCCACCAGCCGTGCTGGACGCAGACCACGCCGGGGATGATCCGGCGGGTGAGGCTGGCCCGCACCTTGACCGCACCCTTGGGGGTCTCCACGACCATCCATTGCTTGTGCTCAACGCCATGTTCCCCGGCCGTATCCGGGTGAAGCTCGGCGGCAGGCTCCGGCGCCGCCTTGCGCAGGCTGGGCAGGGAGCGCTGCTGGCTGTGGATGAACGTCGTGGTCTTGGCATTGGTCAGGACCAAGGGATACTCCGCCGCAATCTCCGGCCGGCTCACCGGACTGACGGCCGGCTCCTCGTATTCCGGGAACGGCGGGAAACCGTGCCGTGCCAGCCGGTGCGAGTAGAGTTCCACCCGGCCGGACGGATTATTGAAACCCTTGGGCCGGCCCTCCGCGTCGGTCTCGGCGTATTTCCGGTAGCGCCGCGGGTTCTCCAGGGTCACACCGCCCGGCCGCGCCTTGATCTCGTCCAGGGTCAGGCCGGTGGGCTCCAACTGCCATGCACGGGCCGCCTCCACGTCGCCGCCCCAGAAGTCGTCGCCGAAGCCCATGCGCCTGGCCAGCTCGAACACCACCCAGGTGTCCGAGCGGCGCTCCGCCAGGGGCTCCACGGCCCGCCTCCGGTACTGGACGTGGGAGCGGGCATCCACCCGGTGCCGGAAACCGCCCACGAGGTGGTCCATCTCCAGGAAGCTCGTGGCCGGCAGCACGTAGTCGCAGAGCTGGGCGGTGGGCGTCATGAACAGCTCGGTGGCCACCCCCAATTCCAGGGCGGAGAGGGCCTCACGGCCGCGTCCCGGGTCGCCGTTGGACATGACCGTGTTGGAGCCCAGGTTGATCAAGGCGCGGACCGGGTACGGACGATCCTCGAGGATGGCGGTATAGACGTCGTGGGCCGCGCACGCACCCGTGGTGGCCGGCGGTCCCAGCGGTTTCTCGTCGAGGCCGATACGCCGGGAGCGCGCCTCGGCGGAAATGAACTCCTTGCCGTCCACCGCGCGCAGCGGCGCCATGGGCAGCATCAGGTTGCCGCCCTCGGCGTCGATGTCCCCCAGCAGCGCGTACAGGGTGGAGATGGCCCGGCTGGTCTGCGTCGCGTTGGTATGTTGACCGACGCCGTTCCACATGAACATGCTCACAGGGCGGTTGTCGCTGAGCATCCGGGCGGCCTCGCGCACCGTGTCCGCGGGGACACGCGTGACGCTCTCGGACCGTTCCGGCGCATGGGAGGCGGCCAGCCGCGCCAGCGCTCCAAAGGCCGGCTCGCACGCAACCGTGGCGCCGTCCTCCATGGACAAGCGGACGGTTCCTTGCAGTGCCGGCCGCACGCCCTCCTCCACGCACGCACGCGTCGCCGGATCGTAGACGACGGCCCGGTCCGAAGCCTCGTCCCACATCACGTAGCGCTCGGGACTGCCTCCGGCCGCCAAGTCCGCCTCGGTCAGCGCCTCGCCGGTGTCCGCGCGCAGGAGGAACGGGCCGTTGGTCCAGTCGCGGACGAAGTCCTCGTCGTACCGTCCCTCTTCGATCATCACGTGGACCATGGCCAAGGCGAGCGCCCCGTCGGCGCCCGGGCGCACCTGCAGCAGGACGTCGGCCTGACTGCCGAGGCCGACCCGGCGCGGGTCCACCACCACGACCTTCATGCCGCGCTTGCGCGCGGTGACGGTGTCGTGGGCCAGCAGGAGTTGGGTGGAGCTGGGGTTGTGGCCCCAAAGGAGGAGGGCGCCGCTGTGGAGCACGTCCGGTGACGGCTGCGGCACACCGAAAGTGTAGCTGAAGACCGTGTCCCGGTGCCAGTTGCACACGTGGGTGGTGGAGACCGTGTTGGGACTGCCGATGAGGTTGAGCAGCCGGGAGGACCACCCGTTGACGTCATCCGTCGAGGTGCCGCTGGCGGTTCCCCGGGCCATGGCGATGGCCTCGGCGCCGTAGCGCTCCCGGATGTCCAGCAAACGCGCGGCAATGTCGTCCAACGCCTCGTCCCAGCTCACGCGCGCCCAGCCCGGATCCTCCGCGCCCTTGGGGTTCGTGCGCCGCAGCGGATAGTCCAGGCGCTCCCCGTTGTAGACCAACTCCGGGGCGGCCTTGCCCTTGACGCAGATGGCGCCGCCGTTGGGATGATCGTAATCGGGATCGAGCCGCGTCACGCGCCCGTCCTCCACCGTGGCCACGGTGGCGCAGTGGGCGGTGCACAACACGCAATAACCCCGGACCTTCTCGACCTGTGGTTCCGTCATCATTCCAGTGACCGCTCCGTCTTCTCGATTCCAGCCCGGCGGACCGTCACGCCCGCACACTGACCGTCATTCCCACACCCCTCCGTCATTCCCGCGAAAGCGGGAATCCAGGGGAGGTGGTGTGGTGGTACGGATGAGTCGCCCCCACCCGCCTGGATTCCCGCTTCCGCGGGAATGACGATCTGCGGTGGCGGTGCCACTTCCTGTTTGAGTGGGCTGTCGACACAGCTTATTCGGCCGGAATGACGGGGAAAGCCGCGCAGGCGCCTAGTCGCGGTTGGGAATGCCGACGAACCCGTCGCCCCAACCCGCCTCCTGCGCCGCCCAGCCGCCGGCCACCCGGCCGCTGAAGATGGACGGCCCGAGCATGGTCCCCTCAAGGCCTGCGCGGCCGTTGATGTGGCCGCCCGCCATGCCGGCCACCTCGCCGGCGGCATAGAGGCCCGGGATCGGCTCGAAGTGCTTGTTCAACACCCGGCAGCGGATGTCGGTCTTGACCCCGCCGAAGTTCTTGCGCGCCAGCGGGAAGATCTGGATGGCATAGTACGGCGCCGTGTCGAACTTCTTGGAGAGCTTCAGCGGCTTGCCGAATTCGGGCTCCTTGTCGAGCCCCTGCTCGCACGCCTGGTTGTAGCGCTCCACGGTGTCGAGGAAGGCCGGCACGTCCACTTCCATACGCCGGCCCAACTCCTCCAGGGAGTCCGCCTTCTTGATGAACGGGGAGTTGTCCAGCAGCTCCTGCACCTTGTCCCGGTCCACCTTGTCGCCGGCGCGGTAATAGGGGTCGGCGATCTCGAGCTTGGCGGTCATGGGCGTGTCCACCACGGCCCAGGCGTGCCGCGGCTCCTGGGCCATGAGCGCCGGCGTCGCCGAGTTGCCGCCCGACAATGCCTCGTTGTGGAAGCGCCGGCCCTGCTGGTTGATCCAGATGTAGCCCGGCGCCTGGCGGAAGACGAGGCCGCGCCGCTGGCTGGGGTCGCGATAGTCCGGCGTGGCATAGACATAGAACCAGATGTGGTCCATGTGGGTCAGGTAGCCGCCCATCTGCCGCACCAACCGGTGGCCGGTCCCGGTGGAGCCCCGTCCCGAGCCCTCCATGACCCGTTCGCCCTTGAGCGCCGGATTGGCCTCCAGCACCATGTCGATGTTGGAGTTGAACCCGCCGGTGGCCACCACCACCACCTTGCTGTCCACGTCCACGGTGTCGCCGGTGCCCCCATCCTTGCCCACGAAGCCCGTGACGCGCCCGTTCTCCTTCTTGATCTCCACCACCTCGGTGTTGGATACGATCTCGCCGCCGCGATCGCGGAAGGCTTGGATCAGGTGCGTCATCAGGCCCAGGCCGCTGCTCTCGGCCCGGGTCCAACGCACCACCGTGTTGCCCTCCTGCTGCTTCATGTCCACCCACTTGACGCCCATGCGCTCGGCCCAGAAGTACAGGTCGTGCAGCGAATGCTCGATGTAGTAGCGCGCCCACACCTCGTCCACCGAAGGGCCGCCCCACTTGACCCAGTCGTTGAAGGCCAAGTCCGGCGTGTCGATGATGCCGTTCTGCTTCTGGATCGGCGTGCCCACGATGAGGCAGCCGCCGCCGGAGATGATGGCGGCGCCGCCCAGGTCCGCCGCCTTCTCGAAAGCGATGGCGCCGGCGCCGGCGTCCCGGGCCTCGATACCCGCGGCCATACCCGCGCCGCCGGATCCGATGATGGCGACATCCGTGGAGAAATGTTTGGTATGTGACATGCTGCTTGGCCTCCCTGAACGCGTTTGCGGATGAACCCGCCCATTCCGCCGGAGGTCGCAGGGTGCGGACCCTGGTCCCTCAACGAAATGGACGGGTTAACGTACTCCGTAGCGCGTCGGGGGGTCAAGCCGATGGCGGCGGCGAAAGGGAACGCGCATTGTGTGCGGAACCGGGGGGATGGACCGGCGGTTGTAAGGGCCTTACGGGCGGCTCTTACGCGTCATCCCGGCGTGACTCGGAGCCGGGAGGAGCGGTACGCCCTATCAGGACGCGAAGCGCCGTCATGTTCTCCTCGTGCTGAGCCATGAACTCCCGGTGGTGCACTACTCACTTCCGTCGCGATTCTCGGATACTTGATTCTCGGATACTTCTATGACGGGCAGACCAAAACATCAAATCGTTTCGTCGCGTGCCCGCCGTCCGGGCTACGGCACGTGCGCTCGTCGCGATGCGGGCGCTCACAGAAGCCCCTCCCGGTTGAAGCTGAAAAAGCGTTCGTGCCCCACCACCACGTGATCGTGCACACGCACGCCCAGCACCTCGCCCACTTGGCGTAGACGGTGGGTGATCTCGACGTCCTCCCGGCTCGGAGAGGGATCGCCGCTGGGATGGTTGTGGACGAAGATGACACCGGCGGCGGATTCCCGAATGACCGGGTTGTACACCTCGCGCGGGTGAACGACGGACGCGGTCAGCGACCCCTCCGAGATCTTCACCTCCCGGATCTTGCGGTTCCGGTTGTTCAGCATGACGACGTAGAACGACTCGCGCTTGGCGTTGACGCACCGGGGCCGGAAATGGCGGAACACCTCCTCCGGAGAGCTGAGCAACTGGCCGGTTTCACAGCGCAAGTCCTCTCGGCGGCGCCCCAGCTCCAGGCACGCCTTGAGACGCGCCGCCTTGGCGTGCCCCATGCCCTTGAGGACCATCAGCTCCGCCACCGACGCATCGTCGATGCCTTGAAGCCCGCCGAAATGCATCAACAGGAGCCGGGCATGATCCAGCGCGCTCTGTTGCTCCCCGGCGCTGCCAGTGCCCAGCAGGATGGCCAGCAGCTCCGCCTCCGTCAGGTGCTCCGCGCCCCGTTCGAGCAGCTTCTCCCGCGGGCGGTCTTCCAGCGGCCATTGGTTGATTCGCGTCATCATGAACCCCGAGTTGACGAACACAAGACGGACACCCGTCAAAGCCGTATCCCGGCGGCCGGGCGCACCGGTACCCGCGCTCATGAAATACTTCGGCGCGTTTGGGAGAAACTTTAGGCGGGAGTCCCCGCCCTGCCCTCCTGGATTCCCGCTTGCCAAGCTGTGTCGAAACTCATGAGGCAGAGACCGCTCGAATACGTCATTCCCGCGGAAGCGGGAATCCAGGGGTGGGGCGGGGATGGCTGGGAGACGCTTTACAGCCTCTCGAAGGTGCCGCTCTTGCCGCCGCTCTTGTGCATGAGGCGGATCTCGCCGACGGTCATTTCACGGTCCACCGCCTTACACATGTCGTAGATGGTGAGTCCCGCCACCGAGACCGCGGTGAGCGCCTCCATCTCCACGCCGGTCTTTCCGGCGATGCGGACCGTGGCCTCGATCTCCACGGACGGCGGCTCCTGCCGGGGCGTCAACTTGACCTCGACGCCGCTGATGTTGAGGGGATGGCACATGGGGATCAGCTCGGACGTCTTTTTCGCGGCCATGATCCCGGCGATGCGCGCCACCGTGAGGACATCGCCCTTGGGAATCTGCCCCTCGGCGATGGCCGCCAGGGTCTCCGCGCGCATGGTCACGACGCCGCGGGCCACCGCCACGCGCTGGGTGACGTCCTTGCCGGTGACGTCCACCATCCGTACCCGGCCTTCTTCATCGACATGGGACAACGTTGCCATCCATGGTCCTCCGCACTGTCCGGCGCTCAGTGTATCGCCAGCAGCCATGAAAGCAAGCCGGCGCGGCGGTCCCAACCTACAAGGGAAACGGTCCGTATGGTAAAAACGAAACCATGGCAGACTCGACTCACTACCGCGTCATCATCCTCGGTTCCGGGGCGGCCGGGCTCACCGCCGCCCTCTACACGGCCCGCGCCAACCTCGAACCGCTGGTGGTCGAAGGTTCCCAGCCCGGCGGCCAGCTCACCATCACCACGGACGTCGAGAACTATCCCGGCTTCCCGGACGGCATCATGGGCCCGGACATGATGGACCAGTTCCGCAAGCAGGCTGAACGCTTCGGCACCAGGATCGTGTTCGGCGACGTCACCGCCGTAGCTCTCGGCGCGCGGCCCATCGCGCTTCAGGCCGGCAAGGACCGCTACACCTGCGACGCCCTCATCATCGCCACCGGCGCCACCGCCAAGCTGCTGGGGCTCGAGGCCGAAACCCGCCTGATGGGCCACGGCGTCTCCGCCTGCGCCACCTGCGACGGCTTCTTCTTCAAGGAGAAGGAGCTCATCGTCGTGGGAGGCGGCGACACCGCCATCGAAGAGGCCACCTTCCTCACCAAGTTCGCCGGCAAGGTTTCCATCGTGCACCGTCGCGACCAGCTCCGCGCCTCCAAGATCATGCAGGACCGCGCCCGGGCCAACCCCAAGATCGAGTTCATCTGGGACACCACCGTGGAGGACATCCACGGCGACCCGCAGGACGGAGGAGTGACCGGCGTCACGTTGCGGAACGTGAAGACCGGCAAGGATGAAGCCTTCGCCTGCGACGGCGTCTTCATCGCCATCGGCCACCAGCCCAACTCCCAACTCTTCGAAGGCGTCCTGGAGATGGACGAGCTGGGCTACATCAAGACCCACGACGGCACCAAGACCACCCTGGAAGGCGTCTTCGCATGCGGCGACGTCCAGGACCGCATCTACCGCCAAGCCGTCACCGCCGCCGGCAGCGGCTGCATGGCCGCCATCGACGCGGAGCGGTTTCTCACCGAGCTCGAAAGCGGCTGACGTCAGACAGCCGCACTTTGAAAAACGAAACGCCGAAGTTCCTGCACAGGCCCATTCAGCCGGAGTTCGAACCGAGCGTCAGCCTTGCACCGGCCTCACCGGAATCCCGCGCTCCTCCAGGTACCGCTTGCACTCGCCGATGCTGTACTCGCCGTAGTGAAAGATGGACGCGGCCAAGGCGGCGCTGGCGTGGCCTTCCGCAAAACCGTCGTGGATGTGCTCCGGATTGCCGACGCCGCCGGAGGCGATGACGGGCACTGTCACCCGGTCGGAAATGGCGCGGGTGAGGGGCAGGTCGTAGCCGTCCTTGGTGCCGTCGCGGTCCATGCTGGTGAGGAGGATCTCGCCGGCGCCGTACTCGGCCATGCGCGCGGCCCAGTCGCAGGCGTCGATGCCGGTGGGCTTGCGGCCCCCGTGGGTGAAGACTTCCCAGTGGTCCGCTACCCGCTTGGCGTCGATGGCCACCACGATGCACTGGCTGCCGAAGGTTTCGGCGGCTTCGCGCACGAACTCGGGTCGGGACACCGCGGCGGTGTTGATGGAGACCTTGTCGGCGCCGGCCTGGAGCAGCCGGCGGATGTCGGCGTACTCGCGGATGCCGCCGCCCACGGTAAGGGGCATGAAGATCTCGTCGGCGGTGCGCGCCACCACGTCCAGGATGATGCCGCGCTGCTCGTGGGAGGCGGTGATGTCCAGGAAGCAGAGTTCGTCGGCGCCGGCGGCGTCATAGGCGCGGGCCACCTCAACCGGGTCGCCGGCGTCGCGGATGTCCACGAACCGGATCCCCTTCACCACCCGGCCGGCATCCACGTCGAGGCAGGGTATGACGCGCTTAGTGAGCATCGCCGCCTCCGGCCGCCGCCATGGCTTCGGCAAGGGTAAAGGCGCCGTGATAGAGCGCCCGGCCCACGATGACGCCCTCGATGCCGTCGCCGGCAAAACCCGCCAGCGCACGGATGTCGTCCAGCGAGCCGACCCCACCGGACGCGATGACCGGGATGTCCACCGCCCGTGCCACCTGCGCGGTCTGCTCCGCGTTCACGCCCGCACCCGTGCCGTCGCGGCTGATGTCGGTGTAGATGATCCGGGCGGCGCCGTCCTGCTCGCAGCGGCGCGCCAGCTCCACCGCGTCCATGGCGGTGTCGTCGCGCCAGCCCCGCACCGCCACCTTGCCGGCGCGCGCGTCGATGCCCACCACTACCCGGCCGGGGAAGCGTTCGCACGCTCCCCGCAGGAACTTCGGGTCCTCGTACGCTTTGGTGCCGATGACGACACGCTCCACGCCCGCGGCCATGGCCTGCTCCACCGTTTCGAGGGTGCGCAGCCCACCGCCTACTTCCACGGCCACGCCAGGTTCGGCACAGATGGCGGCCAGCTCGGAGAGGTGCACCGGACGTCCCTCCACCGCGCCGTTGAGATCCACCACGTGGATCATGCGGGCGCCCTCTTCGGCCAAGTGCCGGGCGGCGTCCAGGGGCTGCTGGTAGTATACGGTCTCGCGGTCCATGTCGCCCTGGTACAGGCGCACACAGCGGCCGTCCTTGATGTCAATGGCGGGTATGATCAGCATGTCGGCGGTGTCAGCAGTGTCTCAACGGTGTCGATCGAGCGGCGTATTCAAGGAACCGGCCAACGGTCAGGCGCACCCGTTCTCGGCGAAGCGTCCGAAGTTCTCGAGGATGCGCAGGCCGATGGCCTGGCTCTTCTCGGGATGGAACTGGCACGCGAAGAGGTGGTCGGTGGCGATGCTCGAAACGAACGGCAAGCCGTGGGAGGTCACCGTCGCGACCACGGACTCGTCCGCCGGCGCGGCGTAGAACGAGTGCACGAAGTACACCTGGGAAGCGTCGTCGATGCCCTCCAGGAAGCGCGTGGGCTTGCGGATCTCGATGGCGTTCCAGCCCATGTGCGGCACCTTGAGATCATCGCCTGCGGCGAAGCCGAGGACCTTGCCGGGCACCAAGCCCAGACCGTCCGGCGAGCCGAACTCCTCGCTCTCGTCGAACAAGAGCTGCAGCCCCAGGCAGATCCCGAGGAACGGCCGCTTCCGGCGCACCACGTCCTGGATGACGTTGACGAGGCCGAAGCGCTGCAGGTTCTCCATGCAGGTGTGGAACGCGCCCACCCCGGGCAGCACCACGCCCCGTGCATCGGCGATGCGTCCGGGGTCGCGGGTGACCTCGGCCTCGAAGCCCACCCGCTCCAAGCCCTTCTGCACGCTCCTCAAGTTACCCATGCCGTAGTCGACAACCGCGATCACTGTCACTCCTCCAATCGGTCGAATGCCTCGGACCTCACCATCCCACCCCTGGATTCCCGCCCCCGATCGGGGTCGGGGGTAAACTTTCGCGGGAATGACGATTTCGTAAGAGATGCACTGGATTCCTACAGACTTCCCTTCGTGGACAGCACCCCTTCGACCCGCTCATCCAGCCCCGTGGCCCGGTCCATGGCGCGGGCGAAACCCTTGAAGCACGCCTCGATGACGTGGTGCGGGTTCTCGCCGTGCTGGACGTCCATGTGCAGGTTCATGCCGACCTGGTTGACGAAAGCCTGGTAGAACTCGTGCGGCAGATCGGTGTCGAAGGTGCCGACCCGGCCGCCGCGGATCTTGACCCGGTAGGCCAGGTAAGGCCGGCCGCTCAGGTCCACCACCACCCGCGCCAGGGCCTCGTCCAGCGGCACCGTGGCTTCGCCGAACCGGCGGATGCCGTGCTTGTCGCCCAGAGCGTCCTTGAACGCCTGACCCAGGGTCAGGCCCACGTCTTCGACCGTGTGATGGTAGTCCACCTCAAGGTCTCCCACCGCTTTCACCGTTACGTCGAACAGCCCGTGGCGCGTGAAGATCTCCAGCATGTGGTCGAAGAAGGGGATGCCGGTTTCCACCTGGGCTTGGCCCTTGCCGTCGATGTCCAGGGTGGCGGTGATGTCCGTCTCTTTGGTCTTGCGATGAACGGTCGCCGTTCGTCCCATGGGTGTCTCCTAACCTGCACACGCCTTATGCAACATAAGGGTCATTCGAAATGGCGTCCTTTGCCTTCGCTCCGCTGGCGCTACGCTCAGGACGAACGGTGGTGGATACTTCGCGGACGGTCCAGTGCCACCGTCCGTCCTGAACCCTTCGACAGGGCTCAGGACAGGCTTGGCGTAGCGTCAGCGAAGCGAAGTCGAAGGATGCCATTCTCGAACGACGCCGATGCGTTACGTCAACCCTCCACCAGCCGCGCCTCCACGGCCCGCGCGTGCTCGTCCAGCCCCTCTCTCCGCGCAAGGTGGATCACGGCGGGCGCCAGTGCCTCCAGGCCCCGCGCTTCCGCGCGCACGATGCTGGTACGCTTGAGGAAGTCGTAGGCGCCCAGGGGCGAGAAGAAGCGCGCGCTGCCGCCGGTGGGCAGCACGTGGTTGGGACCGGCGACGTAGTCGCTCAGGGGCGGGGTGGCGTGGGCGCCGACGAAGATCGCGCCGGCGTTGCGCACCGCGTCCACGCACTTGTCAGGGTCCCGCACCATGATCTGCACGTGCTCGGGGGCGATGGCGTTGGTGATCTCCACCGCTTCCTTCAACGAGCGCGACACCATGATGGCGCCGAAGCGGCGCAGCGACCCGAGGGTGATGGCCTGCCGCCGGGTGCTCTTGAGTTGCTCCGCGATGGCCACCTGCACCTTGCGCGCCGTGGTCATGGACGGCGTCACGCACACCGCCGCCGCCAGCTCGTCGTGCTCCGCCTGGGAGAGCATGTCCGCGGCCACGTATTTCGCGTCCGCGGACCCGTCCACCAGCAGCAGCACCTCGCTGGGGCCGGCGATGGAGTCGATGTCCACCTGGCCGAAGACCAGCCGCTTGGCCGCCGCGACATAGACGTTGCCGGGGCCGACGATCTTGTCCACCCGCGGGATGGTCTCGGTGCCGTATGCCAGGGCCGCCACGGCCTGGGCGCCGCCCACGCGGAAGACCCGGTGGGCGCCGGCCATGCGCGCGGCCGCCAGCACGAGCGCGGCCTCTTCCTGCACCGGGGTGGTGACGGCCACCTCGGCCACGCCCGCGGCCACCGCCGGGATCACGGTCATCAAGACGGTGGACGGGTACGCGGCCTTGCCGCCGGGAACGTAGGCGCCGGCGCGCTCCACCGGGCGGATGCGCTGACCCAGCTCCAGGCCCAGGGAATCGCGGTAGTTCCAGCTCTTCTCGACCTGGCGGCGGTGGAAGCGCCGGATGCGCGCGGCCGCCAGCCGCAACGCGCGCAGGTCCTCCTTGGAAACGGTCTCGCAGGCCCGGTCCATCTCGTCCGCCGGCACCTCGATCTCGGACCGTTTCAACGAGACACCGTCAAAAGCCTTGGCATAGCGCACCAGCGCCTTGTCCCCGTGCCGGCGCACGTTGTCGATGATCTCGGCCACGCGCGCCTCGACGTCCTTCTCGATCTCGCCACGCCGGCGCAGGATCCGGTCGAGCTTCTTCCGGAAGCCCGGATCCGTGGTCTTCACGATGTCAATCGTCACGCTGTACCCTTCGTATGTCCGCGCCCAGGCGGGCGAGCTTGCCCTCGATGTTCTCGTAGCCCCGATCCAGGTGGTACACCCGCGACACCTCGGTCGCGCCCCGAGCCACCAAGCCCGCCAGCACCAGCGACACACTCGCGCGCAAGTCGGTGGCCATCACCGGCGCTCCGGAAAGCTCGGGCACGCCCCGGACCGTGGCGCGGTTGCCGTCGAGGGCGATGCGCGCGCCCATGCGGTTCAACTCCTGGACGTGCATGAAGCGGTTCTCGAAGATGTTCTCCGTGATGACGCTGGCGCCGTCCGCCACCGCCATCAGCACCATCATCTGCGCCTGCAGGTCCGTGGGGAAGCCGGGAAAGGGCTGCGTGGCCACGTCCGTGCCGTGAACCCGCCCGTTGCCCGTGACCCGGACGCCGCCGGGCCCGGGCGTGACCCGGACGCCGGTCTCCCGGAGCTTCGCCAAAAAGGCCTTGAGGTCGTCCGCTCTGGCGTCCTCGATCAGCACGTCGCCTCCGGTCAGGGCGGCGCCGACCATGAACGTGCCCGCCTCGATGCGGTCCGGCCCCATCTCGTGCTCCATCCCGTGAAGCTCCGGAACGCCTTCCACGCGGATGACCCCGGTGCCGGCCCCGCCGACCCGCGCGCCCATCCCGGTCAGCACAGCGGCCAGCTCGACGATCTCCGGCTCCTGCGCCGCGTTGCGGATCTCGGTCTCGCCCCGGGCCAGGGTGGCGGCCATCATGAGGTTCTCGGTGGCGCCCACCGACGGGAAGGCGAGATCGATGACGGCGCCCTTGAGCTCCTTCGCCCGCGCCTCGATGTAGCCGTGGTCCTGGCGGATGCACGCGCCCATGCGCTCCAGTCCCCGGAGGTGCAGGTCCACCGGCCGCGAGCCGATGGCGCAGCCGCCGGGAGTGGATACCCGCGCCTCGCCGAACCGCGCCAGCAGCGGCCCCAGCACCAGAAAGGAAGCGCGCATGGTCTTGACCAGGTCATAGGGCGCTTCCAGCTCGTGGATCTTGTCCGCGGTGAGCTCCAGATGGCCGTCCGCCAACAGGTCCTTCTCGATGGTGACGCCGAGGCGCGACAGCAGGCGCAGGGTCGTGCTCACGTCGCGCAGGCCGGGCACCCGGCGGTAGGAGCACTTGTCGGCGGAAAGCAGCGACGAGATGATCACCGGCAGGGCCGCGTTCTTCGACCCGCCGAGGGTCACCGTGCCCTCCAAAACCGCTCCGCCTTTGAGAATGATGCCGTCCAAGTCCGTTGACCTCAGGTGCCGACGTCCGCTATGGTCGTTTCTCCCCGGCGACAACGCGCGGGAGCCCGGCATAGTCCTGCAGCACCCGCACCCGCCGAAGCTCCCCATGAGCGCGATACAATTCCGAGACCCGGCCTGCCAAGTCGCCGCCGACTTCCAGCGCCAGGAGCCCGCCTTCCCGAAGGCGTGGAGTTCCGTCCCGGACGATGCGCGGGTAGAAATCCATCCCGTCCGTCCCGCCGTCCAGCGCCAGGGCCGGCTCCCACTCGCTTACATCACCAGGCAACCACGCGATTTCCCGACTCGGGATGTAGGGCGGGTTGGACACCAGCGCGTCGAAGCATTCCGCCGATCCTCGCAGCGGAGTGAACAGGTCGCCCTGAAGCCAACGGATCCGGTGATCCACTCCGTGCCGGCGCGCGTTGTTCCGCGCTACCGCCAGCGCCGCCGCGGAAATATCCGTGGCCCACACCTCCGCGCGTGGGCATTCCTTGGCCACGCATACCGCGATGGCACCGCTGCCGGTCCCCAAGTCCAGGATCCGTTGCGACCCCGGGCGTGACGCCAAGAAATCCACAACGGCCTCCACCAAGTGCTCCGTCTCGGGACGCGGGATGAGCACGTCCGCGCTCACGATAAAATCCAGCGACCAGAACTCCCGCCTCCCGATCAAGTACGCAATGGGTTCCCCGCGCTCTCGCCGCGTCACGAGCGCCTCGAAGCGCTTCGCTTCGAACGCGTCCAACGTCCCCTCGTGACTCCGATAGAGGTCCTCCCGTGACCATCCAAGCACTTCCATCAGGAGCAGCTCCGCGTCGAGCCTGGATGTGGCGCATCCCGCCTCCGCGAGCCGGGTGGTGGAGCCACGCAGGACATCCATGATAATGGCTGCGTCTTTCACGCGATCCGGCACCGACGTTCCAGGCTCGTCATTCCCGCGGAGCGGGGTGTACCCATAATACTGAGTCACCGACGCCCCAGTTACGTCATTCCCGCGGAAGCGGGAATCCAGGGGCGGTGGGTGTGGCGGCCTCATTGCCCGGCCCCACCCCACCTGGATTCCCGCTTTCGCGGGAATGACTCGTTGGGGGGGTAGCGGGATTCCGTAACTACCAGAAATCACTGAACAAGATTTTATTTTCATATCAATGACGTAACTGGAACGTCGGTGACTCGGGAGTTTGACACAGCCTGTTCCGCGGGAATGACGGATTTGTAACGTCCAAGCCCCACGAGTCCTGGCACAGTCTGTTCGCCGGTCGTGACGTTCGCGCACCGTGCTGCATTCTCCACGTCCAAACGGTTCACCCCGTGGCCTGCAACGCTTCCGCTTGGTGGAACGTGATCAGGCCGTCGATCAGTTCCTTCACGCCGCCGTCCATGATCTGGTCGAGCTTGTAGAGGGTCAGGTTGATGCGGTGGTCGGTGACGCGCCCCTGGGGGAAGTTGTAGGTGCGCACGCGCTCGCTGCGGTCGCCGCTGCCGACCATGAGCTTGCGCGACGCGGCGATCTCCGAGCGCTGCGCCTCCTGGGTCTTCTCGAGCAGGCGCGCGCGCAGGATCTTGAGGCCCTTGGACTTGTTCTTGTGCTGCGACTTCTCGTCCTGGCACGACACCACGATGCCCGTGGGTACGTGGGTGATGCGCACCGCCGAGTCCGTGGTGTTCACGCTCTGGCCGCCGGGCCCCGACGAGCGGAACACGTCGATGCGCAGGTCCTTCGGGTCGATGTCCACGTCCACGTCGTCGGCCTCGGGCAAGACCGCCACCGTCACCGCCGAGGTATGGATTCGTCCCGAGGTCTCGGTCACAGGGACCCGCTGGACGCGGTGCACCCCGCCCTCGAACTTGAGCTGGCTGTAGGCGCCCTTCCCCTCGATGAGGGCGATGATCTCCTTGAAGCCTCCCAGACCCGTGGGATTGGAGCTCAGGATCTCCACCTTCCACCCTTTTTCTTCGGCATACCGGCCGTACATGCGAAAGAGGTCGGCGCTGAAGAGCGACGCCTCCTCGCCGCCCGTGCCCGCGCGGATCTCCAGGAGGACGTTCTTGTCGTCATTGGGATCCTTGGGCAGCAGCAGGATCTTGAGCTGCTGCTCCAGGGTCTCCTGGCGTTCCTTCAGGTCCTCCAGCTCCTGGGCCGCGAGATCCCGGATCTCCGGGTCGCCGTCTTCCAGCAGCTCGCGGTTGTCCTGGATCTCCTGGTCGAGCTTGCGCCACTCGCGGTAACAGGACACCACCTCGGCCAGATCGGCGCGTTCCTTGGCGACCCTGGAGAACTCCTTGCGGTCCTCCGGCAGCTTGGGATCCGCCAGGAGGGTCTCCAGCTCCTCGTAGCGGCTCTCCACCTCGGCGATCTTGTCGAGCATGCTCACGGTCGCGCCTCGCGCCAAAAGCAAGGGGGGCAAAGGGATTCGCGCCACCCCTTGCCCCCCTTGCCGGTCAGAGCTTGCAGGGAACTTCCCTCAGTCCTTGATACCGTACCGCCTCTTGAACTTCTCGACCCGTCCGGCGGTATCGAGCAGCTTCTGCTTGCCGGTATAGAAGGGATGGCAGTTGGAACAGATCTCGGTATGGATCGCCTTGGCGGTGGAGCGCACCTCGAAGGAGTGGCCGCAGGCGCATACCACGTTCACGGGTTTGTACTCGGGGTGAATGTCCGGTTTCATCGTCGACCTCGCTGGAATCCACTGTTTATAGCACGAGGCGCGCGCGCAGCCAAATCTCGACGTGCCGTCCGCATGCGCGCGCGCCGGCGGGCATGCGTCAGTCGAACTGCCGCAGCACGTGCCGCGCGATGACCATGCGCATGACCTCGGACGCGCCCTCGGTGATGAGCCGGCTGCGCTGATCGCGGAACCAGTACTCGATGGGCAGGTCCGTGGTGAGGCCGACGCCGCCGTGGATCTGCAGCACCCGGTCCACCACCCGGAAGGACATCTCGTCGGCGAAGACCTTGACCATGTAGCCCTCGTTGCGCATGTCCTCGCCCTGATCGTACTTCCACGCCGCGTGGTAGACCATCAGGGTGGCGGCGTGCAGCTCGGTGTAGGAGTCCGCCAGCTTGAACTGGATGGCCTGCCGCTCCGCCAGGGGCTTGCCGAAGGTCACCCGCTGCTTGGCGTAACGCGCGCCCATCTCGATGGCGCGCCGGGCGACGCCGATGGCGCGGCCGCCGTGCTTCAGGCGGCCGATGCCGAGCCACTTCTGTCCGAGCTTGAAGCCCTCGCCCTCGGCGCCGATCATGTTCGCCGCCGGCACGCGGCAGTCGTCGAACACGATCTCGCACGGCTCGTAGCCCATCATGGTCTTGTACTTGGCGGTGATCTTGACGCCCGGGTTGTCCATGTCCACCAGGATGCAGGAAATGCCGCCGTGGGAGCCCTTGCTCAAGTCGGTGGCCACCATGACCTGGGCAAAGTCGGCCTCGTCCGCGTCGCTGATGAAGCGCTTGACGCCGTTGATCACGTATTCGTCGCCGTCGCGCACGGCGCGGGTGCGCATGGAGCCCGGGTCCGAGCCGGCATCGGGCTCGGTCTGGGCGAAGCAGGCGCGCTTCTCCTCGCGCAGCAGCGGGTAGAGGTAACGTTCCTTCTGCTCCTCGTTCATGGCGTAGAGCACCGGCCGCACTTCGGGTCCGAAGATGCTGTGACCGCGGGACGGGAGCGCCACCGAGCGCGCCACCTCGGCCCAGACGATGACCTGACCCAGCAGGCTCAGCCCGGCGCCGCCGAATTCCTCGGGCACGTCGAGCATCCACAGCCCCATCTCGCGGGTCTTGGCCTCGAAGCGCTCGCGGTACTCGGGCTTGAGTTTCACGCCGTCCCGGCACTCCATCTCCACCGGGATGAGCTCCTGGTCGACGAACTTCCGCACGGTTTCCTGGAGCAGTTGCAGTTCCTCGGGCAGTTCAAAGTCCATGATTCCTCCTCTTCGCAGGTTCAAGGTTCGCGGTCCCGTACCCAGCCGTATTCCGGCTTGCGTACGGAATAGCACCAAGCACTGAATCGTCATTGATATGAAAATAAAATCTTGTTCAGTGATTTCTGGTAGTTACGGAATCCTGCTACACCCCAATGAGTCATTCCCGCGGAAGCGGGAATCCAGGGGTGGGGGGTGTGGCGGCCTCATCGCCCGGCCCACCCCGCCTCTATTCCCGCTTTCGCGGGATTGACGATTCGGGTCGTGGGTGTCATTCCTTTTCGGAGCGGAGTTTTGACACAGCCTGTTACGCGGGAATGACGTGATTGGTACGTAGTTGCCTCATCTTGACACAGCCCGGCCACTGTT
>JAJDXX010000194.1 GCA_022823055.1 Candidatus Binatia bacterium | reverse complement strand
AGCTGGCGGCGCGGGAAAACCGCACCGCACGCCGCAACCTCACGGACCTGCAGATTATGCTGAGCGACCTCAAGCTGAACGTATACCTGCCGGACTCCATCAGCCTGGCGAGCCATCTGCAATCCTCGCTGGTGAGGACGACCCGTCCGCGCTATCCGCGCGCCAAGGACCTGGGCGTCAAGAAGGGTCTCTTCTACGTGCTGGTGGGAGCGCGCATGCCTGCGGCGCTGGCGGAACTGTTCTTCGTGAGCAACCGGCGCGAGGCGCGGGAGCTGCGGCGCCCGGAGATGCGAAAGGCCATCGTCGACGGATTGTCGCGAGGCATAAGGAACTACGCCGACGGACTGCGCAAGAGGGAGGTTCCATGACGTTGCAGACTTCGGCGCCGGAGGCCGGCTCCGGCCGCGTGGACGCGGAGCGGGAGTCTCCCTGGCGCCGGCTCCTGGACGAATACCTGGAAGGCGGGGAGTCCGGGGAAGGCGTACGCGCTTACGTTGCCCGGGGACGGCAACTCCTGCAGGCCGCGCATCGCGGCGGCGCCTCGGGCACGGAGGTGGTGCGGAGGCGCGGGGCGATGATGGACGGCCTCCTGGGACGGTTGTTCGAGCACGCGGAAAGGGACCACAGCACGCGCTTCCCGGCCCTCCGCGGCCGTTGCGCGGTGGTGGCCCAGGGAGGCTACGGCAGGGGTGAATTGAACCCGTGTTCGGACATCGACATCCTGTTCCTGTACGGCTGGCGCGCGGCCGGTTACGTGGAGTTCGTCACCGAGCGCATCCTCTATCCCTTGTGGGATGCCGGCCTTACCGTGGGCCACGCCACGCGCACGGTGACGGAATGCGCGCGCCGCGCGCGCGACGACGATGTCATCCGGACGGCGCTGGTGGACGCGCGCTACATCTGCGGCGACGCGCGCCTGGCGCGGGATCTGGAGCGGGTGGTGTCACGGCAGCTTGGCGGCGGTTCGGGAGAGAGCTTCGTGCGGCAGAAGATGGCCGAACACCACCGGCGCCACCAGCAGTACGGCGAATCCGTGTTCCTGCTGGAACCGGACGTCAAGGAGGGCCAGGGCGGCCTGCGGGACATTCACGGCGCCTTGTGGGTGGCCCGCGCCAAGTGTGGCGCCGGCCGCGTCGAGGACCTCCCCAAGGCCGGCCTGCTGGACGACCGCGACGCGGCGACGCTGGAGAGCGCGCGGGACTTCCTGTGGCGCACGCGCAATGAACTGCATTTCCTGGCCGGACGGCATCAGGACCGCCTCACCTTCGAGTCCCAGGAGCAGGCCGCCCGCGGGCTGGGATTTACCGGAGAGGCCCGGTTGAGCGAGGTGGAGACCTTCATGCGCAGCTACTACCGGCACGCCGAGGAGGTGAGCCGGCTGTCGTCGCTTGTGATCCACCGGGCCGTGGACCACCACCCCGGACAACGCCGGCCGGCGCGCGCCGCCCGGGAGCTGCGCCCCGGGGTGCGCATCGCCGGGGGCACGCTTGCGCTGGCGCCCGGCAACGGCCAGAGCGGGCCGGAGGAACTGCTGGAGCTCTTCGCGGATCTCCAGCGGCACCGCCTCGACCTTGGGCAGGATTCACGCGCGCTGATCCGCGCGCGGACCGAAGCCGTGGGCGCGGCGCTGGCGTCGTCGCGCGAGGCCAACCGGTGCTTCCTCGAAATCCTGCGGGCCAGCGACTGGATCTACGAAACGTTGCTCGAGATGCACCGTACCGGCGCGCTCGATGCCCTGATCCCGGAGTTCGGGCGCGTGCGCTGCATGGCGCTGCACGACCTCTACCACATCTACACCGTCGACCAGCACCTCATGCGCGCAGTGAAGGAATTCGAGCGTTTGCGCTCGGGGGAGTTCGAGGAGTCGCTGCCGCGCCTGTCGCAGCTTGCCCGGGAGGTGGAGCGACCGGAAGTGCTGATCCTGGGCATCCTGTTCCACGACATCGGCAAGGGTCAGGGTGGCAACCACTCGGAACGGGGCCGGGCCATGGCGCTGGACGTCGCGGCACGCATGGGCCTCAACGAGGACGAGCAGGAGCTGCTGTCGTTCCTGGTGCTCCACCACCTGCTGCTGACCGGCACGGCGTTCCGCCGTGACATCGAGGACGAAAAGACCGTCGCCGACCTGGCCGATACCATGGGCGGAGCGGAAAACCTCAAGGCGCTCTACGTGCTCACGTATTCGGACATGAAGGCGGTGGGGCCGGAGGTGTGGAACAACTGGAAGGGGTCGCTGCTGGAGCAGCTCTTCAACCGCACCTTGCACCTGTTGGAAGAGCGCGAGAAGGGCGAGTCCCCGGCGCCCGACCGCGACCTCAAGGTGCGACGCGTTCAGGATCGGCTGCTGGCGCAACTCGCGGCGGATCGGTCGGAGGAGGAGGTGCGGCGGGAGTTCATCGACGCCATGCCCCGGCGCTACTTCCTCACCACCCCCGAGGAGGCCATGCCGTCCCACTACCGGCTCCTGCGGCGCCTCGGCGACGAATCCTTCCTGGCCGAGGTGCGCCATCATCCCGAGCACGGCCACAGCGAGGTGGCCATCTGTGCGCGCGACCAGGCCGGACTCTTCGCGTCCATCGCCGGCGTCTTCGCGGCCATGGATCTGAACGTGCTGAGCGCGCGCATCAACACGCGCAGCGACGGGCTGATCCTGGACGTGTTCCGAATCTCGCACCAGGGTCAAGCCCAGGTGGTCATGGATCCGGCGAAATGGACGCGCATGGAGTCGATCCTGAAACGGGTGCTGCGGGGTGAAGTGGACGTCGCCGAACTGGTGGCCCGATCGCGCCATTCCCTGCCGCTGAGGCCGGTGGTCAAGGCGTCCACCCACGTGCGCTGGGACAACGGGGCCTCGGACGACTTCACCATCATCGAGGTCTACACCGAGGACCGCGCGGGCGTCCTCTTCACCATCACCTACTGGCTCTCGAATCTGGACTTCGCCATCCATTTGGCCAAGATTTCCACCGACGTCGACCGGGTGGCCGACGTCTTCTACGTGGCGGACGCGCACGGCCGCAAGGTCCTGGACGAGGGCCGGCTGCGGGGGCTGCGCGAGGCGCTCCACCGGGAGCTGGAGCCGCGGCATGACGGATGAGCTGACCCGGCACGTGGACCAGTACCTGGAGATGGCCGCGGTGGAACGGGGCCTGTCGGCCAACACCCTGGAGGCCTACAGCCGCGACCTGAACCGCCTGGCGGATTTTCTCGCCAAACGGGGCGTGAACGACTGGGACAACGTCACCCGGTGGGAACTGCGCGCCTACATCGCCGAAGTGCGGGGCGCCGGCCTGAGCGAGCTGTCCGTGACGCGGCTGCTGGGCAGCATGCGCCGCTTCTTCCGCTTCCTGCTGAAGGAAGAGATCATCACCGCCGATCCAGTGCCCGACTTCTCCTCCCGCGGCGCCGCCGGACGCCTGCCCGGGACCCTGGGGCCGGAGGACATGCGCGCGCTCCTGGAACAGCCGGACGAGGCGAAGCCGCTGGGGGCGCGGGACCGCGCCATGCTCGAGCTGCTCTACGGCAGCGGGCTGCGGGTCTCGGAACTGGTCTCCCTGACGTTGCAGCAGGTGAACCTCGACGGCAGTTACCTGACCGTCAGGGGAAAGGGCGCCAAGGTGCGGCTGGTCCCCTTCGGCCGCTATGCGCGCGATTGCCTCCAGCGCTACCTGCGCGACGTGCGTCCGCGTTTCCTGCGCGGCTGCTACAGCGATTACGTGTTCCTGTCGCGTTCGGGCAAGCCGCTCACGCGTCAGGGGTTCTGGAAGCTCTTGCGGGGCTATGCCTTGCGCGCGGGGCTGCAGCACCGGGTGACCCCTCACACCCTGCGCCACTCTTTCGCCACGCACCTGCTGGAGGGCGGCGCCGATCTGCGCGCCGTGCAGTCCATGCTGGGCCATTCCGACATCGCCACCACGCAGATCTACACCCACGTGAGCCGTAGCCGCGTCAAGCAGGTGCACCGGCGCTTTCACCCGCGCGAGACCCCGGACGGGGAGAATTGAGACGGGTACGTTGTGTTTTCGCGGCCCGTCCCTTAAGAATGTCCGATGCCCCAAGACTTCCTGTGGCAGCTCTCCGTCTGGGCATTCCCCGTGCTCGTCGCCATCGTCTTCCACGAGGTGGCCCACGGCTGGGTGGCGTACCGTCTGGGGGACCCTACGGCTGCCATCATGGGACGGCTGACGCTCAACCCCATCTCCCACATCGACATCATCGGAACGGTCCTGTTGCCCGCGCTGCTGATCTGGGCGGGCGGGCCGGTGTTCGGCTACGCCAAGCCCGTGCCGGTGAACTTCGACAACCTTCGGGACCCCCGCCGCGACATGATCCGGGTGGCCCTGGCCGGGCCGGGTACCAATATCCTCCTGGCGCTGCTGAGCCTGATCGTGGTGAAGGTCATCATCATGAGCGGCAACGCCGTCGCCGGTACGGTGTCTTCCTACCTGTGGTACATGGCGCTGACCAGCGTGCGCATCAACGTGATGCTGGCGGTGTTCAACATCATGCCCGTGCCGCCGCTGGACGGAGGCCGGGTGCTGGTGGGCCTGTTGCCGGAGCCTCAGGCCTCCCAGGTGGACCGCATCGAACCCTTCGGATTCATCATCGTGGTGGCGCTGCTGATGGTGGGAGCACTCGACTACACGCTGGTGCCGATCATGGACTTCGTGATCTGGTTTCTGGCCGTCATCGTCGGAGTCGTGTAAGCTGGAGTCCATGCAAACCATCGTAAGCGGGGCGCGCCCCACCGGACTGCTTCATCTGGGCCATCTCCACGGGGCCCTGCGCAACTGGGTCGGGCTGCAGGAAGGCTATCGCTGTTTCTTCTTCGTCGCCGACTGGCATGCGCTCACCACCGACTACCAGTCCCCGGACGGCCTCCGGGAAGGCACCGAGGCCATGGTCACGGAGTGGCTGAGCGTGGGCCTCGACCCCGCCAGATGCACCATCTTCCGCCAGTCGGACATCAAGGAGCACGCCGAGCTGCACCTGCTCCTGTCCATGCTGACGCCGGTGTCGTGGCTCGAGCGCAACCCCACCTACAAGGAACAGATGCGCGAGCTGAGCGAACGCGACCTCTCCACCTACGGCTTCCTCGGCTATCCCGTGCTCCAGGCCGCCGACATCATCATGTACAAGGCGCACCGGGTGCCCGTGGGGGTGGATCAGGCGCCCCACGTGGAGCTGACGCGGGAGATCGTGCGGCGCTTCAACAGCTTCTACGGTCCGGTTTTTCCCGAGCCCGAGGTGCTGCTCACGGAAACCCAGCGGCTGCCGGGCCTCGACGGGCGCAAGATGAGCAAGAGCTACGGCAACTCCGTGCTGCTGTCGGACCCGCCGGATACCATCGAGCGCAAGCTCAGCCGCATGGTGACCGACACGGCGCGAGCCCGGCGCACCGATCCGGGCGAGCCGGAGAAGTGCCCGGCCTTCAACCTGCACAAGATCTACTGCACCCCGGAGGAGATCGAAGAGGTATCGGAGGGATGCCGTACCGCCGGCATCGGCTGCCTGGACTGCAAGAAGGTGATGATCCGTCACGTCGTCGACGACCTCGCCCCCTTCCGAGAGAAGAAGGCCGAGTACGAGAAGCATCCCGACGACATCCGCGACGTGATCGCGGAAGGCAACCGAGTGGCCGGCGAGCAGGCCGCCGCGACCATGAACGAGGTGCGCTCGGCGTTGACGCTCTGATCCTGCTCCCCGTGCATGCGGTACGGGCCTATCGTCGCGCGCGAGCGGCCTAGACAGGGAGATTGTCCCCATCATGGCGGTACAAGTCCAACTGAAGATCTACGAAGGCCCGTTGGACCTGCTGCTCCACCTCATTCGCAAGAACGAGATCAGCATCGTCGACATCCCCATCGCCTCCATCACCGAGCAGTACCTCGCCTACCTGGAGTTGATGCAGGGTCTCGACCTCGACCTGTCCGGGGAGTACCTGGTCATGGCGGCGACGCTCCTCCATATCAAGTCCAAGACCCTGCTGCCGCCGGAGGAGGAAGAGGGCGAAGAGGATGACGAGGGCCTCGACAGCCGCGAGGCGCTGGTCCGCCGCCTGCTGGAGTACGAGCGCTTCAAGAACGCGGCACGGGAACTCGAAGAGCGCGAGATCCTGAACCGCGACGTGTTTGCCCGCCGGGGACGCTCCACCCCGGTCACGGAGGTCAGCTTCGAGCAGCTCTCCGTGTTCGACCTGGTATCCGCGCTGCAAAAGGTGCTGGAACGGTTCCCGGGACCGTCGGTTCACACGGTGGTGCAGGAGACCGCGTCCGTACGCGAGCGCATGACCCTTATCCTCGATACCCTCCACCGCCGGTCGTCGGTGCGGTTCCACGAGTTGTTCGACGCGGCGCGCTCGCGCATGGACGTGGTGGTCACTTTCCTGGCGCTGTTGGAGCTCATCCGCATCCGCGCCGTGCACGCGGTGCAGAAGGAACGCCTCGGCCCCATCGTGATGGAGCCCATGCTGTCCCTCTCCGAGGCCAATGCCGCCCTGGAGGTGGACGCGCAAGGGGACGAGTATGGAGAGTGATCGACTCAGGGCGGTGATCGAGAGCCTCCTTTTCGCCGCGGACGGGCCGGTGTCCGCGGAGCGGCTGCAGAACGCCGTGGGCGAGGTCGCGCGCAGGGAGGTTATCGATGCGCTGGAAGCCCTGCGCCACGAGTACGAGCACACGGGCCGGGGGCTGCGCCTGGTCGAGGTCGCCAACGGTTACCAGTTGCGCACCGCCAAGGAGCACGCCGAATTCGTGCGCCGGCTCACCGCGGTCAGGCCCGCGCGCATGAGCAGAGCGAACCTGGAGACCCTGGCCATCATCGCCTACAGGCAGCCCGTGACCCGCGCGGAGATCGAAGAGATCCGCGGCGTTAATGTCGACGGCGTCGTGGCCACCCTCCTGGAGCGCCGCATGATCCGCATCGTGGCGCGCAAGGACGTGGCCGGCAAGCCGTTCCTTTACGGCACCACCCGCGAGTTCCTGGAAGCCTTCAACCTGAAGGACCTGGCGAGCCTCCCAACCCTGGAAGAGATGGAGGACATGACCCGGGCGCTACGCGACGCCGAGGATCCGGGGGGCCAGCCGGAGGAGGATGCAGCGGAAGACGACGGGAAGGTTGAAGCCTCCGCCGATGCCGCGGAGGACACCGCGGAAGATCCCGGGGACGGCAACGCGGAAGAGTACGGTGACGGTGCCGGGCATGCCGGCTCCGAGGACCCCACGCGGGAGTAGGCGCGTGGAACGCCTTCAGCGCATCATCGCCCACGCCGGACTCGCCTCCCGGCGCCAGGCGGAACAGTGGATACTCGAAGGCCGTGTGACGGTCAACGGGGAGCGGGTCCGGGAACTCGGCACCAAGGCGGACGCCGCCCGCGACAGCATCCGGGTGAACGGACGGATGTTGCGGCCCGCTCCGGCGCGCGTCTGTCTCGCGTTTCACAAACCCGCCGGCGTCATCACCACCATGCGCGACACAGAAGGAAGGCCCGCGGTGGCCGACTACCTGCGCTTGGCGGGTTACAGTCCCGGCGTCGTTCCCGCGGGCCGGCTGGACTACGCCAGCTCGGGTCTGTTGCTGCTCACCAACGACGGCGACCTGGCCCACCGCCTGACCCACCCCCGCTACGGCGTGCCCAAGACCTACGAGGTGAAGCTGAGCGGCATGCCGTCGGAAGTGCAACTGGAACGGCTCCGACGCGGGGTACGGCTGGAGGACGGCGTGACCGGACCCGCGGACGTCAGGGTCGCGCGGCGCCTCAAGCAGAAGGTATGGCTCCGGGTCGAGTTGCGCGAGGGACGCAACCGGGAGATCCGCCGAATGGTGGAAGCGGTGGGCCACACCGTGGAGCGGCTCGTGCGCGTCCGCTTCGGCCCCATCGCCCTCGGTACCCTGGAGACCGGCGCGATAAGGCCGCTCACGGCCGACGAGGAGACTCACCTTAAACGTGCCGTCGGACTGGCCACGCCGGCATCTGCGGCCCCCCGGAAAGGGAAGCGGAAGGCGGGTTGAGACGGGAAGGGAATCATGGCGACCCACGACCACCACGGAAACCACCACCACGGAGGCGCCCGCTACCGCTTCTGCCCGCGTTGCGCGGGAAGCCTGTCGCCGCGTGTCCTCAAGGAAAACGAACCGGAGCGGCTGGTGTGCGACAAGTGTTCGTTCATCTTCTACCAGGACCCCAAGGTCGTGGCCGGCGCCGTTTGTGTGCTCAACGGCGGCGTGGTGCTGCTGCGCCGCGGCATCGAGCCCGCCATGGGCAAGTGGGTCTTCCCGGGGGGATATGTGGACCGCGGCGAAAGCACCGCCGAGGCAGCGGTGCGCGAGACTCGGGAGGAGAGCTACCTCGAGGTGGTGACCCGGTCGCTCCTGGGGGTCTATTCCTATCCCGGAAACCCCAACGTCATCATCGTGTACGTGGCGGACGTCGTCGGCGGCAAACTGGCCGCGGGCGACGAGAGCACCGAGGCCGGAGTCTTTCCGCCGGCGCGCATACCCTGGGACGAACTCGCCTTCCACAGCACCACGGAAGCCCTCAAGGATTACGGCCGCCTTTATTGGCCGGAACAAATGTGTTAAGCCGCGATTCAACACATCATCGGAAAGGAGACCGTTGGATGGCGATGCCAAGTGTAGGGGAGAAGGCCCCCGCCTTCAGCCTGCCGGTGTCCCGGGACGAGAAGGTGTCCCTGAGTGACTACGCGGGCAAGAAGAACGTCGTGCTGGCGTTTTATCCGCTGGATTTCACCGGCGGCTGACAGAGGGAGTTGAGCAACTTCGAGGCTGACAAGAGCAGCTTCGAGGCCAAAGACGCTCAGGTGCTGAGCGTAAGCGTGGATTCGGTGTTCGCCCACCAGGCGTTCGCGGAGAAAATGGGCGGCATCAGCTTCCCGATGCTCTCCGATTTCTGGCCCCACGGGGAGGTCTGCGAGCAGTATGACTGCCTGCGCCCCCAGGGCTTTCCCAAGCGTGCGGTTTTCATCATCGACAAACAGGGAACCGTGCGTTACGCCAAGCTCTACGAGAGCGGCATTCCCGAGAACCAGGACCTGCTGGCGGAGCTCGAC
>JAJDXX010000033.1 GCA_022823055.1 Candidatus Binatia bacterium | reverse complement strand
TGCGGCGGGGAACACCGCCATTTGGCCCCTCCCAACCCCTGGATTCCCGCTTCCGCAGGAATGACGGTTCGAGGCGTTGGCGGCAGTTCTCTTCCGAGCTCAGTTTTGACACAGCCTGGGAAGCGGGAATGACGGCAAGGGACGTGGTTGAGACGGGATCGTAGCCATGACGGACTCCAAGATAGTCGGCACCTCTGTGCTGCGCGCCGAGGGACCGGACAAGGTCACGGGACGCACCCGCTACGCGGCGGACGTGCCGCTCCAAGGGATGCTGTGGGGCAAGATCCTGCGGAGCCCACACCCCCACGCGCGCATACGTTCCATCGACGCCACCCCGGCGCGGAACGCACCCGGGGTGAGGGCCGTGGTCACGGGGCCGGACGTCCCGAACCATCTCATGGGCAAGCAGATCCGCGACCTGCCGGCGCTATGCTGGGACCGGGTGCGCTATGTCGGCGACCGCGTGGCGGCCGTGGCGGCGGATACGCCCGAGCAGGCCGAGGCCGCCTTGGCGCTCATCGACGTCGACTACGAGATCCTGCCCGCGGTGTTCGATCCGGTGGCCGCCACCGAACCCGACGCGCCCCTGCTGCACGATGACGTCGCCGGCTACGACGGCGCCCCTCGCGAGCGCCTGGCCACCGACGTGCGCAACGGGCTCACCCGCCTGGCCTGGAGCAAGGGTGACGTGGAGCAAGGGTTCCGCGAGGCCGACGTGGTGCTGGAGCACACCTTCCGCATACCCGGCCGCCACCAGGGCTACCTGGAGCCCCACGCCGGACTCCTCTCCATCGATCCCGACGGCCGCGTGCAGGTGTGGGCCTCGACCAAGGACCCCTTCCGCACACGCCGCATGCTCGCCGACACCCTCGGCATGGAGCACTCGCGCGTCCGCGTCCACTCGGTGAACGTGGGCGGCGAGTTCGGCGGCAAGGGAGACGCGCGCGACCTGCCCGTCGCCTATTTCCTGGCGCGCGAGTCCGGGCGGCCGGTGAAGATCGTCATGACCTACGCGGAGGAACTGGCCGCCTGCAACCCGGACGAGGCCACGGTCATGACCATCCGCAGCGGCGTCACGCGCGATGGCCGCATCGTCGCGCGCCGTCTCAAGGCATGGCACGCCGGCGGCGCCTACGGCGGCACCAAGGCGAGCGCGTCGTTCGCCACCTGGCACTACGTCGGCGGCCTTTACCGCGTGGACAACGCCGAGTTCGAGTTCCTGCAGGTCTATACCAACACCACTCCGGGAGGTTACTACCGGAGTCCGGGCTCCATCCCGACCTTCTTCGCACTGGAGTCCCACACCGACATTCTCGCACGGGAGCTGGGCATGGACCCGGGCGAGTTCCGGCTGCGCAACGTGCTGCGCGCCGGCGAGGAGGACGCCATCGGCAAGCGCCTCCCGGGCCTGCAGGTCCACGCGGTGCTGGCGCGGGCGCTGGAAGCGGCGGACTGGAGCGCGCCCCGATCCGGCCCCAACCGAGGCCGCGGGGTGGCCATCTACGGCCGGCACATCTCCGGCGGCGAGACCGGCATCGCCGTCACCGCCGAAACCGACGGAACCCTGACCGTGCTGAGCCCCACCGTGGACCAGGGAACCGGCACCCACACGATCCTGCGCCAACTCGTGGCCGAGCAAATGCAGACGCCGCTGGAACAGGTGCGGGTGGCGACGGGCGACACGGACACCGTCCCCTACGACACCGGCGCACGCGCCAGCCGCGTGACCTATGTGGCGGGTCTCGCACTGGAGCGCGCCTGTAATGAGCTGCGCGACAAGCTCGCGGCCCATGCCGCGCGCATGCTGGAGTGCGATATCGGGGACGTGTCCTACGCCGAAGGCGCGTTTTCGCTGCGCGCGGATCCGGGACAAAGCCTCACCCTGGCGCAGGTGGCGGCGCGGAATCCGGACGATCGCACCGTCACCGTGGAAGAGGACTTCCGCTACCCCGACGAGACCACCTACGTGTGCGCGCAAGTAGCCGAGGTGGAGGTGGACCCCGAGACCGGCGCCACCCGGGTCGAGCGCATCGTCACGGCCCACGACGTGGGCACCGTCATCAATCCCATCACCCACCAGGGGCAAATCGACGGCGGCGTGGTCATGGGCCTGGGCCAAGCGGTCATGGAGGAGCTGTCACTGGACAACGGCAAGGTGGCCAACGCCAACCTGGGCGACTACAAGCTCCCGGGCATCCGCGACATCCCGCGCCTCGACACGGTGCTGGTGGACTCGGAGGGCGGGCTCGCGCCCTACGGCGGCAAGGCCATCGGTGAGTTCGCCAACAACAACCCCCCGGCGGCCATCGCCAACGCCGTGGCCGACGCCGTCGGCGTGCGCCTGTTCGAGATGCCGGTGACGGCGGAGAAGGTGTACCGCGGATTGAAGGAGCGGAGCCGGGCGCGGTAGCGTAAGGACCCTGCGCCCTTCGACTTCGCTCGGCGGCTTCGCTACGCTGTCCCGAACTCGACGAAGGGCTCAGGACGAACGGATTGCGTCTTCGGCTGATTCTACTACCGATCAGACATGCAACGGAGGAACAAGATGCTTGAAGATAAAGTGGTCGTAGTGACCGGCGGCGGCAAGGGCATCGGACGCCATGCCGCGCTGACGTTCGCGCGGGAAAAGGCCAAGGTGGTGATTATCGACGTGAGCCAGGACTGGCTCGACAAGACCGGGCCGGAACTGGGCGAGCTGACCGACGCCCTGGGCATCAACGCCGACGTGCGCGACGAGAACGCGGTGCGGCGCGCATTCGAGGACGTGGTGCAGCGCTTCGGCCAGATCGACGTGCTGGTGAACGACGCCGCCATCGTGCCCCATTTCGCCTGGGGCATCCCGCGCTGGCCGCTGGTCCGGGACATGGACCTGCACTTCTGGAACCGGGTCATCGAGACCAATCTCGGGGGCACGTTCCTGTGCTCGAAGCACGTCCTGGCGCACATGGAGCCGCGGCGCTCCGGCCATATCATCAACCTCTACGGCGGCGGCGGGGTCTCGCCCGGCGGCGCCTGTGCCTACGTGGTGACCAAGGACGCCATCTGGACCTTCAGCCGCTACCTGGCGGAGGAAGTGCGCGAGTCCAACGTGTGCGTGGTGACGTTCTCGCCGCGGGTCCCGATCGTGACGGAAGAAGCCCCGGACGACGCCTTCACACGGCTCCCGACCCCGGAGATCCTGGGACAGGGCTTCGTGCTGGCGGCCCAGGTGCCCATGGAAGACTCGGGGCGTTGTTTCTACCATGAGGATGGAAAGCTCGTCCCCACCAAGGACGGCCGGTACGACTAGGAACCTGTCCGAATATTACAGCGATTGGACTGATAAGGGGCATCGCCCTTCGTCATTCCCGCCTTCCTCCGTCATTCCCGCGAAAGCGGGAATCCAGGAGGGGTGGAGTGGGGAAACGCCCCGTAGGGACCCCCTCTACCACCCCTGGATTCCCGCTTTCGCGGGAATGACGGAGGAAGAGGCGGGAATGACGAAAGGGGATGCGGAATTTACTCGGACAGGCTCCTGGTAGCGGGCGGGTTTCAGATGAGAAAGTCTGAACAGAAGAAACGCGCCGAAATCTTCGCGGCGATGCACGAAGGCAATGAACTGATCGTCCTGCCCAATGCGTGGGATGCGATCAGTGCGTGTGTCCTGGTGGAAGCAGGTTTCGCCGCCGTGGCGACCACCAGCGGCGGCTGTGCGTTCGCGCTCGGATATCGCGACGGCGAGAACATCTCCTTGCGGGAGATGGCCGGTGCGGTGCGCCGTATCGCCAACGCCGTGCCCGTTCCGGTCTCGGCGGACATGGAAGCGGGTTACGGTCCCACGCTGGAGGACGTGGCGGAAACGACACGCCGGACCCTCGGAGCCGGCGCGGTCGGGATGAACATCGAGGACAGCGACAAGCGGAATCCGGGGCATCTTGTCGAGTTCGCGGTGGCGGTGGAACGCATCCGCGCGGCCCGCGCAGTCGCCGATTCGGCGGGCATTCCGATGGTCATCAATGCCCGCACCGACGGATTTCGTCATGGTGACGGCGAGGACGTGTTTTCCGAGACCGTCCGCCGCGCCAACGCCTACCTGCGGGCCGGCGCCCGTTGTGCGTTCGTGCCGTTCGTCAGCGACGGCGCGCTGATCGGCCGGCTGGCCGCTGCCATCGACGGGCCGATGAACGTGCTGGCGGGCGCGAACACTCCGCCGGTTCCGAAACTCCGCGATCTGGGCGTCAGGCGGGTGACCGTCGGCAGCAACCTTGCCAAGGCGGCGATGTCGCGGGTTCGGCGGGCTGCCGATGAGTTGCGTGGACCGGGCACCTTCGAATTTGCCCGCGATGTTTACACGCAGGCCGACATGCACCGAATGCTGACCAGCCCGGGCGGCCACGGCAGGCGTTGAAGGCAGGGAGGCGCGAACAGGCGCTCCCTAACCAATGGCCAGCGACCCGTCCGCCGGGCCGAGAGCGGCCACCATCCCCCGGTAGGAAGCGAGCCCGAAACGACCCTTCATCTCCTCGCGCCAGATCCCGTCCAGGGCGTCGCGCACGTCCATGGGAAGCCTGTCCACGTGATCGCCCACGCGTCCGCTCCTCAGCTTCGACGATGAGCCTCCCGGCGGAAGGCCGGCGGCGGCGTTGCGCGCGGCGCGCACCACGTGGTCGTCGAACCGCGATCCGTGGGCCTTCATGAAGTCGATGGAAGACTGCCGCACCACCACTTCCAGCAGCTCGTCATCGAGCGGACAGCCGATGAACGCGGCGATGCGCCGCACCGTGCCCGGCACGTCCGCCAGCGCGGACTCGTAGCTCAACAGCAGCACATCCTGCCGGAGGCGCTGGGGCCACCACGACGCGACGTGCTTCCAGTAGCCTCGTTCCCGCGCCGGCGCGAGAAAGAAATTCCGGGCGTAGTCTTCCAGGGTGATGGCCCCTGCCTCGAAACGCCAGCCCTCGTGGAAGTGGTACATGGACACCAGCACGTCCTTGGGATCCCGGATCATGGAGATGTAACGTCCCCCTTTGGGAACGTCGTGCCAGCGCAGGTGACTCTTGAAGGCCCGGGGTTCGGCCACCTGGGGGGCGTCGGGATCGATGCCGAGATCCAGGGCCAACTCCAGCCACGGGACCACGAGGGTGATTTCCTCGAAGTCCATGGACCCGCGGGTCCTTAGCCCGTGCACGATCTGCTGCAGCCAGGTGGTGCCGCACTTGGGAAAGGTTGCGATGAGGACGTCGGAGGGCCGGGGCCGAAACGCCAGCGCGGCCGCGCGGCTGGCGGCGCTGCCGATGCCGCCCTTGAAAGAGCTCATCTCGGCGACCGACCTAGCACGCCGAGGGGCAGGAGTCGTCGAGCCTGGGAGTTGGATTCCCACGGACTGAATGGCGCCGCCGGGCGTCACCACTCCTTGTTGATGAACGCGAGCATCCGCTCGGCGCCGTCGCGCTCCGTGAACTGGGCGTTGAGGCGGCGCTTCATGTTGTCGACTTCGCCGCTCTGCAGGCGCTCGTAGAGCTGTCCGCGCTTGCCGAACGGTGTCATGACCAGGTCCGCCGCCACCGCCAAGAGCCGCAGGTGCTCCTTGGTGGTCGGGGCCAGGCCGCGGAAATAGCGGTCCACCAGCGGTCCCAGCTCGGCCTCGGCCAGGTCCGAGCCGCCGCCCGTGAGGACCAGCGAGCTGGTGAGCAGATCCTCCATGTTGCGCTCGGCGCGGTCCGACGCCTCGATGCTGTGGACCCGGTACGAGGGGCTCAGGAGCGGTGCCCACAAGCCCGCCGCGGTGCGGTAGCCCCGATGCTCGGCCATCTCCACGCAGTCGCGCTGGATCTCCAGGTCCTTGATGAAGGTGGCCAGCCCGATCTCCGAGCCGGGGGTCTTGTGCCGCCCCGACCACTCGGTGAGCAACTGCGCCACGCCGAGGAAGGTCTCGAGCTTGGTGATGAGGCGCACCATGGTGGCGTACTGCGCCCAGGTCTGGATGTTCCTGTGGAATACCCCCACCAGTTCCGGCGCGCGGTACGCGAAGATCCGCTCCCACGGCACCACCACGTCGTCGAACACCAGCGTGGCGTCGATCTCGTCGAAGCGCGCGGTCAGCGGAAAGCGCTCCGGGTCGACGTGCTCGGCGTACAGGTCCCGGCAGATGATCTTGAGGCCCGGGGCGTTCATGGGGATGGCGAAAGCGATGGCGTAGTCCGGCTCGTCGGCACCCCGCGGGCGGATGGGATACACCAGGGCCTCGTCGGACAACGGCGCCAGGGTGGCGAGGTTGCGCAGGCCCCGCACCACCGGCCCCTCCGAGGTCTCGCCGATGATGTGGAGGAACAGGTCCGGGTCCCGCTGCTCGCTCGCGCGCTTCGAGTGGTCGTAGAACTGGTCCGTCAGGGCGTGGGTCAGGCACAGGTCACGGGCGATGCAGTGCTGGTAGTAGGCCCTGGCGTTGTCGCCCCAGCGCGGATCGTGGGCGGCGAGGGTATCGGCGAAGTCCAGCATCCCCACCACCAGTTCCGCGCAGAACTCCGGGTAGCGCCCCATCTGGCCGAACGTTTCCCGGGACCACAACTCGATGTTGCCGCGCTTGGCGCGGAGTTCCTCCGCGTTCACCGGAGGCAGATAGCTGTAGGAGATGCGCTCGCCGTCGCGCACGACGCTCATGGTGTCGCCGTCTTCCGCCGACGCCTGCCGGTCGTAGAGGTCCGCCAGGGTCTTGATGGTGCCGGTGAAGCCGGAATGGATGGTCACGTCCTCGATGCGCTTGCCCGCGTGCCATACCTCGCGGCCGTCGCGCAACGACTCGATGTAGTTCCTGCCGGATCGAATGGCCATAACCCTGATCTCCTGACGAAACCCGCGCCAATGCCTCGGTCGCGCGAATCCGTTCGATCGTTTTGGTGCGGAGCGAGAAGCCGCTAAGAAGGATGGGGCGAGCGCACGCCCGTTTCCGGCACACCCGTCATGACACCCTGGCTCAGAGACTTCATCGACAACCGCGTCTTCGGACCCAACCACCGGTGGTGGGCCCTGTGGGTGGTCGTGATCTCCGTCTTCATCGCCACCACGGATGTCGGCATGCTTACCATAAGCCTGCCGGTCATCATAACCGAGTTCCGGACGGATATCACTTTCGCCGGCTGGATCGTATTCGTCTACGCACTGGTGACGGGCGCCCTGTACCTTCCTTGCGGCCGGCTCTCCGACCTCCTCGGGCGCAAGCTCACCTTCTCCGCGGGTTTCCTGGTCTACGGCGTTGCCTCGGCCCTGGCGGGTCTGGCCCACGGCCCCGCGCAGTTGATGGCCTGCCGCGTGGGTCAGGCCGTGGGCGCCGCGCTGATGATGACCAACACCTTCGCCCTCACAGCCAGCCTCTTCACCGGTCCCGACCGGGGCCGCGCCATGGGCCTTTCCGGCGGCCTCGTCTCCGCCATCGGTTTCACGCTGGGGCCCGTGGTGGGCGGGTTCATCACGTTCACGCTGGGATGGCGCTACATCTTCTTCATCTCCAGCGCGTTGTCGTTCATCGGCTTCGCCGCGGCCCGCTTGCTCCTGCTGGACGACCGAGACACGGGCAAAAGGGCGCAACGGGAGCCCTTCGACTTCGCCGGAGCGGGCCTGTTCGCCGTCGGGCTGACGTTCCTGCTGCTGGGCATTACCCGGGGCGGCTTGGGCTACTGGGGCTTCGTCTTGAGCGCCGTCTTCCTGGGCCTGTTCGTGTGGCGCGAGGCCACCTGCCCCTACCCCATCCTCGACCTCGCGCTGCTGCGGATCGTGCCCTTTGCCGCGGGCAACATCGCGCGCCTGTCCACCTTCGTGGCCCTCAGCACCAACGAGCTGATGATGCCGTTCCTGCTCCAGCTCGTGCTGGGCATGGACCCCCTGGAGGCCGGCGGCCTGATGACCGCCATCGCGCTCGTGCTGATGGTGGTATCGCCCTCCGCCGGCTGGCTCACCGACCGCATCGGCTCCACCGTTCCGGCCGCCGCCGGCGGTGCGGTGGTGGCCGTGGCCATGTACTCCCTGAGCTTTCTGGGCCAGGACTCGACTCCGGCGGAGATCGTGCCGCGACTGGCCCTGCTGGGTGTGGGCCTCGGGCTTTTCCAGACCCCCAACAACCACGGCCTCATCAGCTCCGTGCCCCCCGAACGCTTGGGCATCGCCTCCTCGGTGATCTCCATCATCCGCAGCGTCGGCCGCTCCCTGGGCACCGCCACCGCGACGGCATTCGTGGGCATGCGCCTGGCCGCCGTCACCAACGAGTCCGGTCCCCAGGACCTGGCCGCGTTGAATCTCGCGGGAAACCCGCGCCTCCTGGAGGCCTTCATGGAGGGATACGGCTACGCCTACATAACCGCGGCGTGCCTGGGACTGAGCGCGCTGACGTTCACGCTGATCGCGGCGGCGGGGAGGGGTGAGGGCACGCGCAAGCGGAGCTGAGAAGGCCGGCGGACCAGTTAGGGCGAGCGAAGCGGTAGCAACGCTGCTCGCCGCGACATGTTATTCGTCCTTCCATGGACCGTCGCCCCACGCGTGGTCCCCTTCCGGCAAACCGAACTCCTGTTTCAACAGTGGGTTTTCACGATACCCGGCTCTATGGAGTTCCTCCAGTTCCGCTTGGGCGTAGCGTTCCAAGGCAACCCGCAGTGCTTCACGGATAAACCGGGACCGCGTGGTGCCGAGGCGCTTAGCTCGTCTATCGACCCGTTCCACGAGGTCGGAATCCATTGTCACCCGTACGACTTTCAACGTCATCTCGTCCACGATTCTAACGGTTGTCAGCCTTCGGATTGACGAGAGCCAGAGCATCGCCGAGAAAACCGGGGTGAGCGACAAGGACTGGGCCTCCGCGAATCAGGTCGATGTCGGAGAACCCCGACCCGCAGCCGGCCTCATCGCATATCACCAACCCCGCGGCACAGTCCCAGCTATTGAGGTGGGCTTCGTAATAGGCGCCGGCGAGACCCCGTGCCACCAGAGCGAGGCTCAACGCCGCGGAGCCGAGCCGCCGGTAGTCATGATCGGACCTGACGATCCGGTCGACGAGATTCAGGTACGCTGCATGATCGGTCCGGTTGGAACGACCCAGAAGAATCAGGCTGTGGCGCGCCGGCGCGTCGCTGGCCTTCATCGGAAAACCGTTGAGGGTGGCCCCCTTGCCGCGCGCCGCCACGTACAACTCGTCACGGTCCGGCGCGTGGATCACGCCGAATTCGATCCGGCCCTTCAGCGCGAAACCCACCGAGATCACCCACAGGTCCAGGCCTTCGGCGAAGTTCGTGGTTCCGTCGATGGGATCGATGATCCAGAGGCGCTCCCCTTC
>JAJDXX010000181.1 GCA_022823055.1 Candidatus Binatia bacterium | reverse complement strand
TATTTTCATATCAATGACGGGAGATAAGATGCTGGAGTTGTTTCGTATGTTCATTGTCTCACGAAATTTGCTACTCACCGGCTTCGCCAGACCGAAACAACTCGCGCTGCCCCGGCGCCGCGGCAGCGCGCCGGCGGCGGCCCGGGACCGCGGCCCCGTCCGTCTTGAGGAACATCAACAGCACCTTGTTCAAGCGGACATAGTCGCCCCGGTAGGCCTTGCCGCTCGCCGGATGCGTGTAGGCAAGCGGCCCGTCGCTTCGTTGCGCCAACTGTCGCACGAACGGCAGGTCGCCTTCAAGGACATGGCCGGGGTCGAACGGAAGACCGAAACCGAAGGTGCGCGGCGCGGCGGTCAGCTCCAGGCTACCGTCGTCCTGCTGCCGCCAGACCAGCAACGCGCCCGTGATCTGCCCCAGATTGAGCACGCGCCAACCGGTGGCCTCGAGCGAGCACTGAAACTGCGTGGCCAATCGCCGAAAGCCCGACACGTCCATGTCCGCCGTGATCGCCGCGTGTACGAAACGGCCGGGCATCAGCAACTCCGCCGCCACCCGGTTGCACAACTCCTCGGTTGGGCCGTCGCCGCAGCTCATGGACCCGTCTTCATGAGCGGCAACGAGAATGTGGCCGATCTCGTGGGCCAGGGTGAAGCGCCGGCGCGTATGGGACGCGTTGCGGCTGAGGATAACCTCGTAGTCGCCGTCCCCACGTTCCAGGAGCTGGCCGTCCAGCCGAATGTCCAGTTCGCGTATGCGCCCGATGCCCACGTGTCGCGCCAGACGCACCAAGTCCACCGGCGCGCGCTCGATGGCGCAGTCGTCGAGGAGCCGGCGGGCCGCCTCCAGCACGCGGTGCGCCCGGCCTGTGGTCTCCGCGTTCATGTCGGTGGATGCGGGCGGGACGGCGTGCGTGGCCGGTCAGTAGCGTTCCCAGTCGCGCCCGGTGAGAGGGATGCGGGCGGCTTTGAGCTTCTTGGGTGCGCTGCCGAAGAGGTCCGGGTCGGAGCGGACGACCTCCAGGTCCTTGCGCAGGTTCACCACCTTGGCGCGCACGTCATCGGCGGCAAGCTTCTTGCGCTTCTTGAGGGACGTCAGGCCGTTGAAGCTGCGTTTCAACTCGGCGGCGCCCACCTCCAGACCGGACTCACCCACCGCCGTCTGGAACTCCTCGAAAGTGATCCCGGCCTCCGCCGCCGGCGCCTTGGGCGTCCGCGCGGCCGCGCGGGCCGGTCGGGGCTTGGACTTGGCCGCGCCGTCGCGCTGCTCCAGGCTCGCCTTGAGGGCTTCCATCAGGTCCACCACCTGGCTCTGGCGCACCTGCGGCTCCAGCGCCGTGACCTCCTTCCCCTCCACCTTCTGCTCTACCAGGCGCAGCACCCGTTCCTTGTACTCGTCGTGGTAGTTCTCCGGATGGAACTCCTTGCGCACCAGCTCGTTGATGAGGCGCACCGCCAGATCCCGCTCGCCGTCCTTGATCCGGACCGTCTGGCCCCGCTCGATCTCGTCGAAGTCGCGCACCTCGTCGGCGTAGTACATGGTGTGCAGCATGAGCCCGCCGCGCACCGCGCGGATCAGCACCAGTCCTTCCTTGCCGCGCATCACGTACTTGGCGAGCGCCACGTGGTTCGACTCGGCCATGGCGTCCGCCAGCAGGCGGTAGGGCTTGTCGCCGCCCTTGTCGGGCCCGAGGTAGTAGGTCTTCTCGAAGTAGACCGGGTCGACCTTTTCCAGCGGCACGAACTCTTCCAGCTCGATCACCTTGGAGGTCTCTTCCTCCAGGGCTTTGAGCTCGTCGTTCTCGAAGCGCACGTACTGGTTCTTGGCGAACTCGTAGCCGCGCACCAGGTCCGAACGCTGCACCACCTCCTCGCACACCGGACAGAACTGCTGTTGCTTCATGCGCGAGCCGCACTTGTTGTGCAGGAAGTTGAACGCGATGCCGCCGGACGACGCCGCCGTGTAGAGTTTGATGGGGATGGATACCAAGCCGAAGGAAATGGTCCCGGAACTGATGGCGCGTGCTGCCATGATAGGGCCTCCGTGATCCGCACACGTTGGATGCGTTGGAGTTTACCACGCAATACCCTTAGAATTCCATACGTTATGCACAGTGTGGAGAATCGCCGTGGCCGCGCCGCTGGATGAATACCGGCGCAAGCGCGATCCTGAGCGCACCCCGGAGGCCTTCGGCGGCCAGGCTGTCCCGCGCGGCGGACTGTTCGTGGTGCAGCAGCACGCCGCCCGGGCGATGCACTACGACCTGCGCCTGGAGATGGGCGGCGTCCTCAAGAGCTGGGCCGTTCCCAAGGGTCCGTCCGTGCATTCCCATGAGAAACGCCTCGCGGTGCACGTCGAAGACCACCCCGTGGAGTACGCCGACTTCGAGGGCGTGATCCCCAGGGACAACTACGGCGCCGGCGCCGTCATCCTGTGGGACCAGGGCACCTACCGGCTGCTCCGCGCATCGGACCCGCTCCAACAACTCGAAGAGGGCACGCTGGAGTTCGAACTCCACGGCTACAAGCTGCGCGGCGTGTGGATGCTCGTGCGCATGGGACGCGGCGACAAGGAATGGCTGCTGTTCAGCAAGGACGGAGCCGAGGCGGGCGTGGAGCCGGTGGAGGCGTTGCCCGCCTCCATCCTGTCCGGCCTTACGGTGGCGGAACGGAAGGACCCGCGTTCGCGGCTGGCGCGCCTCGACCGGGCACTGAAGCGTTTCAAAGCGCCCGCGGCAGGGAGTGTGTGCAAGCCGAGACCGATGCTGGCCTCCCTCGGCACGGCCCCTTTCTCGGATCCCGGATGGGTCTTCGAGATCAAGTACGACGGCGTCCGCATCCTCGCCCGGCGCCGCGACGGCGCGGTGACGCTCTTCGGCCGAAAGGGCGATGACGTGACGCGGCGCTATCCGGAGATCGTCCACGCACTGAGCAAGACCGCTCCCACCGACTTCTTGATCGATGGCGAGGTCGTCGCCATGGACGAAAACGGCCGGCCGAGCTTCCAGCGCCTGCAACCACGCATGCACCTGACCAACCGGTTCGACATCGAGCAGGCGGCGCGGACCGCGCCCGTGCGCGGGTTCTTCTTCGATTGCCTGGAAGCCGCCGGCAGGGACCTGCGCGCTCTGCCCCTGGCCCGCAGGAAGCAGTGCCTTTCGATGTTCGTGCCGGAGCGCGGCGTGGTCGTGTACACGGAGCACATCCCGGAGCGCGGTGAGGACTTCTATCACGCCGCCTCGGCGAACCACGTGGAAGGGATCATCGCCAAGCGCGCGGACAGCCGTTACAATGCCGGCCGCTCGCGTGATTGGCTGAAGTTCAAATGCCGCAAACGCCAGGAGTTCGTCATCGGCGGCTACACCAGGCCCGGCGGCTCTCGGCCGCACTTAGGCGCACTCCACCTGGGGCTCTACCGCCACGGCGCGCTGGAGTACGTCTCCAAGGTGGGCACGGGCTTCGACGAAGGAACTCTCGGCGCCGTGCACCAAAGCCTCATTGCGCTCGAGCGCGACGACTCCCCTTTTGCAGCGGGATCGCCCGCGGGCACCGGGCACCGCTGGGTGCAGCCGCGGCTCGTCTGCGAGGTGGAGTTTGCCGATTGGACGGATGACGGTGGCCTGCGCCACCCGTCGTTCATGGGCCTGCGCGACGACAAGGCGCCGGAGGATTGCCGCCGGGAGGACCCGCCGGAAACACCGGCCGGCGTACCCGCCGAACGACCGGCCGAAGCGCCGGCGGCAACCACCGCTCCGCGGCGCCGTCCCGCCCTGCCTAAACCGGCTCTCACCAACCCGGACAAGGTCTTCTGGCCCGAGGACGGCTACACCAAGAGCGACCTCATCGACTATTACACGGCCATCGCGCCGTTGCTGCTGCCCTACCTCCGGGACCGTCCGCTGGTGCTGACGCGCTTCCCCGACGGCATTCACGGCAAGTCGTTCTTCCAGAAGGACGCGCCCGATTTCGTGCCCGACTGGGTCGCCACCCGGCGCATCTACTCCAAGGACGTGGAGCGCGACATCGACTACTTCATCGTCAACGACACGGACAGCCTGCGCTACGTGGCCAACCTCGGCACGATCCCGCTGCACATCTGGGGCAGCCGGCTCGATTCCCTGGAACACCCCGACTGGCTGGTGTTGGACCTGGACCCCAAGGGAGCGCCGTTCACACACGTGGTGCGGGTGGCGCGTGAGATCAAACGCATCCTGGACAGACTGGGAGTGACGGCCTACGCCAAGACCTCGGGCGCCACCGGGCTCCACGTCCTCGTGCCCATGGGACGGCGCTACCTCTACGAGCAATGCCGCACCTTCGCCCGCCTGCTGGCCATGGCGGGCGAGCAGGCGCTCCCCGACATCGCCACCGTGCAAAGGCCGCTCCGCGCCCGCGAGGGCAAGGTCTACATCGACTTCGGCCAGAACGGCTACGGCCGCACCATCGCTGCGCCGTTCTCGGTGCGGCCCCTGCCGGGCGCTCCCGTCTCCTGCCCGCTGCGCTGGTCCGAGGTGACGGCGAAGCTCGACCCCGGCCGCTTCACGATGAAGACGGCGGTACGACGATTCGCGCGCAAAGCCGACCCGCTACTGCCGGTAGTGGACGCGCCCGGCATCGACATGGCCGCGACACTGGGGCGCATGGAAAGTCTGTTCGGTTCGAAGTGACGGTGGGCCACTCGTTATTCCGACCCCCATCCCGCCCCCATGGCGTCAGTCCCGCCCCCCAATTCGTCATTCCCGCGAAAGCGGGAATCCAGGCGGGGTGAGGCGGGGAAATACGCCGTTTGGCCCCTCTCCACCCCTGGATTCCCGCTTTCGCGGGAATGACGAATTGGGGGGCGGAGATGACGCCGTGAGGGGCGGAATGGCGCCATGGGAGGCGGGACTGACGCCGAAAGCGAATAGTCGCCTACGGGTAGTAGGCGTCCTGTCCAGGCATGTAGTTCCGCTGAGTCTGCCCGGCGTTCCGGTTCACCATGATGCGGCCGACCATGGGGTGGTAAAGGCTCCGCACTTCGTGCTCCAGCTCGAAGGCCTTCTCGCCCGTCGTCGGGTCGACGATGTCCTTGAAGCGGTACTGGTGAGCGTTGCTCTCTTCCATGATGAGGTCCCGTCGCAGCAGGAACTCATGGGCGCGAGAGTGGTTCGCGATATAGATGGCGATGTGGTGGCCGTCGAACTTGGGGATCCTGCCGTCGGTCTCGGTGAAGATCAGGCTCTGGTTGCGGCCTACCTTCACCCGCGCGCTGCCGGCCTTGTATACCACCGGGGCCTGCAGCACGGTCTTGTAGAACTTGCCGATGGAGCGGGCGGTGCCCGGGCGGGTGAGGAACTCCACGTAGGGCATGCCGATGGTCATGTCGCCGAACTCCGGTCCGGGGGCATGGCAACGGAACCGGTTGCCCCAGGGGCCGGTCACCGCCACGTGGTCGGCGGCCTCGCGCCACTTGAAGCGGGCCCCCTTGAGGTCCGGCTCCACGGTAGCCAGACGGCGCTTCAGCGCTTCCAGGTCGGAGAGGACCAGTCCGATGTAGCCGGGGATCTTCTGGGTCCCGCGGGTGGGCAGATGGAACTGCTGGCCGCCGACGTTGACCCACATGTTGTTCAGACCGACGTTCATGTAAGGGTCGCGGGTCAGGCCGAGGCCCAGGACGTAGAACGTCACCGCCGTGGACTGGTCGGGTATGGTAATGTTCACGTGTTCGAGCCCGACGATGTTGCCGAGATCGTCCGCCTTGCGATCGTAACCGTTGCTCTTCATCTTTACCTCCCTGCGAGTCGCTTCGGATCAATAAAACACTTGGTTTCGACGGCTGCAACGCCTGCAGCTCACCTGGGAGCGACCGCGAGTCACCCTTACCCGAACCACCCCAAGGGCCAGCGCAAGCCGCGCCGGATCCGGTAGGGGCGACCCGCGATCGCCCTATCCGAACACCCGAATTAGAGCGTCAACACGAATTCGTCCACCACCGCCCCGGGCAGGCGCAGGCTCCGGGTGGAGCGGCCGCCGTAGGTGTTGACATCGGGCAGCAACTCCACTTCACGGGTCAGGCCCACGAGGTTTTCGCCCAGCATCCGGTAAAGCGTCTCGTCGAAGCGCATGACGTTGACCGGGGCTTGCAGTTCCCCGTTCTCCACCCAGAACGCGGCGAACCGGGTCATGCCGGTCATGCGGCAGGCGTCCCGGTCGGAGTAGTTCAGGTACCACAGGTTGTTGATGAAGATGCCGGTGCCCAGCGCGGCGAGCACGTCCTGCCCCGGGATCGTGCCCCCGGCCATGACCAGGGACTCGGGCGACTCGCGCCGGCTCGCTCCGTTGGCCGGGACGTCGTACTCTTTCGCCGCTCGCGCCGACACCAGCGGATCGCCCAGCCGGCCGCCGTCAATGAGGGTCACTTGGTCCGGCTTGACGAAGCCGGCCTCGTCGAACCCCGCGCTCAGTCCTCCGCGCGTGTCCTCCACCATGCGCACGGAAGGGTCGAGGACGGCGCCGTCCGTGACCATGCGCAGCAGCGGCGTCCGGCGCGTGTGCCGGGCGCCCAGCCCGAAGCCGCCCCAGCGCAGCAGGCCGACCACTTCTTCCAGTGCCTGGGGCGCCAGGTACACGCGGTAGCGTCCGGGCTCCAGGGTCCGCGGGGACCGGCGCAAGGCCTCCAATTCCGCCTTGGCCCGCGCCATCTTTTCCTCGAACTCCGCGGGATTCCACACGAACCCGGCATAGGCGCACTTGACCGCCTTGTCGCCGTCCAGATGGAAACTCCAGTCGAAGTGATGGCTGTAGGTGGAGAACCAGTTGCGCTGGCCCAGGGAGTTGGCGAAACCCCGGTGGATTCCGCCGGCCATGTAGATGCCCACGAGGTCCCGCCCCTCCCCCGCCTTCACGATGGCGTCCACCACCTGTCCCTCGTCCTCGGGCAAGCGGTTGGCCCGCACGCTTTCCGTGGAGCGGACCTCCGTCGCGTAGTGCAGGTAGGGATCTTCCGGAACGACGCCCAGCCGCTCGCGCGCGCCGTCCAGCGCCTTGCGCACGCGTTCCCGGTCGAGCGCGGCGTCGCCGGACGCCGTAAGGTGCGTGGTGACTCTCCGTCCCTCGCCGACCAGGTGAAGCGCAAGCTGGCGCTGTTCCACCGCTCCGGCCTGGCGCACGGCGCTCCGGTTGAAGCGCACGAAGCTCGACTCCTCCCCGAAGAAACCCAGAAGCAACACCTCTCGCGCCTTCAGCAGCGTTTCGGCGAAATCCGCCAGTTCGTAGAAGTAGTCGTGCATACCGTGTCAGTCGCTTATCAGGTCGCTCCGTCGCGGAAGCCCGGTTCAATGTTGTCGTTGAGCCTTCGCCTTCAGCGCTGGGAACCCAGCGCGGCGCGGCCGGGGACCCACACGAACAGCCCGTTGCGGTTCAGGCTTCGCCAGCCGAACGCAATTCAGGCTTCGCCGCCGAACACCTGCACGCCGGCGAACACGCACGCGGGCGCGGCATGGCCCACCCGGATCACCTGGTTGGGCTCCCCTTTGCCGCAGAACGGCGTTCCCAGCACTTCGCGGGTCTCAGGGCGGCCCACGTGGGTGAGGTTGCGCCAGAACGTGGCCGAGATGCCGCGGTAGTTGGGCTTCTTCACCACCTCGCACAGCTCGCCGTCACGGATCAGGGTGCCGCGCTCGCAGCCGAACTGGAACTTGTTGCGCGAGTCGTCAATGGACCATGAGCAGTTGGTCTGCATGAAGACGCCGTGCTCGATGGAGCGTACCATGCCGTCGAAGGTCGCGTCGCCGGGCTCCAGGTTGAGGTTGGCCATGCGGTCGATGGGCGGACGGTTCCAGCTCGTGGCGCGGGAGTTGGCCACCCCCGAAAGCCCGGTGCGCTGCTGCGACAGGTGACCACCCAGGCCGCGCATGAGAATGCCGTCCTTGATGATGTGCTCGCGCCGCGCCGCGAGCCCTTCGTCGTCGAAGCCATAGCTCGCGAACTGTCCCGGATCGGAGGGGTCATAGGTGACGTTCAACAGATCCGAGCCGTAGCGGTAGCGGCCGAACATGTCCGGGGTGACGAAGCTCGTGCCCGCGTAGTTGCGTTCGTCGCCCAGGATGCGGTCCAACTCCAGCGGATGGCCGATGGACTCGTGGATCTGGAGGATGAGCTGATCGGGCGCCAGCAAGAGGTCCATGGTGTCCGTGGGACAGTTGGGCGCCGCCAGCAGTTCCAGGACTTCCTGCGCCAGCACCGGCGCGGCCTCGGAGAAACCCGTCTGCTCCAGCACCTCCAGGCCGCCCTGGCGGCAGAAGCCCCGGCCGCCGAAAGTGCGGCTCGCGGTCTCCGAGCGGTCGTTGGCCGTGCAGCCCAGACCCGGGACGATGTGGCTCAGGACCTGGTGCACGCGCGTTCCGTCCGCGGTCAGGTACAGGGTTTCGGTCTCCGTGTGCCACAGGGAGGCGTCCCAGTCGACGATGCGCGGGTCCGCGTGCAGCCGCTCGCTCTGTTCCCGCAAGAGACCGATCTTGTCGGGCAACGACATCGAGTCCCAGGGAAGCGCCACCGGCGTGCGGTACTCGCCCTGGCGCACCTCCCGAAGCGTCGCGGCGGCGAAGTCCGTCACGGCGCACTTCTCGGTCCGCCGCGCCCAGTCCCGGGCGCGTTCCAGAGCCCGTTGGAGGCCCGCGCGGCTCAGATCGCACGTGCCCGCGTAGCCCAGGCCCCCGCCGTCCGCCACCGTGATCATAATGCCGGCATCGTCTCCCGACGCGATGGGCTCCACCACCCCGCGCCGCACGGAAACGTGCTCGGAACGCTCGCTCACGTAGCGCAGCGAGCAGAAACTCACCGCGGGCGCGGCTTCCCGGAACCATGCTTCAAGGCGTTCAACTGGAGTGGACACGGTGTCTCCCGTCGGACCGTGTATAGCACGAAAGCGCGGCTCTGCCGAAGTTTGACGCTGCCGGGGTATGACCCTATAGTAATCGTGCCGGCAACCCGCGCGGACACCAGCCCCGCGGCGTCTGCCGGCAAAGCCGGCGAGAGGGTGGGTGATGAACTACTGCAGCGCCTGTGCCGCCCCCGTGGAGTTCCGCATTCCGGATGGAGACAACATGCCCCGCCACGTGTGCGGCTCCTGCAACACCATCCATTATACGAATCCGAAAATCGTTGTGGGCTGCATCCCCGAGTGGGGCGACACCATTCTGTTGTGCCGCCGCGCCATCGAGCCCCGCTACGGCTACTGGACCCTTCCCGCGGGGTTCCTGGAGGACTACGAGACCACCATCGAGGGCGCCGCTCGCGAGACCCGCGAGGAAGCGTTGGCGGACGTGGATATCTCGGAGCTCTACACCCTCATCAACCTGCCCCAGATCAACCAGGTCTACGTCATGTTCCGAGGCAGCCTGCGCGAGCGCAAGTTCGGCGCGGGCGAAGAGAGCCTCGAGGTGCGCCTGTGCCGCGAGGAGGACATTCCCTGGGACGAGATCGCGTTTCCGGTGGTCGAGCAGACCCTGAGACTCTACTTCCGCGACCGCAGGCGCGGCCGCTTCGGCACCTACACGGGCGACATCACCCGTCCGGCGGACAAGTGGAGGGACTACCAGGTGCGGTTTCTCAACGGGAACGGCGGCTGATGCTCGCGGCCATCCAACGGTTCTTCGTGAACCAGATCGATCCCGGCCACCGCGATGTGCGCCAGTCGGACCAGCACCGGCTCCAGGTGGCCACCGGCGCCCTGCTCGTGGAGATGATGCGCACCGACGTCGAGTGCACGGAGGGCGAGCGCGCCGTGGTTCTCGGAGCGCTCCGGGACAAGTTCGAACTCACCGAAGAGGAAACCCACGAGTTGATGGAACTAGCCGAGGCCGAAGCCGACGACGCCATCGACCACTACCAGTTCACCTCTCTCATCAAGACCGGCTTCTCCCAGGAGCAGAAGCGGAAAGTCGTGGAGTACCTCTGGGCCGTGGCCTACGCCGACGCCAACGTCGACAAGCACGAGGAGTACCTGGTCCGCAAGATCGCCAACCTCATCGGCGTCTCGCACAAGGAGTTCATCGAAGCGAAGCTGCGGGTGCGGGACGGCGGACTCCAGTAATACGGCATTCCGTCGTTCAGTTCAGCTTCCCCAGCCTCAGCGGCAGCCGCGTTCCCAGCCACAAGGATCGGTCGCGATGGTCGCCCACGTGCTCGCCGGTGCTGGGGTGGATCAGGATGTCGAGGCCTTCGCGGTTGAGCAAGAGCCAGGGGACCACTTTGGCGAACTCGTCGGGGGCGAAGGCGACCTGGTACATGGCCTTGGGATGGGGACCCACGGGGACGTCGTGCCAGCGCCCCAGGACGACGTCGAAACGGTCGCCAAGCCCTTCGCGGACGCGCCCCGCCACCTCCTTGGTATCGGGGTCGTAGTAGACGTGGGCGTGATAGCCGGAGATCTCGGTTGCCTCTTGCGTCATCTTTCTGCCTCGCTCAGATCCTGAACGTATCTCACAAAGAAAAGCGGGCTCCCCCTCCCGAGAGGAGCCCGCTCCCGGCGTTCATCCACGCCGGTCGATGCGTATCTTTTCTTGTCCGGCTCCCCTGCCGCGGGTTGCCGTCAACGAGCTTCCGGGATTGCTGTCCTGTGCTGCCTTTTCCCCTCACGTATGACGGCGTTAAAGCCGTGTTGTCCAACACCTGAGTCGGGACGGTCAGCCGGTAGCCGTTTTCGGCAAACCTCCGGGGAAACCCCGTCTGCCCGCTTAAAGCGGGCGTCCCGTGTCGGGCGGATTGTTTTTCGTCATCTGACACCTCCTGGTGGTTTGATGACCGAGCCCGGAACCGTCGCGCGTGGGTTTCGGGCTCTTGTCCGTTCGCGAACGAGACAATTCGAGTCTAGGTCCGCCGCGAGCCGGTGTCAAGAAAAAAAGACGCGCAACGCGTGTTGTTGAACGGCGACCGCGGAGTTGATACGGGAAAGGGAACAACGGCGCGGAACGGGAAGGGAATGTCATGGCAAACGAATACGATGTGATTCTGGTCGGGGGCGGCTCGGCGGGCTGTGCGGCGGCGGCGCGTCTTTCGGAGGACCCGAACCGGAAGGTCTTGCTGCTGGAGGCCGGCCCCGATCCTTTGCCGATCCCCGAGCTGGTGGCGCAGGCGGCGGGACGGGTGCGGCTCCTGCTGGAGACGCCCTACATCAACATGTATCCCTCGGAGCGCAGGGTCGACGGCAGCACCTTCTATTCCCTGGCCGGGAAGATCATGGGCGGCGGCTCCTCGGTGAACGTGATGTCGGTCATCCGTCCCATCAAGGCGGACATGGACGCGTGGGCCGCGGCCGGGAACCCTTCGTGGTCGTGGGAGCACGTCCTGCCGGTCCTGAAACGCCTCGAGAACGACCAGGACAACCCCGACAGCCCCGATCACGGTCACGGCGGGCCGCTCTACTTCGAGCGACACTACCTCTTCGGCCAGGAGGTCCCCAGGGCGGTGCAGGTCTTCATGGACGCGGCCCGCGAACTCGGGCTGCCGCAAGGCGACGTCAACGACCCCAATCCCTGGGGTCTCTGCACGTCCCCTTACAACATCAAGGACGGCATGCGGCAGTCCACCACGGTCGCATACCTGGAGGCAGCCCGGGGCCGGCCCAATCTCACCGTCATCGCCGAGGCTCCGGTGGTTTCGCTTTCCCTGTCGGGCAACCGCGTTAGGGGGGTGAACTACGAGAAGGACGGACAGCGGCACACCGCGGCGGGCGCCGAGGTGGTGCTTACCGCCGGGGCGTTTCACAGCCCCCACATCATGATGCTCTCCGGCATCGGACCGGCGGCGGAACTGGAGCGGCACGGCATCGACGTGCTCCACGACCGGCCCGGCGTGGGCGAGAACTACCAGGACCACGCCATGCTGCACATGAGCTTCGAGGGACGCGGCGGCTTCGAGGTGGACTGGGTGGTACCGCCGTTCCGGTTGATCACCAAGAGCGACCCGTCGCGGGAGACGGGCGATTTCCACGTCTTCATGCGACCGCCCACCGTACTGGAGGGTGTGGGCCGGACGCTGAACATCTCCGCCGCGCTGCTGGAGCAACGGAACCGTGGCCGGGTCTTCCTCCAAAGCGCCGACCCGCACGAGCTGCCGGGGGTGGACGCGCGGATGCTGGAGCATCCCGGCGACGTGGCGGCCGTGGTGGCGACCATGGAGTTCCTCGACCTGCTGACCCAGACCGGCGACATGCCCGAATACTACGGCCCGCCGATCCAGCCCAAACGCGGCGAGGACTGGGGCCGGTGGGCGCGCTCGACCCTCGACAGCTACCACCATGCGGCCGGGACGTGTCTCATGGGGCCGGCGTCCGACAACATGACGGTCGTGGACGAGCAGCTAAGGGTTCACGGCATCGACAATCTGAGAGTGGCGGATGCCTCCATCATGCCCACGGTCACCCATGCCAACACCAACGTGACCTGCATGATGATCGGGGAGCGGGTGGCGGATTTCATCAAGGGGAGTTGCTGATTCGCCTCACGGCGACGATCGTTTCAGGACTCGAGCATCTCGTCGAGCCGGCCGCTGGCTTCCAGGGCCCGCAACTCGTCGAAGCCGCCGATCAGTTCGCCGTCGATGAAGATCTCCGGAACGGTCCAACGTCCCCGGGACCGTTCCAGCATTTCGTCGTACTTGCCGGGGTCCAACTCCACGTCGAACTCGACGAACTCCTGACCCTTCTCCTCCAGCAGCCGCTTGGCCATGCGGCAATACGGGCACCAGGACTTGCTGTAGATTTCGACGGTTGCCATACGGGATATGCGTTTGATCGGCGCGTCCACTCCCGTGGCCATCTCCACGGCGCGCGGTCAGTCTCATCTGAGCGGGTCGGGGCCGTAGAGATTGTCGCCTCGATTGCCCGGTACGCACATGAGCGCCAGTGTGACAACGATGCTCGCCGCAATCGCCAGCCACACCAAACCGACACCCCAGTCGAACGAAAACGCAAGGACAACGAGGAGAACCAGTCCAGGGAAAACAACGATACTCCAACCCGTCCAGCCGAAATCCCTGAACCTCTGGGTTATCACGGCTATCTGCGACAACCCGAGAGCAAAGAGAACGAGTACGCCTATCACGGCTAAGGCGACCTCCCCCGACGCCACCATCAACTCGCCGAGGCCGCCGATCAACGCCATGGCGACTTGGTACAGGTTGTAACTTTTCCTGTTCCTGCGACCCGAGAATGCGAACAGATCCTCAAATACGGGTTTGCTCATGCTACGAGTTCGAACACCGGCAGCTTGATGTCGGGATCCTCGGTCTCCATGAAGGTGACGGTGACCGGGGCGCCGAGGGTCACCTGGTCGCGGTCGTCGCCGACGATGCGGGTGACCATGCGCACGCCCTCCTCCAGCTCCACCTCGGCCACGTAGATGGGCACCTCGTCCATGAAGGCGCGGTTGCGGGGCACCCGGCAGAGGGAGAAGGTGTGCACCTTGCCCTTGCCGCTTACGGGCACCCACTCCAGGTCGCCACCGAGGCAATCGGTGCAGGCGATGCGCGGGAAGAACTGCATCTTGCCGCAGGCTCGGCATTTCTGGAGTCGCAGCTCGCCCTTGGCGGCTCCCTCCCAGAACTCGCGATCGATCGAATTGACGGCGGGAAGACTCTTGCCGGCCATCAGGACCTCCTCTCCAGGATCAGCGCCGCGGTAGTGTTGAGATTGCGCGCGTAGGACAGCCAGCCGATGCCGGTGACTAGCGCCGTCTGGGCCGCCGAGACCTGCCGGTCGCCGGCCTCGCCGCGCAACTGCCGCAGCGCTTCCACCACGTGCAGCATGCCGCCGGCCAGCCCCGCTTGCCCCACCGAGATCTCGCCGCCGCCGGTGTTCACGGGAAAGTCACCGGCGAAGGTCAGGTCATGGTCGTCGACGAACGGGCCGCCCTGCCCTTTGGCACAGTAGCCCAGGTCTTCGAGTTGCATCATGACCGCGATCGGATAGTCGTCGTAGATGGCCAGAAGGTCGATGTTGTCCCGGCTCATCTCCGAGAACAGGTGCTCGCCCACCACGCTCATGCCGGTGACGGTCTTGTCCGGCAGCATGTTGGAGGCTTGAAAGCCGATCTTTTCGGCGTCCGTCACCAGGTAGATGGGCTTGTCGGTGATCTGCTTGGCGCGCTCTTCCGAGGCCACCACCACGCACTCGCCGCCGGAACACGGCATCACGCAGTCGAACAGCCGGATGGGGTCGGAGATCAGGCGCGAGTTCAGGTAATCCTCGATGGTCATGGGGGTGCGCAGGAGCGCCTGGGGATTGGGCCCGGCGTTGAAGCGCTGGCTCACGGCGATCTTGCCGATCTGCTCCAGGGTGGTGCCGTACTCTTCCATGTGGCGGCGCTGCACCAGCGCGAACAGCGTGTTGGGGCCGCCGTAGCCGTAGACGTCGACGTAGTTGGCCCGCTGGTACTCCAGCACCCGCTGATGGGCGACGTTCTTGTCGAAGGCGTTGCCGGCGACGATGAAGGCCACGTCCAGGTAGCCCGCCTCGATGGCGTCCGCCGCGCGCCGGATGGCGCACACCGCGCCGGCGCCGCCGCAATCGCCGTTGAGCACCCAGTCGAGCTCCAGGCCCAACTGCTCGGCCACGTAGGGGGAATAGTCGGGGCTCGCCTGGGTCACCATGGAGAACCCGTGGATCTCCTTCTTGGTGAGACCGGTCTGCGCCATGGCGTTCTGCATCGCCTCGGCGTAGTACGACAGCAGCGGCCGGTCGGACTTGCGTGAGTATTCCGTGGAGCCGTAGCCGACGAGACACACCTTCTTTCTCAACATGAGATCTTCCCTTCCAGGTCAGGGGGGCTCCGGCAGCAGGTCCGGAGGTCAAATCATAAAGTCTCCGCCGTTGACGACCAGGGTCTGCCCGGTGATGTAGGCGGCCGCGTCGCTGGCGAGAAAGGCTACGGTGTTGGCGATGTCCTCCGGTTCCGCGATGCGGCCCAGCGGCGTTTGCGCGCCCCGTTGCCGCAGTGATTCCTCGGAGCGGTGCTGCCGCGGCATGGCGGTGTTGGCGGTCCCGGGCGCCACCGAGTTCACTGTGATGCCGTGGGGCGCCAGCTCACGGGCCAGCCCGCGCACGAAACCGAGCGTCGCGGCCTTGGACGCGGCGTAGTGGGAGTGGCCGGCGGCGCCCTTGTAGGCGATGGACGACGCCGTGCAGATGATGCGCCCGCTGCCCTGCTGCTTCATCCCCGGCGCGAACGCTCGTGCGCACAGGAACTGACCGCCCACGTTCACGTCCAGCACCCGGTCCCACTCTTCCTCGGGCATGTCCACCACCATGGAACTCGGATACAGGCCGGCGTTGGCCGCCAGGATGTCCACGCGCTCCCAGCGTCCCCAGGCGCCATCCCGCAACGCGGCCACGGAGGCCTCATCGGCCACGTCCACCTGCAACGCCAGCGCCTCGCCGCCGGCGTCCGCGACCTCGGCGGCAACGGCCGCGGCGGTGTCCGGGTTCATGTCGGCCACGACCACCCGCGCGCCCGCGCGCGCCAGCTCCAGGGTGATGGCCCGGCCCAAGCCCTGTCCGCCGCCGGTAACGACGGCGACCTTGTTCTCAAGCGTCATGTTTCGTTCCTCTCTCTGCTCGCACCGTGATTAGCCCGCCCCGGTAGGCTTGTCAAACAGCGCCGTCGCCATCGGCGACCCTTCGACGTCGTGTTGAAGAGGGCTTGGCATCCGCGGCCCGATGGCCTATACCGGTTGCCGAAATGCTCCCCGACATCCCCAAGAAAACATTGCTGGACCAGTGCCGGAGGATGCTGCTCATCCGGCACTTCGAGGAACGCCTTATCGGCCTGCACCACGAGGGGCGCTTCCGCGGCCACTACCACGTCTACATCGGCCAGGAAGCCACCGGGGTGCCGGCGATCTCGCTGCTCCGAGCCGACGACCTCTTGTTCTCCACCCACCGGAACCACGGCCACATCCTGGCGCGGGGCGGCGATCCCGGACGGCTCCTGGCGGAGATCCTGGGCCGGCGCGACGGCTACAACCGGGGCAAGGGCGGCTCGTTCCACACGAGCCCGCGCGAACTGGGGTTCCTCCAGTGCTCGGGCGTGGTGGGGGGCATCCTGCCGCTGGGGGCCGGCGCCGCCTACGCCGCCAGGAGCCGGGGCGCCGGACAGATCGCCGTGTGCCTGTTCGGCGACGGTGCGCTCGAGGAAGGCGCCATCCCGGAAACCTTCAACCTGGCGTCACTGTGGAAGCTGCCGGTGCTGTTCCTGTGCGAGAACAACGGCAAGTACGGCGCGGGCAACGCGGTGGGCGCGGCCCAGTCGTCCACCATGGCGGCCTACCCGCTCACCGATCTGCCCAAGGCCTACAAGATTCCCGCGGTGCAGGTGGACGGCACCGACGCCGGCGTGGTCCACGAAACACTGCGCGAGAACATCGACGCGATCCGGTCGGGCGACGGCCCGCGCTTCATCGAGACCCTGACGGTGCGCTGGCCGGGCAGCGAGACCAACTGGCCGGTGGTGAAGGCGCCCACCACGGTGGAACTGGCATGGGACGTGTCCGGCGCGCCGGAGGACGTGCGCGGTTGGTATCGGGACAGCGATCCGGTGCTCCGGTTCATGCGCGAACTGGTGGAGAACGGCCACGCGGACCGGGGCGAGTTGGAGGCCATCAACCGGTCGGTGGTGGAACAGATCGCCGCGGCCGTCGACTTCGCCTTCGACAGCCCGTATCCCGATCTCGCCGAAGCCGAAACCGACGTGTTCGTGTAGAGCCCGACGATTCCCCGCCCCGACCATGGATTCCCGCTTCCCAGGCCGTGTCAAGACTCGTGAGCCAGAAACCCTTCGAGTCGTCATTCCCTCGGAACAAGCTGTGTCAAAACTCATAACGCAACTACTTAACAGAACGTCATTCCCGCGGAACAGGCTGTGTCAAAACTCTGCTCGGACACGAAAATGGCACCACGCCCCGAATCGTCATTCCCGCGAAAGCGGGAATCCAGGGGTGGAGAGGGGCCAAGGGGGCGTATTCCCCGCCTCACCCTGCCTGGATTCCCGCTTCCGCGGGAATGACGGTATGGAATGTCGGTGCGATATCCAATCCGAGTCGTGTTTTGACACAACCTGGGAAGCGGGAATCCGGGGGTGGAGAGGGGCAAAACAGCGTATTTCCCCGCCTCTCCCCGCATGGATTCCCGCTTCCGCGGGAATGACGATTCGAGGGGTTGGTGATGGATGGAGGGCCGGCAACAACGACCCCGTCAACGACTGAACCGAAATGCGAAACCTGAAATACCACGAGGCAAAGCTCGAAGCCCTGCGCGAGCTAATGGAGGAAGACGAGCGCGTCCACCTCATCGGGGGGACGTTCTTCAGCCTGAGCCCGCACCGGCTCAAGTTCGCGGCCATCGAGAAGGCCTGGCCCGAGCGCGTGGCGGCGCCGCCCATTTCCGAACTGGGTTTCTGCGGGCTGGCCACAGGCGCCGCCATGGCGGGATTGCGGCCGGTGGTGGACGTGACCACGGGCAGCTTCCTGTTCGAAGCCTGGCCCCAGGTGGTAAACGAGGCGGCCAACGTCCTGTACATGTCCGGCGGCCAGGTGCGCGCGCCCGTCGTGTTCCACATGCTCCACGGCCTCAGAGGCGGCGGCGCGGCGCAGCACTCCGCCAGCCCCCAGGCGATGCTGTGGAACTGTCCGGGGCTCGAGATCGTGCTCCCGTCCTCGCCACGCGACGTGAAAGGCCTCCTCAAGGCGGCCGTGGCCAGCGACAACCCCACGGTCTTCGTGGACCACTCCAACCTCTTCGAGACCGAAGGGCCGGTGCCGGACGGCGAACGCATCCCCTTGGGACAGGCGGACGTAAAACGCCCCGGCGCCGACGTGACTTTGATCGCCACTTCCTTTACGGTCCAGCGTGCCCTCGCCGTGGCCGAAGCGCTCGCATCCGACGGCATCGACGTGGAGGTGGTGGACCCGCGCACCCTGGTGCCCTTCGACCTCGACACCGTCATGGCCTCGGTGGAGAAGACCGGCCGGGTGGTGATCGCGGACGAGACGCACCAGAGTTGCGGCGTGGCCGCGGAGATCGCCGCGCGCATCGCCGAGAGCGGCTTCGACAAGCTCAAGGGACCCATTCGCCGGGTGGCGACGCTGGACGTGCCGGTCCCCTACAGTCAATCGCTCGAGGAATACATCGGCCCATCGGAAGAACGCATCGCCCGCGCCATCCGGGAAGCCGCGAGGTAACGAAATGGCAGACGGCCACATCCCCTGCGGCATCGAGATCCCCCAGGTGTTCATCGGCGGACCCGTGGACACCGACCACATCAAGAAATTCGTGGCCCGGGCCGAGGAACTGGACTACGACAGCCTCTGGACCCAGGAGCGCATCCTCAGCAACTTCTCCATGCTGGAGCCGGTCACCCTGATGACCTACGTGGCCGCGGCCACCTCCCGCCTCAGGATCGGCGCCTCGGTGCTGCTCACCGTGCTGCGCAATCCGTTGCAGCTGGCCAAGAGCCTCGCCAGCCTGGACCAGTTGAGCGGCGGGCGCATCGTGCCCGGCATCGGCCTCGGAGGCGTCCGCGGGCGCATGTGGCCCGAGCCCGAGACGGTCTTCGGCTACCCTTCCGAGCACCGCGTGACCCGCTTCGTGGAAGGCATCAAGGTCATGCAGGCGCTGTGGAGCCAGGAGCGGGTCAGCTTCGAAGGGCGATTCTGGAACTTCACCGACGTGGCCATGGAGCCCAAGCCGCTGCAGCAGCCCTTTCCGCTCTGGTTCGGCGGCCACGCCGAGCCCGCGCTGCGCCGGGCCGTGACCTACGGCGCCGGCTGGATGGGCGCGGGGTCCTCGGGCACCGACCGCTTCGTCAAGGAGCACGGGCGCATCGTGCGCCTGCTGGACGAGGCCAAGCGGGACCCGGCCACCTTCGCCATCTCCAAGCGCGTCTACCTCGCCGTGGACGACGACCGCGACCGGGCGGAACGGCGCCTGCGCGAGTTCTTCGCCGTGCGCTACCGCAACGCCGACATGGCTTCGCAGGTGTGCGTCTGGGGCGGGCGCCAGGAGGTCATCGACAAGCTCAACCAGGTGGTGGGCTTCGGCGCCCGGCACCTGCTCCTCAACCCCGCCTTCGACGAGATGGAGCATCTGGAGTTGCTCGCCGAAGACGTGGTGCCCCACCTCGGCTAGCGGCCTTAAGGGTCCAGGAACGCATCCGCGCGTGGCAGCGCCCTTCCCAGCACCGTCCATAACCCGAACGCCAGCGGCGGCGCCGCCAGGCCCATGAACACCGGGAAGAAGCCGAAGGCGTCCAGGCCGGCGGTGACGACCATGGGGCCCAGGAACAGTCCCACGTCCCCCACCGCGCGGTGGAGCGCCATGGCCTGCCCGCGCATGGAAGACGGGAACAGCGACAGTATCCCCACCTGGCCCGCGAGGTTCACCATGCCGGCGCCGGCGCCGACGGCGGTGTGCACGACCAGGAGCGACCAGAAGTCCGTCGTCCACGGCACCAGCGCGTAGCCCGCCGCCGAGATGAAGTAGCCGGCGGCCAAGCACGCGCCGACGCCCGAGCGGTCGGTCCACAGTCCGCCGAAGAAGCGCCCGTTCACGTTGCCGAGCTGGCTGATGCCGCGCATGATGCCGTAGGAGCTGAGCGACAGGCCCAGGGACTCGGTGGCATAGAACGCCAGCGCCAGCGCCCGCGCCGGCTGATAGAAAAGGGAGAAGAAGCTCGAGGCGCACAGCAGCCCCGCGCCGGGGGTGCGCAGGATCTCCCGGATCACGCGCCCATGCAGCGACCCCTTCCTGCCTTCGGGCGTCTTCTCGCGCGGCGTGAGCCGCACCAGCAGCAGCGGCAGCCACAGAACGGCGCCCGCCCCCAAGGCGAACAGCACGCGGTATCCCAGATGCTCGGAGACGAAGCCGCCGACCGCTATGCCCACGATGGGGCCCGAGGCGAGGAAGAGGCTCAGGATTCCCAGCGCGCGTCCTCGCCGGCCCGCCTGCGCGCCCTCGAACACGATCTGCCGCAGCGCAATCTGCACCCACGCCACGCCGGCGCCGATGAAAAAGAACGCCGCGGTAACGGGGTAGGCGCTGGGGAACAAAGCACAAGCCAGCAACGCCAGACCGGTGAAAGTGACCCCCAGCGCAAGAATCATCTGCGGGCGAACCCCGCGCCCCGCCACGACGATGGCCGCGGAGTCGAAGGCGAACCGGCCGATGGCGCGCACCCCCAAGGGCAGGCCGCTGAGGAAGTACGAAGAGCCCAGGCTCTTCATGTAGAGCGGCACATAGGTGACGGCCGCGCTCATGGAACTGGAGACGCAGGCACCGGCCAGATAGTTGAGCCGGCGCGCCCAACGCTCACTGCTCCGGGAGTCGATGGGTTCCACTACAGAAACAGTTCCCTGACGGACGCGGGAATAGCGACCGCGCGCATGGACCGGGGTTCTGTTTCCGCGAGGGCCGCCCAGGCGCGGGTCTCGTAGCCCTCCACGGCCGGCTCGCCCTCGCACTCGATGCGGTGCTGCACCACGAACACCTTCTCGCGCCAGGAGTCCACCCAGCTCTCCAGGCGCACCCGCTCTCCGTGGCGGCAGGGACGCAGATACTTGGCGCCGGTTTCCAGGAGCGGCAGACCGATGACGCCGTGGCGTTCCTCCATGGCGCGGTAGGTCAGTCCCACGGAGGCGAACAGGCGTTCCGTGCCACGGTCGAACCACTTGTAGAAGTTGGGATAGAACACGATGCGGGCGGAGTCGCAGTCGGCGAACTCCACCCTGCGTTCGGCTACAAAGCGTTTCAAGGGCAGCCTCCGTCGCGGCGCAACCATGTGGCATCAAGGATCGCCAGGGGTGAGCCGAAAAACCTACCTTCAGTTCCGCGCCGCGATGGTGTAGATTGAGCGTCCAGGGAACCGGACGCCTTCATGCGCAGTCTCCTCATCGCGTTGATGGTGCTTATTATAGTTGCCGCCGCATTGCTAGGTTGGGCGCTCTACAATATCGACACGATCATCACCTGGAACAAGGACCGGATCGTCGCCGCGGCCGCACGGCGCACCGGCCGCGCCATCGACTTTGATCGTATGCACGTCAAGCTGAGAGGCGGGATCCGTGTCCGTATCCTCGGCCTCACCGTTTCCGAAGACGCTGCCTCGGGCTCCGGACGCTTTTTCGGGGCTCCGGAAATGCAAGTCGCGCTCAAGCTCCATCTTCTGCGCCGGGAGGTCACGGTCACGCGCGTCGAAGTTGCCGGCGCCGTGCTCCACTATCGGTCGCGGGGAAAGCTTCCGGGACTCGATTTCACGGACCTCGCGGCCACCGTCGAGGCGGCGGAACCGTGGCTCGTATTGAAATCCCTGCGTCTCAAGACTCTCGACGGTACACTGGAAGCCAATGGACGCACACAACTCCGGGACGCCCCTTTCCCGTTCGAGGCGGCGTTGCGTGTGCGCGGCATCGACATCGGCACCTACCTCGAAGGCGCCGCCGGCCTCCCTCCGGTGGAGGGGACTCTGGAGGGTGATCTGAGCGTCACCGGAGAAGGGCGCGCCTGGGACGCCATCAAGCCCACGCTCGCCGGAACCGCCACGGCCGCGGTCGTTGGAGGTCGCTTGCTGAAGTTCAATCTGGCCGAGCGGGCCCTCGAAGGCATTACCGGGATCCAGGGCTTGAGTGAGCTATTCAGTCGCGGCCTGAAAGACCGCTATCCGCATATCTTCGCGCGCGGCACCACCGCCCTGGAACAACTCGACGGGGAGTTCGAAGCCAAGGGCGGGAAAGTGATGGTCGGGCGCGTCACCCTCAAGACCAGGGACTACGGCGTGGTGGGCCAGGGCTCGGTGGACTTCGGCGGCGTCACCGAGGGCAGCGGGGTACTGACCCTCTCGCGGGAACTGTCCGCCGACTTGGTACCCCCTTCCCGGCTTGGCGTCCTGACCAACGGCCAGGGCGAGATCGAGTTGCCCTTTGCCGTCGACGGCGCGTTGCCGGATGTCCGGGTGAGGCCGGGGAGCCAACTGGTGGCCCGCCTGCTTCAAGGAGGCCTGGGCGCGCGCATGGGAAGGCTGCTGGACGTCTTCCCCGGGGTAAAGGCCAAGCTGGCGCCGAAGGAGAGCGCCGTCGAATCGCCGCAAACCCGGACGCCGCTCCACGCTCCTCCCGAAGCACCAAAGCACGAACAGGAGAAGCCGCAAACCATGCAACAAGCCGAAGACCCGATCGAGCAACTCATCAACCGCGGACTCAGGATATTCCGCGGCAACGATTGAGCGCGCGAGCAGAGCTGCAAGGTCCGGAATCGACCCGATGTGGGACAAGGCAGTCAGGCAGCCCTCGACCACCACCGAACAGCTTCAGGGGGTCGTCGAGCGGGTCACCTTTCACAGCGAGGACAGCGGCTTTTGCGTCCTGCAGGTGAAGGCCCGCGGCCAGCGGGACCTGGTGACGGTGGTGGGCAACGCGGGCGCGGTGAACGCGGGCGAGGAGATCGACTGCCAGGGGGGCTGGGTGAACGACGCCACCTATGGCCTCCAGTTCCGGGCGGCCACCCTGAGAGTCATTCCCCCCACCACCCTCGAAGGAGTCGAGAGGTACCTGGGCTCGGGGCTGATCAAGGGCATCGGCCCGCATTTCGCGCACCAGCTCGTCAAGGAGTTCGGCGCCGAGGTGTTCGACGTCATCGAGCAGGACCCAGACCGGCTGCGCACGCTGGAGGGCATCGGCGCCAAGCGGCAGGAGCGCGTGGTCGAGGCGTGGCGCGAGCAGAAGGCCATCCGGGAGATCATGGTATTCCTGCACTCCCACGGCATCGGCAACGCGCGCGCGGCGCGCATCTACCGGGTGTACGGCGACAACGCCATCGAACGCATTCGCGAGAACCCATACCGCCTGGCCCTGGACATCCACGGCATCGGCTTCCTCACGGCGGACGTCATCGCGCGCAAGCTCGGCATCCCACAGGATTCGGTGATCCGCATCCGCGCGGCCCTCCACCACGTGCTCTGGGAGCTTTCGGCCGAAGGCCACTGCGCGGGCGCCCGGCCGGACCTGATGGAGCGCACGGTGGAGCTGCTCGAAGTGGCGCCCGCGCTGGTGGAGCAGGCCATCGGGTTGGAGGTGGCGGCGGAGAACCTCGTGGCGGAGCCGGTGGACGGCGCGCCAGCGCTCTTCCTGACCCCGCTCTACCGCGCCGAGGCCGGAGTGGCCGGCCATCTGCGGCGGCTCCTGCGCGGCGCCCCGCCGTGGGGCAAGGCCGACGGCGCACGGGCGATTCCATGGGTCGAGCAGGCCACGGGCCTGAGCCTGTCGGAATCGCAGCGCCGGGCGGTGGAAACCGTGCTCGACGGCAAGGTCACGGTGCTGACCGGCGGACCGGGGGTGGGCAAGACGACCATCGTCAACAGCATCCTCAAGCTGGTGGTGGCGCGGCGCGCCCAGGTGCTGCTGTGCGCCCCCACCGGGCGCGCGGCGAAGCGCCTGTCGGAGTCCGCCGGGGCCGAGGCACGGACCATTCACCGCCTGCTGGAGTTCGATCCGAGGCAGATGGGCTTTCGCAAGGATGAAGCCGACCCCCTGGACGTGGACCTGCTGGTGGTGGACGAGGCGTCCATGGTGGACGTACTGCTGATGAACCAGCTTCTCAAGGCGGTGCCCGACCACGCCGCGGTGCTGTTCGTGGGGGACGTGGACCAACTTCCCTCGGTGGGGCCGGGCGCGGTGTTGCAGGACATCATCGAATCCGGGCAGGTGCCGACGGTGCGGCTCACCGAGATCTTCCGGCAGGCGGCATCCTCCAGCATCGTGGTCAACGCCCACCGCATCAACGACGGCAGGCCCGTCGAGACCCCGGACGGCGGCGAGCTGCAGGACTTCTACTTCATCCCGGCCGACTCCCCCGAAGAGATCCACGACAAGCTGTTCCAGGTGGTCACCGAGCGCATTCCCAAGCGCTTCGGCCTGAGCCCCATCCGGGACATCCAGGTGCTGACCCCCATGAACCGCGGCAGCCTGGGCACGCGCTCACTCAACGTGGAGCTGCAGAAACGCCTGAACGCCGGCGCCGAACCCCAAGTGAGCCGCTTCGGCTGGAGCTACGCGCCGCGGGACAAGGTCATCCAGACCGTCAACAACTACGACAAGGAAGTCTTCAACGGCGACATCGGACAGGTGGCGCGGGTGGACCTGGACGAGGGCCAGCTCCACGTCGTGTTCGACGACCGCACCGTGCCCTACGACTTCACCGAGCTGGACGAGATCGCCCTGGCCTACGCCACCTCGGTGCACAAGAGCCAAGGCTCCGAGTACCCGGCGGTGGTTATCCCGCTGGCCATGCAGCACTACCTGCTGCTGCAGCGCAACCTGATCTACACCGCGGTGACGCGCGGCAAGCGTCTCGTGGTCGTCATCGGCCAGCCTCGCGCCCTGAGCATGGCGGTGAGGAACGCCCGCTCCACGCGCCGCCTCACGAACCTGTCGGCCCGGCTCGCCGGGAGCGCCGTGGCGCCTCCGACCCTTTCTCTCTTCGGAAGCGAGCCGGGGTGAAGCGGACAGGACACCGTATTTGACAGTCCGCGCATCTTTCGAGTACAGCACACCGGGACGGCATCACGAGGTGAACCAACCATGAAGACACTCATTCAGGGCGGCTGGGTGGTAGGCTACGACGGCCGCGGCCACGAGCTTTTACCCGACGGCGTGGTGGTCTACGAAGACGATCGCATCGTCCACGTGGGCTACGGCTTTGACGGACCGGTGGACCGCACCATCGACGCGCGCGGCCGGCTGATCGGCCCGGGACTCATCAACTGCCACATCCACGCGGGCACCAACGCCCGCCATGTCATGCTGAACGACGCCACCAAGACAGACTACCTGGGGATGAACTTCCTGTCCTACGGGGCCATGCGGCGCGGCGCCAAGGGCATGGGGCCCCCGCCCAGGGCGGCGGTCGAGGGGAAGTTAGGCGTGTGGGCCGCCATGCGCGGAGGCGCCACCACCAACCTGTACGTGGGCACCCGCGGAACCATGATCGAGGGCTTCACGGAAATGATCGGCGAACTGGGTGCGCGCGCCTACTTGGGCGCCGGCTACCGCAGCGCCGCCTATGTGCTCGACGACCAGGGACGCATTCAGTGGGACTGGAACGAGGCCAACGGCGAACAGGGGCTGGCGCAAGCCGTGGAATACGCGCAACAGCACGACGGCGCCCACAACGGCCGCATCCGCGCCATGCTGTATCCCGGACAACTCGACACCTGCACGCCCGAGCTGCTCCAGGCCACGAAGCGCGCCGCGGGAGAGCTCGGCATCGGCATCCAGCTCCACACCGCCATGAACCCACTGGAGTTCCAGGCGACCCTGCGGCAGCGCGGGGTGACGCCGATCCAGTACCTGCACGACCTGGGCTTCCTGGGCGAGGAAGTGATCCTGGGCCATTGCGTCTTCCACAACCACCACTCCTGGTGCCACTACCCCTACACCGACGACCTGGCGATACTGGCGGACAGCGGCGCCTCGGTGGCTCATGCACCCTACAAGTACGCCAAGATGGGCATCGCGCTGGAGTCCTTCGACGCGTACCGCCAGCGCGGCATCAACGTGGTGCTGGGGACGGACACCTTCCCGCAGGACATGGTGCACGAGATGCGCCTGGCCGGCCTCGCCTGCCGCCTCGTGGAAGGAAGCTTCCGCGCCGGCAAGCCCTACGACGTGTACAACGCCGCCACCCTGGGAGCCGCCAAGGCCCTGCGGCGCGACGACCTGGGACGGCTGGCGCCCGGCGCCAAGGCCGACATGATCCTCGTGGACCTGCGCCGCACCCACTTCGGCGCCGTGCGCGATCCCATCAAGTCTCTTGTGGAGGGCGGCAGCGGCAGCGACATCGAGACCATCATCGTGGACGGGGAGACGCTGCTGGACGGCGGCCGTCCTACGCGTTTCGATGAAGCCGAGCTGCTCGCGCAGATCCAGGAAGGCGCGCGGCCTTTGTGGGACTCCGTCCCCGAATGGCGCGCCTTGGGCGAGACCATCGACGACGTGGCCCCCATGAGCTACCCGGTGCGGCCACGTTGAAACGCCGGTTGGATTAACGAAGCGTCACTTCGACAAGGGACGCCACGGTCTCGGGAGCATGCCTTTCGGCCGCCCCGACCGGCAGAGCCCCGAGCGTCCGAGGAGGCCCCGTGCCTACCATCGAGAGACAAGGCGTCACCCTCTACTACGAAACCCACGGCGCGGGCCGTCCGTTCCTGTTCCTGAGCGAGACCGCGTGCCACTGCGACGTGTGGAAGCTCCACCAAGTGCCCGAGTTTTCCCGCGACCATCAGGTGATCCTGTACGACTACCGCGGCACCGGGCGGTCTACGTGGCCGCCGGAGCCTTACGGCATCGGCGATTTCGCCGACGACGCGGCGGCGATCCTGGAACACCTGGGCGCCCGCGATGCCATCGTATGCGGCCATTCCATGGGCGGCTCGGTGGCCCAGGTCATGGCCCTGGACCATTCCGACCGGGTTTCCAGCCTGATCTGCGCCTCGGGCCGCGCCATTAACCCGACGCCGGGCATCCCGTTGCGCATCGCCAAGGAGATGGTGGAGTGGGGGTACAAGCAGTACCTGCGCGACCACGGCATCCTCGTGGGGTTCACAGACGCGTTCATCAAGAAGTACCCCCATCGCGTGGAGGGTTATCTGGCGGTGCGGCTGGCACACCTCAATCCGGTGGAACAGTATTTTCGCCACGTGATCGCACGCCAGGCCCACGACGTGAAGGACCGCCTCGGAGAGATCCGCATGCCCGCGCTGATCCTGGTGGGTGAAGACGAACACAATGTCACCAGCGACACGTCCTTGCGGCAGGCCGCGGACGTGCTGGCGGCCGGAATTCCGGGAGCGGAATTCGTCGAGCTCAAGGGCGAGAGGCACAGCTATTTCTTCGTGAACCCCGATGCGGCCCACGCCGCCATCCGGAGGTTCCTGGCCGGTTGACCTGAGACCGGCCGGCGCGGCGGCACGCCGCCGCCTTGACGCCGCCATGGAGGCGGCCCGCGGGAGGACAGGGATGAACGCGATCTTTCAGACGGAACCGAACATGGCCTTCATCGTCCTGCGCCTGGGGCTGGCGGTGACCTTCTCCGCCCACGTCTCGATGCACCTCTTCGGCTGGCTCGGAGGCAGGGGTATCAAGGGGCAGACCGGCAACTGGCGCGACAAGTACAACATCCCCGTGTGGATCGGCGTCATCGGCATCCTCACGGAGGCGCTCAGCGTGCCCGGAATGATCCTGGGCTTCTTCACCCGGCCGCTGGCATTGGGGTTGATGATCTTCCTGGCCGTCGCCATCTGGAAGAGTCACTGGGAATTCGGCTTCTTCCTGTCCGGCGGCGGACGCAAGGGCATGGGCATCGAATACTGCCTCGCCCTGTTCCTGATGGCGTTTGCACTGCTGATAGGCGGCGCGGGAGCGCTGTCCATCGACGGAATGCTCGGCCGGTAGGATGCTCACGGGAAAGGACTGAAGGCCCTCGCGGTCAAGGCCCGTCGAAAGTCCTTGTCCACCTATCCGTCATTCCCGCGAAACAGGCTGTGTTAGAACTGCACTCGGAAGAGAGATGCCGCCAACGCCTCGAATCGTCATTCCGGCGGAACAGGCTGTGTCAAAACCCCGCACGAAGATGGAATGGCACCAACCCCCGAATCGTCATTCCCGCGGAAGCGGGAATCCAGGGGTTGGGAGGGGCCAAACGGCCGTATCCCCCACCACCCCTGGATTCCCGCT